>CAZPYX010000132.1:0-11649 GCA_964590635.1 uncultured Bdellovibrio sp.
AGAACCTTCGCCTTACATAACAACTCTTTTATCTCGATGAGAAACCACGGTTGTAGTCTAGGCCTTCAACATCTATGGATTAAGGCAAATATCAAGGTGGCCAAAAACAAGGGACTCCAAGGCGATATGACTTGGTAAATTCATTGGCGCCAAGCGAACCTTGAAGGTGCGAGTGGAGGAATCAATGGTCGGCACGATACTCTGAATCTTACCTGTTAATTTCGTATCCCCATCTGCAGCAAAATAAAATTGAACATGCTGTCCTTTGCGAACCTTGGCCATGTCCTTCTCTGGAATATCCAACTCAATGGTTAGGCGCTTTGTATCTAAAACGGTCGCAAGAGGATCGCCCATATTAAATGAAGATCCTGAATCCATATTTCTTTTAGTCAATACGCCGGTGTGCCCGGAAGTAAAAAGACAATCATTGTTTTTAATTTTTAAACCCAATTGCTGTTCACGTTTTTCGACTCCATCTTGCAGCTCCAAAATATGTTTGGACTGAGCCACCTTGCGCTCCTCAATCAAAGAGAAGCATTCACTGCTACTGATCATATAAAGTGGAGTCCCCACCGAAACAGCTTCGCCCTCTCGTTTTAGGATGCTGATGATTCGCCCCGGAATGCGGGCCGATTCGATATTCAGAGCACCGTCCTGGGGAACCACATGCCCCGTGATACTCAAAGAACTAAAGTCCGGCCCTTCTTCCAACTTCATCCACTCAATCTCAGAGGCCTGCGCCGCGAAGGAGATCGCAAAGGTTATAAACGCGAACACTATTTTCTTATTCATGGCTGCCCCTTAGAACTTAAGTTGGTCGAGTCACAATTTTTTAGACATCGTAAATGCGCAACAATAATTGAACTTCTTAATTGAATATCCTGATTCTTAAGATCCATCAGGGTTTTGCGAGCCATGACCAGCTCAGCATAACCTAATTTTCCCGAGCGATAGGCTGAATAGGTACTATCCAAAAGTGCTTCGGCTAAGACCAGATCTGTTGTGCGCAGCTCTTGAAGACGCTTCTTGCTGCGCTGATACTCCAAGGCGGCATCCACTTGATCTGCATCTGCAAAAACTTTTTGATTCTCAGCCGAACTCGCATCCATCCGAGCCTGTGCTTTGGTGCGCTTGATCTCTGCACCCTCATAGAATGGAAAAAGCAAAGGAATCGTCACGCCGACGCTATATGTTGTTGTCCATGCTTCTCCACTGGGACTTCCTGGCAAATAAACATAGTGGTTGCGAGTAACAGCCAAGTTCAAGTCTGGGGCTTGGGACCACCAAGCAGTTTCCTCCGTCGCTCTTGCCAACTCTATGGTTGAGACAGAACGATTTTGGTCTGCGGTACGATCCGATAATTCACTTAAAACATCCGCATCCAAATCATCAGCCAAACTTAACTGTGGAAGTTCGCTCTCAAGGGGGTTTTTCCCCATCAAACGAAGCAATTTGCGACAGCTGACGACTTTTTTATCTACAGACGTTTGCAAATCAGTGGAGGCTTGACGAGCCAACAGCGCTGAGGATATTTTTTCGGCCAAAGTTCCATGACCTGATTCGTAAGAGGCCTTCATCGACTTGTACATGGTATCTAAGTCGCTAAAAGATTCCTTCAGAAGAGATTCCGTCTCTTGAGTCGTGGCACAATCCAGATAGGCCTGAGACATCATATGCACTAAATCATATTTCTTAGCGTCCAGTTCGGCCTTTTGTGATGCCATCTTTGCATCATCAATATCTTTCAAGGCAAACGCCTTACCGGGAAGCCCCACAGGTAAAGCTACACCCCAGCTTTGATTGGTGTTGTTGTCACTGTTGGCATATTGAAGTTGTGGCTCATTAAAAATGAACCGACGCCAGCGGTCTCTTTCAGAAAGATCGTATTGAATCTTTTGATTAGCAATTAACGGCGACGAGGCCAGGGAGCCACGAACCACATCTGAAAGACTCAGAGATTCTTTAGCCACGGCAGTCGAACAAAGAAACAAAACTACAAGGCAGGCGTTCCGCACAAATTACTCCAAAAGCAAGTTGAGGCCACTTCTTTATATGTTTAACATTTGTTAATGGCAAGACTGAAAAATGAGCACTCTAAAACCTGAATAAACGCCTAGCCCGTCGCCTAGTCCATGGCCACATTTTCTTAGAATGAAACTTAAGCTTAAGTTAGATTTTTTTATTTTTATGGCATCGCATTCTAATACACCCCAGCCAATGTCGTGTTTTCAAGTATAAACAAAAAGCTTATAGTGTTCTTGCCAGTCATCTTTCAAACTCGGATCTGAAATTAATAAGCATCAGAATCATGGAGGATATATGACTGCTTCTTTTTCCGACTTCTCGTTCATTCTTTGTCCAGGAAATATGCCTGACCCTAACTACAAAGCTCTTTATAAAAAAATATATGACTGTTGGTATCTAGTTTGGGGGGAAGCATTTAAAGAGCTTGGCATCACAAAACCAATGAACTCTGACGCCTTCACTCGCCAAGATCTGATCGGTGCAACTTTTTATAAGGACGAATGCATTGGCATGTGCTTTTACCGCTGGACTGATGCAACTCGCAAAGATTTCTCTGAAGACAGCTACTTTCAGATCTGGAACGACGACCACCGGGCTGCTTTGTGCTCTCGCGGAAATAAAATTCTTGTCTGCAGCAACCTCACTCTTCATCCAATGGCTCGTGGTAAAAAACTTGGCTTCAATGGCAAAGATCTTATGATTGGCATGATGGTACAAACTTTCATTAACTCTAAAGCTAATGCCGGGGGCCATTGGGGTCGACCGGGGCGCTAATGGAGCGACAGCTCGCTGGGGCTCAACCACCATCGCCCACCGCGTTCCATGCGATTATGGCGCAGACAACACAGAGTTGGTTGGCTTCTTCAAGGATGACCTTGCGAAATTCCCGCCCCATGAACTTTATAGCTTCTCAGAATATCTCTGGAACACTCGCACACTCATCCCACGCTTGAACTTTGATAACGAGTTCAATCAAGAAAGACTTACTCATTCACAACCTGAATTGGTGGCATAGTTTTATGGATAAACGCGCCTATTTGCAAATTCGCAAAGGTCTGCAAATAAAAAATAGTGAGCAAATATTTATCAAGCACCTACTTATCGACTCCACCATCCTAGCAACAATGCTGGGATGGTGCTGGTATTCCTCGAACTCTTTTCTAGCGTGCTTCGCAGCACTGGGTGTTTCCATTTTAATGTTTCGAAGCTTCGCAATGATGCATGAAGCAGTTCACGGGGTCGCGACCAACTCCCGAGCTAACGACTGGGTTGGAACCTTCTACGGTGGCCTCGCGCTTTTAGCTTTTGAGCCCTGGAAACGCGCTCATTTAGAACATCACTATTGGTCATGGAACGCGGAAAAAGATCCAGTCATGGCCTTATTGGTGGTCTATCCAAAATTTCCTAAGTGGTTACAAGCCACTTTAAGTTTTGGCTGGAAAACATGGCTGCCGGTCATGGCGATCATGCAACACATGGTGTTCTGGACGCTTTCAATCAAGAAATTTATATCATCGCCTTTCTCTTGGAAGATGACCGCGGGAGTAATATGGCCTTTGATGTTTTGGGGAATAATCTGCTTTGTGGTACCAAATCAGATTTTACTTTTCGCTGTTTTGCCGGGAGTTCTTATTTATCTCGCTTCCGTAGAAATCGTAAATCTTCCCCATCATCTGCGCCTAGAACAACAAAGCGGCAACACTCGCCTGGCCATCTGGGAACAATATCAAAGCTCTAGAAGCTGCGTTTATCCCCAATTCATCGAAAAATTCATCACCTTGAATTTCAACTATCACACCGAACACCACATGTTCCCTGATTTAGCGTGGCATCAGCTTTCTGAGGTCCACACTATTTTAAAGGAACAATTAGGCGATCGTATGAATATTGATGAACAGTTTGCGTGGACGGTAAAATACCGCCACGAAAACTTAGGTTTTGTTTTAGCTAATGACAAAAAAGCTAAAGATATTTTAGTGGAAAAATACCTTGCCCCTACAGGAACGCAAGAGATTTGGTCTCCGCAAAACCTTCAGCAATAATACTCCCCTTCGCTGTGCAAACAAAGGCACGGGGAGCATCTGGCCTGGTGCGTTTCAAATAGCCGATATGTTGGAAATTCACCAATGCGTTTCTTGGAATGAAAGGTTCAGTCATTCCCGTATCATGGGTTTCCCTTAAGACATGGGGCGCAACATTAAAGGTTTTAAAGGGAATTTCAGACTCTAGAACTTTGGCAATTTCACTTTGCATCTGCTCGATCGTCAACTGAGGACGCTCCCAAAGGACGTACCACTCAAAAACCGAAAGATCCAACAATGAATATCCTGTCATATCGAGCATTTTAAAACTGCGATAAAGTTGCAACATGTCTTCACTATAGATTTCAACGACAGTTTCATCATCTATGGTCTCAAGCAAATCCTTATCAACGGAAAGACCATAGTAATCTAGCGCTTTAAGTAAGAAACCTTTCTCTTGAACTCCTTTATCCGCATAATTCGCATTATCAGCCCAATAAGCACATAGGTTCAAATAATCAGAAATTTCTTTTTTCTTAGCATCGGTCAAAACCAACAACTGTTGCGCCGCCGATTTAGACCAAATTGGATTGCGACAACCCATCTTCATCGCCGCTCTAGCATAACTTGCTAGAGCCTGCAAAGTTGGGCGATTTGTTGAATCAAAAATCAACGACTGATCATTAAAATCTTCACACAAAATTGCTCTTTGATTCATTACTTACCGGCTCTGCTAACTTTTCCAGAGTTCATAAATTTTCTTCTAAGATCTTTTTTGATTTCTTCGATAGTTACTTCTTCAATGACAGAGTAAAGCTCTTCATCAGAAATATTATACAGACGCGCTAGCTTCTTGAGGATATCAATCGGAGGATGGGAAATTCCACGCTCCCAGTTAGAGATAAATTGCGGCGTTGAATACTCTAAAACATCGGCAACTTTCCCTTGAGTTAAGCCTGCCTGGATCCGTGAATCTTTTAAAAATTTAGCTAGTTTCATGTGTACTTTTATTCCTCTCAAACGTGCCGTCATAAAAAGTAAAAAAACACCCAATTAACCAATTGAGGCCATAAGAATTCAAGTAAATTGTTTGCTATTTAACGCTTTGCTCACGACAAAGGGATAGAAAAAAGGAATTCACAGACTGTATTTTAAGACCGAAAAAAAAAGGGGCTATCGAAGCCCCCTTGCATTCACACTAAAGCCTTATTCCCACTCAATCGTTCCTGGAGGCTTACTCGTGATGTCATACACAACGCGATTTACGCCCTTGACCTTATTGGTGATTAAATTGGAAACATCTCTTAAGAATTGAAATTCAAAGGGATACCAATCAGCGGTCATACCATCGCTGGAAGTCACCGCACGAAGTGCCAAAACATGATCGTAGGTTCTCGAATCACCTTGCACCCCTACAGTCTTCACAGGCAACAAGACACAGAACGCTTGCCAGATTTTTTCATATAAACCGTGCTTACGAAGCTCCGAGATATAAACATCATCGCAATCTTTTAGAATGCGAAGTTTTTCTTCCGTTACTTCGCCTAAAACTCGAATTGCCAAGCCAGGCCCCGGAAACGGATGGCGCCATAACATCGCATGGGGCAACCCCAGTTGCGCACCCAAAGCGCGCACTTCATCTTTAAACAACTCTCGAACAGGCTCTACAAGCCCTAGGTTCATCTTTGCAGGCAAACCGCCGACATTGTGATGGGACTTAATAGTAACACTGCCACCGATCGAAGAAACGCTTTCAATGACATCTGGATACAACGTCCCTTGAGCCAACCACTTGATAGGAAGTTTTTTATCGTAACTTTTATCAAAAATTTCGATAAAGACACGCCCGATGGTTTTACGTTTTTCTTCAGGATCGGTTTTACCTTTAAGCTCTGAAAGAAACTCTTTCGAGGCATCAACACCTTTTACGTTCAGGCCAATACCTTTATAACTCTCAAGTACATTTTCATATTCGTATTTACGCAAAAGTCCGTTATCCACAAAAACGCAGTGCACACGCTCCGCACCCAAAGCTTTTGTTAGAAGGGTCGCAACCACGGTCGAATCCACGCCGCCACTTAAGCCAACCAAAACATGATCTGCTTCACCAACTTGTTTTCGAACCTCATCGATCAAATGATCTTTAATATGGGGAGCATCCCAGTCTGAAGGGGCTTTACACATATCCTCAGCAAAGTATCGCAACAAATCCAAGCCATGATCCGTATGAGCCACTTCGGGATGGAATTGCACAGCTAAAACGTTGTCTGAACGCATTGCCGCGGGATGATCACCATCAGAGTTCGCGATAATTTCAAACCCTTGTGGAGCCGCCTCAACAACGTCACCGTGACTCATCCATACTTTTTGTTTTTGTGGAACGCCCTTTAGGACAGAAGTCCATGTTACATAATTAAGGCCGTATTCACGATGCTGAGCTTTTGTGACCTTACCACCCAATTGATGAGTCAAAAGTTGCATCCCATAACAAACCCCCAGAAGAGGACTTATGTTACGAAGTTCTTTGATGTCTCTTTGCGGAGATCCCTCTTCATAAACTGAATTCGGGCCGCCACTTAAAATAATTCCGTAGGGATTTTTTTTACGAATTTCTTCGCTCGAATATTTGTAAGAATGGATCTCTGAGTAAAATCCCAATTCACGCAAGCGACGAGCTATAAGTTGTGTGAACTGTGAACCAAAATCTAAAATAATAAAACCGCGCATCATTATTAACTCTCAATTCGGTAGTTCGGAGCTTCTTTGGTGATACTCACGTCATGTACATGTGATTCACGCAAGCCCTGTGCGCTGATCTGCACAAATTTTGCTTTCACTTGAAGTTCATCAATATTTTTTGCACCCAAATAACCCATACCAGATTTCAATCCACCGATAAGTTGATGGATGATTCCAGAAGCGGGTCCCTTATAGGCTACTTTTCCTTCAATGCCTTCAGGAACCAGCTTATCGTTGTCTTCAACATCCATCTGACCATAACGATCTTTGGAGCCTCGAGACATCGCACCCATACTGCCCATGCCGCGATAAACTTTATAACTACGTCCTTGGAACAAAATCGTTTCGCCAGGAGCTTCTTCAGCACCAGCCAAAAGATTTCCTATCATCACAGAGTTCGCACCCAACGCGAGTGCCTTAGTAATATCGCCAGAGAACTTAATTCCACCATCGGCAATAATAGTTTTACCACGGGCCTTCGCAGCGCTTGCGCATTCCATGACTGCAGAAATCTGCGGCATGCCCACGCCAGCGACAACACGAGTTGTACAAATACTTCCCGGACCCACACCGACTTTGACAACGTCAGCGCCTGCTTCAATCAAAGCAATAGTGCCATCGGCGGTTACAACATTCCCCGCGACAATCATCACGTCTTTGTATTTTTGCGAGATATATTTCACCATCTCGATCACATTTTTAGAATGACCATGGGCCGTATCAATACAGATAACATCCACTTTAGCCGCCACCAAAGCCTCTGCACGCTCTTTACCATCGGCACCCACTCCAAGAGCGGCGCCCACGAACAAACGACCATGTTCGTCCTTTGTGGCGTGTGGATAGTTCTTTGCTTTCTCGATATCCTTAATCGTGATCAAACCTTTCAGTCGGCCTTTTTCATCCACCACTGGAAGTTTTTCGATACGATGTTTTTGTAAAATCTTTTTTGCTTCTTCTAGTGTTGTGCCCATTTTCGCAGTGACGAGGCTTTCTTTAGTCATCAAATTGCGAATCGGTTGATCGAAATTTTCCTCAAAGCGCAAATCACGATTCGTTAAAATTCCCACCAAAGTTCCATCAACCGTGATCGGCACTCCGCTAATAGAAAATTTCTCCATCAAGTCGACAGCATCTTGAACCATGTGATCCGGACTCAAAGTGAGTGGATCCATAATCATGCCGCTTTCGTATTTTTTTACTTTTTCAACTTCAAGCGCCTGTTTGTCGATATCCAAATTTTTATGAATAATTCCCAAACCACCAAACTGTGCCATCACACGGGCAATACGATTTTCAGTGACCGTATCCATCGCGGCAGAAATAACTGGCGTGTACAAATATTTATCGCGTGCAAATAAAGATCGCGGTGCCACTTCCGTGGGTGTGATCTCAGAGTACTGGGGAAGAAGAAGAATATCGTCAAAGGTCAGGGCGTAAGGAATGCCCGTTTTAGAGTTCTGTTCCATTATACCAACTCCTGGCAAGTTGGTTATAATTCTGAGGGGATTCCCCTCAGAGATCAACCACAAGTCTGTCAGAAGTTAGTTTATTCGTACCAGGTCTTGTATAGCAGGTAGTTATCTGCGGATTTTTCAAGCAATTGAACCTCTGCATCAGTAAGTTCACGTTTTACTTTAGCTGGACGTCCCACGACCAAGCTGCGCGGCGGAATTATAGTTCCTTCTACCAATAAAGAGCCAGCGCCAATAAGACAATGCTCCCCGACCTTCACCCCATCCATCAGAATAGAACCCATCCCTACCAAAGTAGCACGACCCACTTCGCAGCCGTGGAGCATCACAAGATGACCAATAGTCACACGATCATGCAGGGTTGTACCAAATTTCTGATAAGTTCCATGAATCACTGAACCATCTTGAACATTCACTTCTTTACCGATGCGAATCGGCATGACATCACCGCGAATAGTCACATTATACCAAACTGAAGAGCCTTCGCCGATTTCAACGTCTCCGATGATACGAGCATTGTCTGCAATAAAAGTATTTTCCTTCACAACTGGAGTAGCTCCACGAGCCTTCACAAAAACACTCATTGAAATATCCTTCATCTAAAAAATATTAAATCAAGGATAGCTTATTCGAGCGAACGAGGTTTTTCAATTTTTACAATCATGGAATCCCGCTGAACTAAACGAAAACCAACTTGGGGCGCGCCTATGGAAATATCGCCCTTGCCTCTAGTCCCAGGTCTGTATCGGAAACAAAGTTGTTCATCACACAAATAAGAACCGCCCTTTAAAACTCGCTTCTTCACCGCAAAATTTAGGTCAATTTGTAAGGCGGCACATTTCCGAATAGCACCTCAAGGCTTTACTCGGAAACCACCCAGACTAGATCTCCTGACAAAAGATGAAACGCCGAAGAGGGGCCTAAAATCTTTTCTTTACCTCGCTCCACACCCACAACTAAAACCTTACGATCTTCACGCAAACGACTGTCACGAATAGATTTTCCATCATAGTTATCGTCGGGCATGATTTCGAAAGAGCTCAACCGGTACTTTCCAGGGACCGCCTGACTCCAACGATGCTCTTGCTGGTCCTTCGCAATTTTTTTATGAAGCTCTTTCAACTCGTCTTCACTTCCAAAACACACCACACGATCATAAGGCCATAACACAAAATCACCGGCCGGAGCGAATATCTGACGATCTCCACGCAAAACCGAAGCAATCGTCACACCCCATTTTTCTTTAAAAGAAAGCTCTCGCAAACTTCTACCAATCAAACCTGTGGACTCCACACCCAAATCAAATATTTCAACCGACGCATTCCATGGCAAAAGTTGCGGATCGAATTGATGGGATGGCACCTGCTCCTGAACTTCATTTTCAGTCAAGTTACCTACGAATCTTTTTTCAAAGAAGGCATAAAGCTTTTCACCATAACGTGCGGTTAAGAAAGCCCCGACCACGATGATAAACGCCAAAGCTCCCGAGGCAATCGGCAAAGAAATAAATTGCGCCACCATCACTGACAATAATAAAACCGCTAGGATCACCCGTCCTAAAGTAATACCCGGCAACAATGCCTTCAAGCGACTGCGCTCTTCATTATTGGCATTAGCAGGCCGCCCCTGCACAAGCCCCCAGAAGAAGGGACCTGACACCATTAAGCAAATCAGAAACGTAAAGGCTCCAGCAAAAGGGCTTGAAGAGAAATGATCTTCCATCTGCACCAAGACAAATCTTTTTACCGAAAAAATAATAGCTAGAATCACCACGGCATTCAGAAGAATTTTAACGCCGTAGTGAGAAAGAATCAAACCACCAATCCCCTGACCACTCTGTTTTTTCACCGAAGCATAGTAGTTATCTAACAAAGTCTTCAAGCGTTCCGGGAAATACTTATCAGACAATTTGTAGGCAGCCTCAGAGGATTTAATCATATACGGCGTTGTAAACGTCGTCACTGCGGACGCCGCCACAGCCAACGGATACAAAAAGTCGCTGGTCACTTTCAACGTCACACCTAAAGAAGCAATAATGAAAGAGAACTCGCCAATTTGCGCAAGACTCAGCCCGGCCTGCATCGAAGTTTTGCGTGACTGTCCCGACATCAAAGCGCCCACATAGGTGCTGATAAATTTACCAACGATAGTCACCAACGTGAACAACGCCACCAGACGCCAATTTTCAATGATCACCTTCGAATCAATCATCATCCCGACAGAGACGAAAAAGATCGCCGCAAAAAGATTCTTCACCGGATTAAAGAGCTTTTCGATATGATGGCCCTCAGGAGTTTCCGCCAACAAAGAGCCCATCACAAACGCCCCTAATGCCGGAGAGAATCCCGCTGTTGTTGCAATGATCACCATGATCAAGCACAAACCAATGGCAACAACCAAGGTAGTTTCTTCATCCAAAAGATCGCGAATCTTTCTTAAGAACGCTGGCAGTAAGAAGATGCCCAAAATGAACCACAACAAAATCAAGAAAACCATTCGCGTCGTTACGCCTAACAACGACGTCACGGAAAAGCCCTCGTTCGAAACCAAAGACGGCAGCAACACTAAAAGTAAAACCGCAACGACATCCTCAACAACAAGAATACCAAAAACTAGTTCGACGAACTTACTTCCCTTCATCCCGAGTTCTTGGAAGGCCCGCACGATGATGGTTGTTGAGGAGACAGAAAGGATTCCCCCCATGAATAAACTGTCGATAGAATTCCAGCCAATAATTCGACCCACCATATAACCAAGGCCAACCATAAAGAAAACTTCAAAGACCGCAGTGAATCCCGCAGAGCCACCTACTTTAACAAGCTTTTTAAAACTGAATTCTAAACCCAAACTGAAAAGAAGAAAGATCACGCCAATCTCAGCCCAGACACTAATACTTTCCTTGTCCTGCACAGTCGGCAACCAAGGCACATGGGGACTTACTAAAAATCCTGCAATCAGATAACCAAGAACAAGGGGCTGTCTTAACTTCTTAAAAAGAAGTGTCACCAAAGCGCCAATAACTAGAATAAAACCAAGATCAGATATGAGAGGTGGCAAATGAATCATGTCTTATTGTTTCAAGCATGATCCGCGAGTTCAATTTGCAACACAGCATTTAAAAGAAATTTTAACTTCAATAATTCTGACAATTAACACTTGATAATCGCTCTGAGAAAATCAAAAACTGCACCACTAGCGTGGTGTTATGACAAAAGCCTGAACGCGTAACTCGGACCACCTTCTTGATCTTTTGGTCTTAAAGATATCGCCAGCGTGATTCAAATCTTGCTGAGACCTCACTTTATATGTCTCAGCTCTCTATAAAACACTACCAATGCCCACATTGTGGAGAAAAGTCCTTCTCCAAACGAGGCCACTTCTATAAACGA
>CAZPYX010000133.1:0-11578 GCA_964590635.1 uncultured Bdellovibrio sp.
GATTCCTGCTAAGAACAATATTCTAAAACTCTTAATCTAAAATTCTCAAAATTCCGGTTCGGCCAGAGCAAAATGACATGACAGAACCAACATGACGCAAGCTAGAGAATTGTATTTCACCGCTTCTCCTTGGTAAGAATAAAAGCCAATCCGTTCATCTTAGATCATTAGAAATTTATGGCTTTTTATATGTCTTCGGAAGACATAAGGGTTTAAATGCGATCATGCCGTTTTTACATCTAACAGTGGCGGTTTTGAAGACTCAAGACTTTCAGTTGGATGTGAAAGTTATGAGTAATTATTTTTTGAATGAGGTGGGAGTAGGCGTGCCTTTCTAATAAGATGGCCGCAGATTTTTTTTTAGGTCTTGTATTTCAAGTTAATAATTTGACCCAATTTATCTTGCGGCTGATATTTCCAGCCATGAAAAATCTTATTTTATTTCCTCTTTTCTTTTTTCTAGGTGCTGATTCATTTGCCTCTTCAATCAGCATTTCTTCCCTCATTGCATTCTCCGATAAGCATGCGTACCAAGATAACAGGAAGACCGTTGAAGCTGAGCACATGTACTCAGCCTCTAAAGGTTGTTGCGATCTTCAAAGACCCTACTCAGTTTTAGAAGCCTATAACGGAGTTTCATCGTTTCATCAGGTCGCTTTGTATTGCGACCAGTGCGCCACACAGGAAATATCCCAAGAGCAAATCGACCTATGCAAGTCTGAATTTAAAAGCCTCCACCGCGAACTCTTCTCCACAGAGTTGAGTGAAGATCTTGTCAGGGCCTTGAAGCCGCTACCCGTGGGACATTCATCCATTATCAGCAAAGAAGGCTCTGCGGAAAAAATCCGCGTATCATCAGGACTCCTAAAATGTGATACTCGCGGAGGTTTCAGATTTCGCATAGATGTCTTTGTGAAATAGAACTTCACTGCCCGAGCTAAATATGAAACACCTCCTCGACGTCGATGTTTTCTAAGAACATTTCGTCGTGGGAAACCACCAGAAGAGCACCCTGAAAATCGAGCAAGGCTTGCTCAAGAGTCTCCAGACTTTGCAGATCCAGATTATTAGTGGGTTCATCCAGAATAAGGAACTGCGGAGTTGGCGCCGCCAATAGCAACTTTTCTGCCGAAGGCAGATAACTCCTTAAAACTGGACCTATTTTTTCTTCTCGTCATCCTTTAGGAGGACAGAGGATGTCGTTTACCCATGTTTCAATACATAAGCGAGTGAGATCTCCTGGAATGGGTTGGCTCTTGCTTGTGCGGCTTTCGTGAGCAAAGTCGAAAATAGTTACTGAGATTCAGGAGGATTCATTCAGTATGGGTAAGCGATCTTCATTATTGGTCCTTGCGACCGCTCTTCTTCTTTCTTCAGGGATTGTCCAAGCGGCAGATCCTAAACCAGGTTTAGGATATTTTGCTTCGTTAAGCGCGGGGGCTTCCTACGGAACCCTTGAAGGTTCTGGCATGCAGTCTCGAAACCTTGGTGTTTACGGTGTGACTGGTGACCTGGGTCTTACTTGGGGAGCTTTTATAATTGGCGCGGGTTTAGAGTACAATCTTTGGCGTCAGATGAAGGACCCTGCAGAGCTGAACAACACTAATGCGCAAGGAAAGGAAATGTCCATTGCGCCGACAATTGGATACAACTTTAAACATGTTGTTTTGCTAGCTCGCTACTATATTTCATCAAAATACACTCTTGATAAACAAAACTCATCTGGTGATGAAGTTTCCTTTGTAAAGCCTAGTTCTTCATTTGCTGTTGAAGCGCGAATCCCTTTTGGCAGTGGAAGATCCTATGCGGGCTTGAACTATAAAAAAATGAAATACGGAAGTGCGGATATTGCGGGGACAGAGGCCACCATTCCTTCGGGATCCGAGGTCGAGGCGTCGGCTTTTGGTGCCTCCATTGGCTATGGATTTTAGAAAATAGAAAAAGTGAAGGAAAAAATTTAAGAATAAAAAATTAAGAATTAAAGCATTTTGTTGTGTTTAATGTTCTTGCCATTGGCTTAGGCGGATGTGGGCAGAACTCAGGCGAGGCGCCTTCTTTAGACGGCGGGGCAGGTGCCGGCGGTGGTGGTGGAACAACGACACCCGCGGCTTGCGGCTCTGGAGGTGTTTGCAGAATGTTTGTGACTATGGATACAAACTTTTCGAATGGCGCTTTAGGAGCGACGGCAGCTTTAGATAGTGCTTGTAATTCCGATAGCAACAAGCCAACCACCGGAACCTACAAAGCGCTCATTATGAGAACCTCCCGTCAACCAGGAAATGGCTGGATTCTATATGCAAATCAGACTTACACACGAAAGAATGGAACTACAGTTATTGCAACAACCAATTCTAGTTCTATTTTTGCAGGAGCTTTGACGAACCCAGTTGTTAGTTTAGGCACTGATATATTTTGGATCACTGGCATCACCATCAATGGTAGTGCGTGGGGTTACGCCGCCAACAATACTTGCACGAACTACGCATCGAACTCGGGTTCCGTGAATTTAGCTATTGGATATGGGGCATCCACTCTTGATGAGAACTTCGGTTCTAATCCTGTTAGCAGCAATGCTAACACTGTCCTTTGCGATGGCTCAGACTTTAGCACCGTCGCGAGTCAGGTCGGTCTGCTTTGCGTTGAACAATAAATAATTGAGCGTGCGCAGAGATAGGCTGCCCATTTGTCTTTCTATGCGCGCGCTCGTCATCTTTATCGACTTCAGAATGCTCTTTCAATTTGAAATAACATCTGTTTCAGCCTATCTCTAGTCCAATTCGATTATTAAGATACGGAGTCTTGTGGGCCTCGCAATTATTTTTATCTTGTGCAATCTGGCGACTGTTATCTTAACGATACTTACCTTCATTCACACTTATCGTCTTCGGCAGTTACGATCTATTCGCTGGTTACAGATCTTAAGTATGTGCCTTATGTTGAGCTCTTTCTTTTCTTTGATTATCAATTTGGCTCATGATTTTGATAAGAAAGTGCTGTTCTTCGAGTTTCGAATTTTGGCCACCATTTTTTTAGTTCCCGTATGGTTGTATTTTGTGAGCTCTGTCTTTGATCGTTGGAACTGGCTGCGTAAAAAATGGGTCATGGTCTTGGTGTTCGCGCCTTGTGTGGTGAATTTTTTGATCATGCTAATACCTAAGACGCAGCCACTGCTTTTCACCGATTTTAGGGCTTTCAGCTTTTACGACGTTTCCTTTGTTCAATTTAAATTCGGAAGTTTGTACGGAGTTTTTTACTCATGGTCGATGGTGCTGATGCTGATGTCCTATGTCTTGAGCGTTATCACGTTTGTTCAAGAAAAAGGAATTCGCCGTCGTCAGGTTCTTGTTATCAATTTGGGTTTAGCCGCGGCCTTGGTGCAAAGCCTTTTGTCATTTTGGTTTGAAGACCCGAAGGTCCTTGAAGACATCTTATCCAGCAATGTTTCGTTGTTGATAACTCAAATTGGAATTATGTATGCGGTTTTGAGGCACAGGCTTTTAAGCATTGTGCCTTTGGCGATGGAACGTATCTTTCAACAACTTCCTGATCCTGTGCTAGTGATTGATGATCACAATCGATTGATGGGTGCAAGTGACAAAGCGCTTCGGTTTTTTAATTTGAAGCTGGACTACTTGGGGCGTCGAATTGAAGACATTTTGCCGTCAGCATCCTTGATTCCTGGAGAGGTCGCTCTACCTGGGCCGGGCGACAGTCGAAAACATTTTTATTTAACAATGGAAAAAATCGGGAAAGATCCTGAAAATTCACCAGGAACCGTTGTTTTTTTTCGAGATATCGAAGAGCAAAAAAACGTCGAATTTCGACTGCAAGAAGGCTTGGAATTTCGTGCGCGTCTTTTGGCATTCTTGGCGCACGACTTGACTGGTTTCGTGGAAAGTCAGGCGGTGATTGCGTTGGATTTACAAAGAAAGGTGGATCAAAGCCACCAATCTCAGCTCGAACTTCTAACAAGCTCAGCGATGGCTTCTCAACAGTTGGTGCAGAATGTGATGAGTTGGGTTCAAACGCAGTCTATGCGTTTTAAAATGGATAGCCGCCCATTTGATTGGAGATTTCTAATCGAGGAGTCTTTAGAGCAAATGGAGGGTCATCTCCGTGTTAAAGGAATTGAGGTTCACTTTAACTGCACTCAAGATCCCGTAGTCGCCTTGGGTGATTCGGAAATGTTGGGATCCGTTATAAGAAACGTTCTTTCAAATTCTGTTCGAGCCTCGTCATCGGGAAGAAAAATATTTATAGATTTAGAGCTAGGAATTGATTGTGTTCAAATCAAAGTTCGTGACGAAGGTTGCGGCATTGACGGCGCGGAATTGCAGCGAATCTTAGAAACCTCTAGCGAGTTTTTGGTGTCGGGTGTTTCTAAGGCTCAGGGGTCGGGAATTGGTTTGATGTTGGTGCGTCACTTTATATCATTACATCGCGGACGCTTTGATATGAAATCGCAGCTAGGAATAGGAACTGCCGTTTTTATTTCTGTTCCCCTTTAAAAACCAAGCCATCATTTCTGCCGAATTTCTAGCTCCACTTTTGCCCATGATTCGTGCGCGATATGTCTTTACGGTGGCTACTGAACATTTCATTTTCTCTGCGATTTCTCCGCTCTTATGTCCTTTTGCCATTAATTCTAACACTTCGTACTCTCGGGGAGTTAACGCTTTATCGGTAACGGCTTGAAGCAGATTGCTAACCGAGAAATCTAAATATGTTTTGCTTTCATTTACTTTCGCAGAATGAAGGGCGTCACCTAAATTTTGACTTGTGCCCGTTTTCCTTAAAATGCCCTGTACCTTAAGTTGATAAACCTGGCGCAGAGTGTGCGCTTCATCAATGCCAGTTAATACAATGACCCGCAATGAGGGGGAAATCTTACGAACCTGTTTAATTATTTCCCGACCATGTATGTCCGGAAGATCCAAATCAACAATCATCAAATCGGGAATTTTTTGTATAAAGAGCTCAAGTGCTTTCTTGCCGTTAGAAGCCACGCGGATCTGCGGAGAGTTCGGAATGTAGTTACGAAGCAGCATCTCAACGCCGAGGGCGCTGACGTGATGGTCATCGCAAATGATGATGTTAGAGAAGTTAGTGGCTGAGCTCATACTGGTTACTCTAGTAGATGGTTAAGCCGGGAAAGCGTCAATCTTGATTTCGATTTTTAACGCATCGACCTTCCTCTGTAGCCTAAGGCTTCTTTAAATTCCCCAAGCGACGGCGCAGGTCTCCTAAGGTACTTCTTGGCACTCCTAGGTATTTAGCGGCTGCTGATTCGGAACCCTTCTTTTGGATGGCGAAGTCGATGAGCTTTAATTCAAACTCGGCGACGAGATGAGAGAAATTTCCCTCTAAGGCCTTTTCATCAATTTCCGGAATGGTGTTGGTATTCAATACCTGTTCATAGACCGGGGCAGATTGCACGAGGTGAGGAAGAAGGTCGCTGGCGCTGATTTCTTTGCCATCGGCTAAGACGGCTGCAACATCAATCGCTGACTTCAACTCACGAATATTACCAGGCCAAGAGTAAGTCAGAAGTAAATTTTCGGCGTCCTTCGTAAGGGATTTATCGCGGTAATGACCTTCGCGCAAAAACTGATTTGCTAAATCTAGAATGTCTTCTTTGCGTTCTCTGAGTGGCGGCAAAGTGATCGTGAAGTTTTTAATTCTAAAGAATAAATCTTCTCTGAATTTCTTTTCGCGGATCAATTCTTCTAAATTTTCATTAGTGGCAGCAATTGTGCGGCAGTTTACTTTTCTTCCAATGTCTTGGCCCACGGGATAGATGTCTCCGCTGCTGAGAGCTCGCAGAAGTTTGGTTTGGATGTCTAAACTTAAGGTAGCGAGTTCATCTAAGAATAAATCTCCGCCATCGGCACTTTCAAATTTACCTGCGCGGGCGTCAGTTGCTCCAGTGAAGGCGCCTTTTTTATGTCCGAAGAGTTCTGACTCTGCCAGCTGCGCAGGGATCGCTCCGCAGTTAACGGCGATGAAGGGGCGTGAGTTGTCGTTTTCCAGACTCCAAAGATATTGCGCCATGATTTCTTTTCCGGATCCACTTTCGCCGCGAATCAGGATCGAATGACCAGAGCCTCTGATTTTTTTAGCGGTATCAAGAACGGCACGGAAGGCTGGAGATTTTGTATAAAGATCTATGTGCTTTACCAACTTCGCGCCAGCTTGATGTTTCAAGGTTTGATTCTTCCGAAGCAGGCGATGTACCACAGGAGCTTTGCGGATGACTTGCGCCAAATTTTTTTCATCAAATGGTTTGATGAGATAGTCAGCGGCTCCTGCTTTTAAGCACTCTTCAACAAGGTGACTTTCATCATGGCCAGTCATCGCAACAACGACAGTCGTTGGATATGCCTTGGTGATTTCTTTAATTAAGCGAATGCCTAAGCGTTCCGGGGATTCATCTAAAGAAAGATCTGTGAAAACCAGATCAATCAATTGACGATCCAGGATATCCATCGCCTCTTCCATGGAATCTGCAAGAGTCACGGTGTGGGGGGCGCCGATTTGCGCCTGCATGGTTTTACGAACTAGAGTTTCGTCGTCAACGATAAGGATACGCATTAGTTGCTCCTGATTTCGATGCTAGAGATAAGTGGTTTCGGCAATAGCCAGGAATTTAAATTTCGAACTTTGTCTTGAATCCATTTTTCGTCAAATTCGGAGGTGCAAAGATAAGCCCGTTTGCCAATGTTTAGATTGGCGATAATATCTAATCCATTTTTTTCATTCATAAGATTCTGATCGATCACAAGAAGCGCATTGCTAGGCCATTGATCAAGTTTTTGCACAGCCTCAAGCTCTGTAATTCTGCTTAAAAAATAGGCCTGTTTTAATTTCAGATTTGTGACTTTGTCTTTCCAGGCATTCAAGACGTTCTTATCGTCATCGACAAAAAACAGAATTTGTTCTGAGTCGACTTCAATCACAGCGGGCAGCCAAGAAGGATTTTTTTCGCGAGGAATTTCAATAGTAAAGACAGTGCCTTGTCCTTCAGTGGAAGCGACGTTGAGACTTCCTCCGCTCCACTCAATGGCGGTCTTGGCTTGATAAAGTCCTAAACCTGTGCCGGTCTTTTTGCCAAAGGTAAAGCTGCGTTCGAAGATTTTTTCGATAATGTCTTTCGGAATACCACGGCCGTTGTCTGCGATCTTTAAGATGCAGTTCTTCTTTTCTGTGTTGAAGGATAAGCGAACTTCGCTGGCTCCGGCTTCAAATGCATTGTTGATCAAATTCGACAGAGCAGTTTGAACTTCGATGACTTGAACCACAGCCCAAGTGGAAGGAATCAGGCCGATCCCTTCAAGTTCGATTATCTGATGAGCTGGATTTTTCACACGTTGCTCATTGACGACGCTCGCTATTAAAGGTTCTAACAAGGTTAGTTTTGGAGCCTCAACGCCAGGGACTTCTTCTTGCTTGCTAGCGGAGGCGGATAACTTCTGGGCAATTCCAGCCACGCGTTGAACGGCACTTTTTAAAATTGCCAGAGCTTCTATTTGCACCGTCTGAATTTGATTTAGCGCCATGTTCATGCTCATCAGAGGACTGCGAATATCGTGGGCGACTTGCGCAGCTACTTGTGAACGAGCTTTGTCGCGTTCTGCCTCCAACAAGCGTGATTGATGGGCTTGTTGCGATTCAAACATTTGATTAAAGTGCTCGGCGAGGTCATCGAGCTCGTCATCAGATGAGGGGATAGAGATTCTTTTTGAATAGTCCTGACTGACGGTAATGTCGTTCACAACGGAGCGGATAGATTCAATTTTGCGCAATAAAAATTTCGTTAAACGCCCGGATAACCAATAAGAGAATGCCATAAGAACTAGCCACATCGCCAATAATGCATAGGCCAGCCGTTGCACTTCACGTGTGAATGTTTGAGTCGAGATCGAAGTGATCAAGCGGTAGGTCGGATTTCCATCCTTGCTAAGCGCAGAGCTCGCTGTGCAGAAGTTCTGACTTCGGGCCCTCATGGATGAGATCACAACCAGCTTATTGTTTTTTAAGTAAGCACCATCTTCGCGAGCAGCGTAGTTTTTTAGACCGGGATTGTCTTGAAGATCCTTGCGGTGCAGCTGTCCTAGGCTAGTATTGTTAGGGCCAATCAATTCGATGTATTCATTATCAGGGTCATACTGAGCAAGCTCTCCCAATAAAGAAGTCACAGCCTGGAATTGTACACTGACTCTGATAATGCGTTGACGGTCCGTGCTGGCAATCATCGTGCGACGGGCGATGAAGCCATCTTTAGAAATCAGGGGAGTTTCGCTGATCAGGGCCTCTCCCATTAGAAGCTTGCGTGGTTCTGAACAATCAGTAAAAAGATTTTCGGAAGACGCCAGTGTGGAAACGATCGGCTGACCCTCTGGATTGAAAATCGATATCTGACTGACCCCATGAACTTTCGCCAGGTCTTGAAGCTGGCTTGATGAAAAATGTCCTTTTTTTGTTTGATCCATTTCGCGAATCGCATTGGCGGCACTCAAGGCAAGTTGCCCTTGGGCTGCCTCGACACGCTCCAAGGAAACGCCGAGCATATGCATGTGATCAATATAGGAGCTTTTGAATTCATTCAGACGATACGAATAAGTCATCCCGTACAATGAAAGACAAACGATCAATCCAGAGATCGTGGCAGTTGCAAAGATCGCCAGAAAGATCTTTTTCGAGAATTTCATCTGACTGTTCATTAACGGCATTCAATTATCCTAAAGAGCAGCTATTTTAAGTCAATGCAATATGAGCCACCTTCGGTAGTTACCCCCTGGATAAGTTGCCTTTGAAGCCCATTAAGACTGTCTTTAGAAGACATAGATTGGATCTGGGGACAATTCCCCAATTCAGCAGTGTTCAAAAAGACGACACCTTCATAATCCTTACAGGGCTTTGTAGTTTCAGGAGCGGTGATTCCACAATTTTGATACAAAGGTCAGGTTTTTAACTACAGACGCCTGTTTATTCGAAATGAATAAAGGAGAAATTATGAAATTACTTGCCGCAGTCCTTGCGTTGACTGCCTCTTTCTCAGTAGCTTTTTCAGCCCACGCAGAAACCCGCGAGGAGCTTGAAGCTAAATTGATGGTTGAAGAACCGTATGAAGCCCCACAAGGGCAAATCTTTAACGAGGAAGCTTACTTCCGTGGTGAGTTAGCAATCAACCAATTTACAAACGTGGTTGTAGTTAATAAAGCCGCTTATGGCCCAAGAGCGCAAACAGCTCGTCTTTACATTAATCGTCAGTTGATTTTGACGACAAAGGTTTCTACCGGTCGTGAAGACGTTGAATATATCAATCCGTTCAAAGGTATTTTCCGTAAAGTATTCCAAGCGAAGGGAACTTCTGAATCACATTGGAGACACACTCTTCGCGGTTTCTATGGCGTGACTCGTGTGATGGATGAAAACTACAAGTCCGGCGAATCAAAAGTTCAAATGCCATATGCAATGTTCTTCAATGACTCTCATGGTTTGGCTTTGCACCAAGTTCCACCGGATTTGATTGGTGGTGAGGCTGCTGGTATTGCAGCGTTGGGTTCGCGTGCTTCTTCTGGATGTGTTCGTGTGAACAAAGACCAAGTTATCCAAATCCACAACGCAGTTGTGGCGGCGGATCAAGGTCAAGTCCCTGTGATTGACTCTAGAACAGGTGAGCAAGTGGTTGATCCTTACGGTCGTCCTCAGACAAAGATCGGTTGGAAGACAGTCGTTATTGTAGAGGAATACTAGTATTCGGAACGCGTCTTGACCAAATTTAAAAATCATAGGAAAAAAGGCTGAGCCCAAGTGCTCGGCCTTTTTTTATTCAGGAGCCCGTTCATGACATTGACTGACTTAGTTAAAATCCCTGACGACAAACGTGATCATCAGTGGGAGATCGATTTTTTCATGGCGATCTCCAAGGGGAGTTTAAAACTTATTAACGATGCTCCCCAGACCGGTCCAGATGGTTGGCCGTATTTGCTTACAGAGACTTCTTTGGAGGCCTCAGAGCCCGCACAGCAAGTGATTCAATGGTTGGCAATGAAGGGTGTGGGTTTGGTTGTAAACCCTCAAAAAGAGTACCCTGATTATGTGTTCACCTATGGCATGATCTGGAACTTCCGTGAAACGGGTTTGTTCTATCAAACTGCGGAAGCGGCGCCAGTAGGAGCTTTGCAGATCAATGAGGGACAGGCGCTTCATGCAGGTCCTCCGACGCCACAATATTTGCCTCAGTATGTTCGTAATATTTTAAAAGAGTTCTTCCGCGATCAGGCAGTTCTTCGTCCACGCATTTTAGTAATGAGCCAAGATCGTAAACATTATGATTTGGCGTTCTCTTTGGAGTCGTTGGGAAATCCACCTGAAAAAGAACATCAAGGCGTTGCGGAAGCCATCAGCTGGTTCCTTCCACCACACTATTCTATTGTGTTGGTGTCAGAAAAAGGACTTCCAGAGTTCACGGACTTGTAGGGTTATAGAATTTTAAAAATTAAAAAGGGCTGATCTCTCAGCCCTTTTTAATTAGTCCAACTCACCTGGAGTCGGCAGAAGGTCCATCAGACATTCTCTCCAATACTCTGGAGCTTCGTCGCTATAATCGACAGCTACATAGAAGCCTTTTTTACCCAGAAGTTGAGTTCGAGTAATTACGCCCGAAACTTCCAGATTCATTTCTTCTAAGTGCATGAATACTCGGTCGCCAATCAGACAATCAAGATTCAAATTTTTGCGAAGAGCCGTTGGAATTAAATCTTCTCGTTTAATCAGAAGAAGCAAACCCGATGAACACGCTTCGACGATTTCACTATTCTTTGCGATCTTAGCAAAGTCATCAAATGAAGTAAGATAGGAAATATAAATGGAAGAAACTTCTTTCCTTGGAGCAACTCGCTTGTTGCCTTTTGAACTTCCCATTTTTCACCTGCCTATAAGGACATTCTACTAATTTACTTGCTACTAAACTGATCGGCAGGACTCGACCAAAGTTAAGAGCAAAAAATAAAAAAGCTGAGCCGTTTGCAGAGAAGTGTTTTGTAAATTCACGCTTTTCAGAGGGAATATTGAAGGACAGTGTATTTACGAGACAGAACGTCTCAGTTTGAGAATCAATATTTTGTCAATACTCTATAGAAATTTTTGAAAGCGCCGACGGCAATATATTGCTTCTCAGCACTTTCAAATAACTTTTTAAATCTTAAACGGTGAACTCAGCGGGCCACTGAACAGGCTTGCCACTAGTGATAGCCATCATGCGATCTAAAGAGACTTGAGCTTTTACGCGAAGAGTTTCATCCAAACCCACTTCAGGTTTGAGAGTCTCAAGGGCGTATTTGATTTTCTCCATGTTGTTCATTTTCATGTAAGGGCAGTTGTTGCAAGAACAACCGGCATCCAAAACAGGAGCTTGAATCAAAGTCGCTTCAGGCCGTTTCTTCTGCATTTGATGGAAGATTCCAGTTTCCGTAGCGACAATAAATTTAGTCGCAGGATTTTTTTCCACTTCTTCAAGCAAACGAGAAGTAAATCAAACAACAGAGGCATACTGAATAACGGACTCAACACATTC
>CAZPYX010000134.1:0-11531 GCA_964590635.1 uncultured Bdellovibrio sp.
GACCTGTCATGCAGAAATAGAAACCGAAGTACATACCAAGGTTTGCGTGCTCTGCACCGGTTTTAGCAAGATCAAGATAACGACCAGGGTAGAAACCCAAATGGAATTTATGAGTCCACTCGAAGTATTTGATCACCATGAAGATCGCGCCACAAAGAATCGTCGTCGCCAAGGCGATCGCCGCTTGCTTCGTTTTATTACGTTGAATCAACTGGATTGAAATCGCCATTGTGAAAGAAGAGAAAATCAACACAAGCGTATTGATGAAACCCAATCTCCAATCAAGCTCTTTCGCACCTTCAGCAAACATCGCAGGATAAAGAACGTGGAATATTCCATAACCTACCAAGATAGCCCCGAACATCAGGATCTCAGTAACCATGAACAACCAAATACCTTGCTTACCGCTGTCGTACTCTTGTGTCGCATCTTTAAAGTGATGTGACACGTGAGCAGTGTGAGTTCCGCCGTGTGTATTATCTGTACTCATAAGGCCCCGCTGTTACTACTGGTTCAACGTCAAAGTTAAAGTGAGGAGGTGGAGAAGATGTCTGCCACTCAAGAGTCTTAGAACCCCAAGGATTCATCGGAGCTTTAGGACCTTTTCTGATACCTTGAACAATCGCATAAAGACCAAACAAGAAACCAGTCAGGATCAACCAAGAACCCACAGTCGAAATTTTGTTCAAAGTTTCATACGCCGGGATGTAGTCGAAGTAACGACGAGGCATACCCATTGCTCCCAAAACGAACTGAGGGAAGAATGTTACGTTGAAGCCGATGAAAATGAATACGAAAGACAAACGAGCCAAAGCTTCATTGAACATCTTTCCGAACATTTTCGGGAACCAATAGAAGAATCCACCCATCAAAGCCATCAAAGTACCGCCCACCATCACGTAATGGAAATGCGCTACCACGAAGTATGTATCATGGAAATGAACGTCAATTGGAAGAACCGCAAGCATGATACCTGTCACACCACCGATGGCGAACAAGAACATGAAGCCCAAAGCGAACAACATCGGAGAATCAAAGCTGATAGAACCTTTGTACAAAGTCGCTACCCAGTTAAACATCTTGATCGCTGTCGGAACACCCACAAGCATCGTAATGAATGAGAAGATGATACCTGCAGTACCTGATTGACCAGATACGAACATGTGATGTCCCCAAACGAAGAACGAAACCGCTGCGATACCCAAAGAAGAGTAAGCAATCGCCGTGTAACCGAAGATAACTTTCTTAGAGAACGTCGCTAGCAACTCAGACACGATACCCATTGCTGGAAGAATCATGATGTAAACCGCTGGATGCGAATAGAACCAGAAGAAATGCTGGAACAATACCGGGTCACCGCCAAGTGCTGGATCGAAGATACCAACACCGAACAATTTCTCAGCCGCAAGCAACAACAATGTGATCGCCAAAACCGGCGTCGCAAGCATTTGCAAGATCGCTGTAGAATAAAGAGCCCAAACAAACAAAGGCATTCTGTGCATTGTCATGCCAGGAGCTCTCAATTTGTGAACTGTTACGATGAAGTTCAAACCCGTCAATACTGAAGACATACCCATGATGAAGGCTCCAAGAACCATCAAAACAGTCGCTGTACCAGTACGGATAGAATAAGGAGTATAGAACGTCCAACCCGTATCAATCTTGTGAGTGAAGAAAGTTGCAATCGCCAAAGCCGCACCCGCCATGAAGCAGTACCAGCTGAGAAGATTGATCTTAGGGAAAGCCACATCCTTCGCGCCGATATGAATCGGAAGGAAGAAGTTACCTAGGATGGCTGGGATACCAGGAACGATAACCATGAAGACCATGATCGCGCCGTGATAAGTAAGCACTTGATTGTAAGTGTCCCCGTTTTTCAAAACTTGGCCAACACCTTGAACTGTATTTGGAGCGAATAGCTCCAAACGAAGTAGAAGGGCCATGATACCACCGATGAAGAAGAACGTCATAACAGTGACCATGTACATAAGACCGATACGTTTATGGTCAACAGTCGTCAACCATGACCAGAGGCCTTTTTCGTGATTTAGATAGTTATCGCCGTGAGCTGATGTAGTTCCCATGAGCTGCACTCCTTATTTTCCGCTCAAGCTTTTAACGTACTCGACAAGTGCGTTAAGCTCGTTCTCGTTAATTTGACCTTGGAACGTTGGCATCACTCCGTGAGGGAAGCCTTTTACGATCTTAGCATTTGGCTGAAGAATTGATTCGCGAACGTAGTTCTCATCAACTATAACAGTTTTGCCGTCTTCAAGAGTTTCTTCAGTTCCAAATTTCTTGAACAATGAAGGACCCACTTTAACCGCTGGATTGTCTACAGAGTGGCAAGATGCACAAGCTTTCAAAGCGAAAAGCTTTTCACCACGTTTAGCAAGTGGTAGCTGTCCTTCTTCTTGTCCCTCTTCCATGTACTTGTTGAACTCAGCTTGAGTTACGACACGCAATTTACCGATCATGCCTGAATGTGAAGTTCCGCAATACTCTGCGCAGAAGATATGGAATTCACCCAACTTAGTAGCGTTGAACCACAAAGCTGTGTAACGACCTGGCACCGCATCTTGTTTAAGACGGAAGCTTGGTACGAAGAATGAGTGGATTACGTCTTGCGAAGTCAAAAGAAGCTTAACGTCCGTGTTGATAGGTACAACAACTTCGTTCACAGATTTGTAGCCGTTTTTGTATTCGATTTCCCATGCCCATTGTTTACCAAGGACATTAATCTCAAGAGCATCTTTCGGCATAGTTCTCATGCCGTGGTAAATATACCAACCCCAAGCAAACACACCCAGGAAAATCACAAGTGGAATGAATGACCACAAGAATTCCAAAGCAGTGCTGTGAGAAATGTATGCTGTCTTATCGTTTGCAGATTTACGCTTATATTTATAAGCGAAATAAATCATACCGCCGATAACGAGCAAGCAGGCGATGAAACTTGTAATCAGCAAGAAACCATAAAGATTGTCCACCTGCTTGGCAATCTCGGTCCCTTCTGTTGGCATGAAGGATTGGGCCTTCGCTAAATTAAACCACATCATGTACCTTTATCTCCCCGCCGATTTGTTCTTCGCTCTGCGCGAGCGGATATAAACTGGCAATAACCATAAAACCATCAACAGAACCATCAATGCTCCACCTAGTTTCATTATCTGAACTGCGGCGAGCACAAATTTGCTCTGATGTGGGTCATACTTGAAACAATAGAGCACTAAACTGTCGACGAAGGTTCCGATTTTTCCTTCAGTCGCTTCGTTCAATGCGATTTTGATATCCTGGGGCTGAAACATGATCCCAGGAAGATAACGTGAGATTGTGCCATCAGGAGAAATAACCACAGCCGCTGAGGCATGTGCCCATTCTTTTGAGGCCTCATCCCATCTAAATTTAAATCCAAGTTCAGAAGTGATCGCCTTTACGGAAGCTTCATTCCCAGTAAGGAAGTGCCAAGATTTATCAGCATCCGGGCGACCATAAAGTTTCATGTAAGTTTCTTTTTTATGAGCAGCAAGATCTGGAGTCTCTTTCGAATCGAAACTCACAGACAAGATTTTGTACTTCTTGCCGACGCTCCACTCTTTGTCCATAAGCTTAAGAGCATCAGTCAAACCGTTCAGATGGAAGTTGCAAAGCCCTGGGCAAGCAAAATACACAGGAGAAATAATCACTGGGTGTTTGCCGTCGAAATAAGAACCTAGAGTAACTTCTTTGCCGTACTCATCTTTAAAGGTCGTATTGAAATCAACTTTTTTGCCAAGCTTTTCATCAATGCCGATGTCTTTCAGCTCTGGCGCCGTTTCGTTGGCAGCCATTCCCGCTTCAGGACCGTTATATGCATGAGAAGTTGCTGCTGAAAACATAACGAAAAAAACGGCCGCGATAACTACCCCAGCGAAGCCGGAGTGAGACAGAGCCGTTCCCATTGTTTTCGTTTTCAAAACAAGCTTGTTTTCAAACATTTCTAACTTCCTAATTACTGTGCGGTTTTCGCAAACTCAGCAATCTTAGCAGGATCGTCTTTTGATTTATTGTTTGTGATAGAATCTACGAATTGAACCAAAGCCCAACGATCAGCAGGCTTAAAGTGAGCGTAAGACGCCATAGATGAACCCGGGATCCCGTGTTGCAACACTTTGAAGTGGGCAATAATACCATCACCTTGAGTCCATTTTCCTTCAACCATGTTACGTGGTTTAGGATTCAAAGCTTGTCCCGCATCCCCGTCGCCTTTTCCTTCGTTACCGTGGCACATCGCACAGTTCGTCATGAAAAGTTTTTTGCCGTAAGCAACCATTTCAGGAGAAGCAACCCAAGGTTCTTTCACTGTAGTGATGTCGAATACAGGGCCTGTTTCAGCTTTGATTGTCGTAGGATCAACAACGTTTTCTCCTAGATCAACACCCTTATTAACAACAACGATGTAGAAGAAGAATGCAAATACGAAGACCATAGAAAAGCCAAACGCAAGCAATCCACCACGATTATAATGATCTCTATTTTCAGACATAGGCTGACACTCCCAAGGGGATGCAAAATAGTTTTGTCACAGTATTGTAATAATGTTCGATAAGTACCGGAAAACGCTAGGGACCGCAACAAATTACACCTCACCTCGACGAGATACCTTTATTGCGGCGCAAAACAATTTCGAGCAGTACTAAGATTGGAACAAGAAATTATTGGAGATGCTTACAAACTTTTCTGGAGATTCCACGTTCGTACAATGGCCATGACCATCAATAACCTGAAATTTTCCTCGCGAAAAGAGCTTCGCCATCGCTTCAGAATCGGCCTGCGGCAAAAGTTGATCGTGCTCACCATGAAGGACTAAAACATCGTTCTGAACCGTGCTTAATTCTTTGCGAACATCAAGCCCATCAAGAGCTTCAAGCACCCAATTCCCTACGGATTTAACCGAATGGAAAGCATCTTCAACAACCACATTTTTAAAGAAATCAGTTTCAGAATTATTATTATGAATCGTAGATCCAATAACCACTGCCGTGAGGTTCTTATCGACTTTCATTTGCTCGAAGGCCGCGATCATAGATCTGTCGAACGTCACACCTTGGGCTCCAACAGGATCCAAAAGAACAGCTTTCTTAAACAGGCTCGGTTCTTTGGCAAGCATCAAAGCCGCAATTAAACCCCCGGTGGAGTGACCAACCACATGGACAGGGCCGCGATCCAATTTTTTTACGATGGAAATGAAGTCATTCGCAAAAGAATGCATATTTACTTCGCTGGCGTTTGTTGGAGCCGGTGTTTTCCCGCATCCGCTAAACTCAGCAAAAATCAAAGCACCCTTATAGCCTTTTCCAGCCGCTTGCTTTTTCCAAACCTCTTGAGCGGGATACCACCAACGGTTCGAAGCAAGATTTCCATGAACGAATATTACGTTTTCTGGAACAACGCCTTCAATGACTTCATAGTTAAACATTACTCGCCTACCTTCAAAGTTGCGCCGCTATCAACAGGGCAAGCTTCGCCACGCAAAGGATAACCTTCGAACGTGCGACCGCCAGAGATTTGCGGATCATTCATAAGAATTCTGTAAACCCATGCAGATGTAAACTCAGGAACGGCCTCAACCATTTTGTGTTCTGAACCATTCACAAACAAACGGCTAGCGCGCGCTTCTTGAGGAACCTTTGTCCAATAATCCTCAAGCACAGCTTGTGGGATGTATTGATCCTGACGAGCCACCATAAGATGCAAGCTGCCTTCAGGAATTTTGTTCGTCACAAGTTCCGCATTGAAATGACGGATACCTTGAGCCATACGGAAAACGGCCTCTAATTTAAATGGATTCTCTAGAACAATCGGTTCTGCACTTGGGTAAGTTGCGTAAACGATTTGGTGAAGGAAATAATCATAAAGATCTTCATCAGAATACTGATTGTACGGGAACATCTGACGAGTTGCCCAGATCTGCGCTTTGATCCAAGTATCTTGTCCATCTAAAGGACGAGTGAACGGAGACATCATGATCATTTTATTTACTTGATCAGGATAAGCCGCTGCGAAACCCGCAGCCATTCCACCACCATAAGACAAGCCCGCTAGGTTGTACGGAGCTTTGATATTCATCACTTGAAGAAGTGCTTCCAAGTCTCTGACTTGATCTTGTATTGGAATCACCGCCAAGACAGGCGCATATTTCAAAAGAGTCTGACCCATTCCATAAGGATCAAAGCGAAGCACACCAACACCTTTTTTAACAAGAGGCTCAACGAATTGATCCCATTGAACCGTGCTGTAAGTAAGACCGTTTAAAAGAACAACCGTTGGCATTCCTGCCTTTGGTGCCACATAGTCTACGTACAAACTGCGTTGTGAGCTGATTGCAACGAAGCCTCTTACAGACTTCGTTGCTGCAGAAGCACCCAAAGAAACTAAAATCGCAAGAACCGAAACTAAAACCTTCATAAAAAATCCCCTTTTTAGAAGAACTTCTGCCTTAACGAACTTTGATGCTTCTTCTAGATGAATCGAGTTAAAGAACAATGCCGCCATCGACACTTAGAGTAGCGCCGTTGATATAAGAAGCCTGCTCACTTGCCAAGAACAAAACTGCATTAGCAATATCTTCAACTTCGCCTAGGCGCGCCACAGGTACTTTGGCTGCCATGCTTTCGATGACTTCCTTAGGCATTGCCTTCGTCATAGCCGTTGCAATGAAGCCCGGAGCGATTGCGTTCGCTGTAAAGCCCTTACGGCCCAACTCTTTACCCCAAGTTTTAGTCATACCAATAACACCTGATTTCGCAGCCGCATAGTTTAGCTGTCCAAAGTTTCCGTAAAGACCCACAACAGATGAAATACTGATAATACGTTTCTGATTTGATGAAGTATTAAATTTTTCTAACAAAGACTTCGTGACGTTAAACAAGCCTGTCAAATTTGTAGAGATTACCGCATCCCACTCTTCAGCGCCCATTTTTGCGAAAGATTTATCGCGAGTGATACCAGCGTTATTCACAAGGATATCCACAGCCCATGGCAAAGAAGCCGCTGCTTTAGCTACAGAATCACGATCACCAACATTCACTTGTGCAAAGTGAATTTGCGAAGCGTATTTAGCAAAAGCATCTTTAGCTGCTTGTAGAGCTTGTTCAGAATAATCCCAGACAGAAACATTTCCGCCTGCTTCCAAAAAGCTAAGAGTGATTTGAAAACCGATACCAGAGGCTCCACCAGTAACGACTGCATTTTTATTTTTGAAATTAAAATTTATATTGTTCATGCATAATGTCGTACCTCACCTACTCCCTTGTCCGTCAACGCAAATCGGAGTTTTTCGCTCGGAGTATAGAGCAAATGCTCTGTTTTTTAGTGCTTGCAAAAGACGCAAAAATATTTTGTAGATGGCAAATATCACGGAAGGAAAATTTATGAGACGCGCAGTAATTGTTGGAACTGGAATGTACGCACCAGAGCGTGTGGTAACGAATCAATACTTTAATGACCTTTACAAAAAAGATATCGGTACGTTCTTGGAGCAAAGCCGAAATATCAAAGAACGCCGATGGATGGCTGAAGATCAACGCACTTCTGATCTCATCATTCCCGCTGCTGAACAAGCAATGAAAGTTGCTGGCATCACAGCAAAAGATCTTGATCTCATCGTGGTTTCTACAGATACACCGGACTATCTTTCTCCTTCAACTGCATCTGTTGTGGCTTACCGCATGGGTGCAGAAAACGCGGGAACTTATGACATCAATTCAGCTTGTGCTGGCTTTGTTGTCGGCTGCGATATCGCGACAAAATACATCGCTGCTGATGCAAAATATAAAAATATTTTGGTGGTTGGCGCTTACGGCATGAGCAAATATTTGAACTTTGACGATTACAAAATCGCCTCTTTGTTTGCAGATGGTGCGGGTGCCGTAGTTATTCAACCTTCTAAAGACAACTCTGGCTTCATCGACAGCCAAATGTACACTGACGGTCAATATCATGACTACATGGGTATCTACGCAGGCGGCACGGCTCAGCCAGTTTCCCACGCTGTGGTTGAAGGCAAACATCACTTGCTTGCCTTCCCAAAACGCATCCCGCCAGAGACAAACGGCATTCACTGGCCACGTCTAACCAACGTTCTTTTGAACCGTTTGAACAAAAAGGCCAATGACATCAACCATTTCTTCATTACTCAGTTCAACATCCAAAGCATCTATGAAACTTTGGATAAATTAGAGCTTCCTCGCGAGCGTGCTCATTACATTATGGATCGCTTCGGTTATACGGGCTCTGCGTCTATCGGGATGGCCATTGCCGACGCTGCTAATCAGAAGAAAATGAAAAAAGGCGATTTAGTATTTATGTTGGGTTCTGGCGGTGGTATGTCCATGGCTGCTCTTGCATTGGAATGGGGCTATGACTGCTAATATCGAACTTGATTGGCTAAAAAAATGGGATCTTTATTCTCCGAAGAATATCGCTATTAAAGATGGCGAGACAGGTCGTGAATTGTCCTATGCTCAACTTTTTGAAATGGCCAATCGTGGCAGCCAGTATTTGCGTGGTACTTTTGGTATCAGCAAAGGAGATCGCGTTGCGGTTCTTTCTACGAATGAACTCGAATACGTCATCTTATTCTTCGCACTGCAAAGACTTGGCGCCATCATGGTTCCAGTCAATTTCCGCCTCACGCAACGAGAAGTGGATCACATCATTACGGACTCCGCTCCGAAGTTAGTGATCTGCCAAGAAGCTTTTACGACTATTGTTGAAAATCTTCCGACCGCAGTGAAGACACAAAAGCTTCTTCTACAAGGCCCACAAAGCTTTGCGGAAGAAATTTTGAAAGCCTCTGCGGAAATGTATCCTTTTGTTCCTGAAGAAACTGACCCAGCAATGATTCTTTATACTTCAGGTACAACGGGCTCCCCGAAGGGAGCCATTCTGACTCACAAAATGATTTTCTGGAATTCGATCAACACCACTTTCCGTCTGAATATCTCTCAGTCGGATTGCACGGTGAGCTTCCTTCCATTCTTTCACACCGGCGGCTGGAACGTCCTTACAACTCCGTTCCTACACCGTGGAGCCAAAGTCGTTATTTTAAAAAAATTCGATGCGGAACAAATTCTTTCTCTTTCTGAAAAAGAAAAAGCCACCATCATGTTTGGCGTTCCAACGACCATGGACATGATGGCGCGTTCTACATTATTCGAAAAGTACGATCTTGCGGCTATTCGCTATTCCATTGTTGGTGGCGAACCTATGCCGATTGATTTGATCAAAGTTTGGGATAAAAAAGGCATTCCAATTCGTCAAGGTTACGGTCTGACTGAATTTGGACCCAGCGTGTTTTCTTTAAATGAAGAAGATGCTCTTCGTAAAATCGGCTCGATTGGATTTCCTAATTTCTACGTTGAAGCCAAAGTGGTCGACAACGAAGGACATGAATTGGGCGCGGATGAAATTGGCGAGCTAGTTCTTAAAGGCCCTGCTTGCATGCAAGGCTACTGGCACAACGAAAAAGCCACGAAAGAGACCATCAAAGACGGATGGCTCTATACGGGTGATTTAGTTCGTCGCGATTCTGAAGGTTATTACTACGTTGTGGGTCGCAAAAAAGAGATGTTCATCTCTGGCGGAGAAAATGTTTATCCCGTTGAACTTGAACAAGTCTTGCGCACATGCCCTGGGGTTCTTGAAGTGGCCGTCATCGGTGTTCCTGATGAAAGGTGGGGCGAGGTTGGCAAAGCCTTTGTCGTCCGCCAGCATGATGCGGTGATGACTCAACACCTGCTGGATCATTGCCTTCAGAATCTTGCGAAGTTCAAAATTCCGAAGCACTTCGTTTTCCTTGATGCCCTTCCTAAAGGGGACAGCGGAAAGATCCTCAAACGTAAATTACAGGAACTTGCTTAAGGCGCACCCCGTGCGCCTTATTTTTTTCTTCATTCCTTCTTCATTCCTTAACGGGCCTTTGTTTCATTTCGATACTTTCCCCTCTGGGAATAGGCCTTTGTCGAGGTATCTTATGAGTTTTTTTCGCATCAACACCCTCTCCTAGTGTATCCTGAAAGGGACGGCGGAGGCCCTATGGAAGAGGCAAGAAAACTCAAGCTCTCCTGGCAAATGAAAGGACTGGCAGTTCTTTTAATTGTTGCTCCTATTTCAACAGTCACCGTGAGCGTCCTCAAACAATCATCTCTGGAAGCGCGTATTCAAGCACAACAAGCCCGTGGGATTGCCTCAGTCACCGAAGAAGGTGCTGCTGTTGCCGAAGCCGATAGCATGGATCTTTCCCATCTTTCTGCAGCAGATCTCAAAAAAACTTTTAAGTATCAACTTCTTCGCGATGTGCATGCGACGAAATTCAAAGACTCCATCAACCTTAGCTTGGGACTTTTCCTGGTGAAAAGTGAAAGCGGAAACAAAGTGTACGCCTGCGATCGCTATCCGCAGATTCAAATCACCATTGGCTCCAATGACTTGAAAAAAGTTATCGAAAGTCCCTGCAACATCAGCGACGATCAAAATCACATTGAAGCAACTGCTATTAACTTTGAAAGCCCTGAAAACACTCACTGGAAGATCACCGACGTGAAACTTCTAGGAGAGAAAAAAGATGATGTTTTGGAAATCAACCCGAACGAGATCCGCTCGGTTCTAGGTCAAGAAATCGCTATTGAAGAAATTCGCTAGCGGATCGGCTCAAACTGCGGAACATAGCGAACCTTGTCTTCGCCCTTTGATTTAGCCTCATAATTTTCATAATCACGACGGTGAGTTTCGATATCTTTGGCAATTTGCTCATCGACCATTTTGTCTTGCTGAGCATTGCGCGCATCGACGGCCGCGGCAGACTGACTGACCGGAGGCTGCCACACTTCACCCACATAAATAGCGTTGCCCTCAAAGAACTGAACTTCTTTTTGGAAACGAATCTTGCTGTCATAGAAATTATAGAACCAGCGATCTTTGCCATGGGAACGTTGAGTTTGATTAGGGCTGCCCATCAAGGCCAACACTTGCGCCTTTTCCATGCCCGGCTTTACTTCTTCAAACTGCTTCACCATGGAAGTCTGACAAGCTGTCGAGAGCATCGCGACAAACATCACTGGCATCATTTGCACTACAGAAATAGCCAAATGTCGAAACATAGTTCCCCCGTTAATAAAAGATATCAGCTTCCCGATTCCCATGAAAGAAGACTCAAATATTCTGTGTCAGATCGAAACACAGCACAATGAGAACTGTCAAAAGCATGGGCAAAATGATTTGTTGTGTAGGGGCACTGTCTATTCGCTTGCCAGCGACCACGGCTACTTCTTAAGTATCACAGGCTCTGTCAGAGTTGGCGCCGCTGGCTTTACGGGCTTGCCATGACCATCGACAGTGGTTTTTTCCATACGCGCCTTTGCCTCTTCCGGAGTTTCATACTGGCTGCGTACACGTTTCAAGGTGTGATTTACCGAAGTGGTTAGACTCATTTGCTTTTCCATATCGTCGATAGATTTCACGTCAATGCGTTCATACTCTCGTTTTTCAGT
>CAZPYX010000135.1:0-11524 GCA_964590635.1 uncultured Bdellovibrio sp.
CATTTGATTGGGGATAATTGCAAAATTTGGTGAAGAGTTAAGCTTTTACTGATCGGAGTTCGACCTCTGCCGACGCCACGATGGCGTGAACCGAGCGAAGCTCGGCGGCAGTTGAGCCTGGATGGCGTGCCGAACGAAGCATCAGTAAAAGCTTAACTCTTCACCAAATCCCCGCATTTAGCACCACACTAATGGCGCAGTTTATATTTCTTCTTATTTATCAAAATACTTTTCAGTCAGCTTTTTGACGATGCCACGCTTTTCAATCTTTTGATAAGCAGCTTCCAGTCTTTGCACAAGCTTAGGATCGCTATGCTCAGAGATTGCAAAGGTGCGCACTCCACTTGTATCTAATGGATAGATCTTTTGAAAATTCACGCGCAGAACTTCCGGTTCATCTTTAGCCATCAGCCGTAATGTGTGCTTCAGAACGGCTTCATCCATAGCAATATAAGTCATTCGCTTACCGATAATTTTTCGAATCAAAGTCCGATCATCTACCGCCTCATCGGCAATGGCACCCATGCTGATGATGTCTTTTTCCCAGGCATAGCCGCGGGTAATTCCAATAAGCTGCCCTTTAAAATCTTCTTTTTTTGCGCTCGTGATCTTTGTGGACTTTAAAGCATAGATCCAAATATTTCGAGGAAGCCTAGTACCAATCCAGTCCAACAAAGGCTCTCGCTGGGGACTTATCGCTGCCGGATAAAGCAAAACATTTTTACCTTCAGTGGCCATCTTATAAGCGCGCTTCCAAGGGACATATTCGATCTGCACATGTTCCAACGAAGGCTTCTTTCCGTCCTTGGCAAGCTCCTTCAAAAGTTCTTGCAGGATTTCCGTCATCACACCGGCGGGTTTGCCATTTTCCCCTACGTAACTAAAGGGAGGAAATTCCGCAGTAACAATTTGAAAGCTGGGATCATATTTATCTTGAGAAGACGCCCACCCTCTCGAGCCTGCTAAGCTCAGTACCAAAGAGAACACAATATTTGGGATCTTTGATGACTGCATAAAATGTCCCTTTAACTGTTGCTAGCAAAAAACTTCACTCACCGCGCTTTACAAAAAGCTCCCTTTGCAAGTCGGTCATCAAGGTCAGCAATCTGGTTTCTAAAAGCTTATCCATATTCTGAAAGCGTGTACCTGCAGTGTAATAAATTTGCCCGTCAACTTCTTTACGCTGCACAAAGCGTACTTCCAAATCAAATTCCATCGCCCGACGCGTTCCCAAACGCAAGGTGCCGCGGACGGAATCGCCAATTTGCAAATCTGGTCGCTCCCCTGTGAATTCAATTCGCACTCCCCCGGCGCTGACATCTTTGACTGTACAGTCTTTGAAGTATTTCTTTCCCCCATGACCGTGCAAACTAAAATTCGCATCAAAGTTCTTGGGGATGGGAATGCGCACATTGGCCCTTCGTTGCAGTTGAAACAACTCAACATTAGCATTCAACCACAAACCATCGGCTACTATCTTTACGTGGGTTTTAAAGAAGTATCGTTCATGATCAAAATCAAAATTCACCACTGCTGGAAGTACTCCAGAAATGCCTCCGGCATCATCGGCGAAATGACAGAACAATTCTTGATCCAAGTTTACTTCCCGAGGCACCACGTGAAAAGACTCCGCCCCATGAATGCGCACGAGCAATTGAATCCCTGAGCCAACAACACCAGCAAAGACTTCTTTGCGCTCTGATGCGGCAATATTTTTAAAAACGTTTTGACCGATGATCATTATCTTTTTCCAGAGTATTTAATAAAGATCTCGCGTTGCAAATCCATCATAAGGCTCAGCAAGCGATTCTCCATGGTCAGATCAATATTCAAAAATTGCAAACCCACGACTTGCGAAGGTTTTCCATCCAGGTCTTTTTTCTGTGCGAAACGCACTTCCAATTCAAATTCCATTGGGCGCCGAGCAGCAAGGCGCATACTACCTTTGACCTTTTCACCCACCGCAAATTCCGGCACAACATAGGGCATTTCTGCTTTAATCCCACCTGCGCTCACATCTTTTATGCGACTGTCTAGGAAGTAATTTTTGCCGTTATGTGAATGCAAAGTAAAGATGCCTTCATAGCGATCCGGAATATCAATGCGAGCATTGGCACGACGTTGTAATTGAAAAAGATCTCCATCAATCTTCAAAACTGCCCAGCCCGAATTGAAACTCAATTCAGATTGGAAAAAATAACGCTCGCTCTTGAAGGGGAAGTTCACCATAACCTTTTGAGTTTTTTCAAAAGGCTTTGAATCCGCAGTATGATGACACATCAATGTCTCGTCCTTTTCGATCTGAATGGCGATCAAATGAAAGACCTCATCCCCATCGCCCTTAAGAGACACTTGAATTCGATCCGAAGCAATTTCTCGGAAAAGCATTTTCTTATCCGAAAGACCTACTTTTTTGAAAATCACTTGTCCCTGTTCAGTCATTAGACTCTCTCCAAAGCCTTTTCCCAGCGCTGCATGCGCTCTTTACGCGCTTTCAAATTCATTTTCACTTTGAATTCTTTATTGGTTTTCCAAATGCGCTTAAGTTGCTTTACATCTTTCCAAAAACCCGCGCCTAAGCCTGCCATAAAGGCAGCACCCATAGCTGTGGTTTCAAGATTTTGTGGACGAATTACATTCAAACCTAAATAGTCTGCCTGCATTTGCATAAGCAAATCATTGGCTGCGGCCCCACCATCGACTTTGAGTGTTTTAATTTTTTTTCCCAAGTCCTTTTGCATTGTCACCAGAACATCAACATTCTGTAACGCCATGGCCTCCAAAGTTGCCCGCGCCAAATGAGCTTTCGTCGTTCCCCGAGTCAGACCGCAAATCAATCCCCGAGCTTCAGGATTCCAATGAGGTGCACCCAAGCCTGTCAAGGCCGGTACAAACTCAACCCCTTGAGTGTCTTCGACCGTCTTCGCTAATTTTTCAACATCTGAAGATTGCGGGAAAAGTCCCAGACCATCACGAAGCCATTGTACAGCCGCACCGCAAACGAAGGCTCCACCTTCAAGTGCATAGATCATTTCTTCATCCTTCAGTTTCCAGGCGACTGTGGAAAGAAGTTTATTTTTTGATTTAACAATCTTTTTTCCTGTATTAAGCAAAACAAAGCTGCCCGTGCCAAATGTGCATTTGGATTCACCGGCATCAAAACAGATTTGACCAAATAAAGCAGACTGCTGATCTCCGATCATTCCTGTTATAGGAATGCCATCGGGCATAAACCCAAGACCTTGCGTACGACCGAAGTCAGCGTTGCTTGGACAGATTTCAGGCAAAATTCCCTCGGGAACGTTGAAGAGTTTCAAAAGCTCTTCATCCCACCAGCCGGTATGAATGTTCATTAACATCGTCCGCGAAGCATTGCTCACATCAGTTTTATGGGAAGCACCAGCTGTTAATTTCCATAAAAGAAAGGCATCAACATTACCAGCCACAAGTTCACCAGCTCTGGCTTTTTGCATTGCCTTTGGTACATGCTTTAAGATCCATTGAATTTTGGAAGCAGAAAAATACGGATCCAAAACCAAACCCGTTTTGGCTGTGATCATTTTCTCTTTTTTTGCCTTCTTCAATTTTTCGCAAATATCTTGGGTACGGCGGCATTGCCAAACGATAGCATTGTAGACCGCCTTACCCGTTTTGCGATCCCAGACCATCACAGTTTCTCGTTGGTTGGTGATACCAATGGCCGCGATTTGTGAGCCACTGATTTTGGCTTTCTCTAAAGCAAGACGCATAGATCTTTGCGTCGAATACCAAATGTCCTCAGGCTCGTGCTCAACCCATCCTGGCTTCGGAAAAATCTGCTTAAAAGATTCCCGAGCTTCGGCAACGAGACCTCCGGCTTGATTGATGATACAAGTTCTTGAGCTGGTTGTCCCTTGGTCGATGGCCATGATAAAAGAAGAAGACATAATAACTCCTGAAGCAATCTAACTAATAAGAATACTTAATCATGAAGAAGTTTTTGCCGAAACCCAACGAAAAAATTTTTGGCTTAAAATCTCTCGATAGGGACACCTTGATCTATCGAGTTTTGCCACGTTTTTTGTTAGAAATTTTGCGCAAGTACTTCCGTCTTGAGGTTGAAGGGGCTGAAAACATTCCCCGTCGCGGCGCTGTTATCATTGCACCTAATCACTCTGGCTACTCTGGCTTTGACGCTTTTCTTTTAGGTCATGTTATTCAGGAAGAAGCTAAAAGGGTTCCTCGAGTCCTCACCCATCACTTCTGGTTTTTGACTGAAACCACTGCAATCCCCGCACAAAAAATGGGCTTCACAGAGGCGACCTATGAAAATGGCTTGAACGCCCTTAAAAAAGGCAATGCCATTGTCTTGTTTCCCGAAGGCGAACAAGGGAACTTTAAACCCACCACCGAACGTTATCAGCTGCAAGAATTCAAACGCGGTTTCATTCGCATGGCATTAGAAGCTCAATGCCCCATTGTTCCCGCGATCGTTTTGGGAGCCGAAGAAACCCATATCAATTTGAAGAAATTAAAGTTCACCAAATTTTTAAAGGGCTCGGTCATCCCACTTCCTTTGAACGTCTTGCCCTTGCCTGCTAAGTGGCGCATTCGTTTCCTTGAACCGATTCAACTTCCCTACAAGGCATCATCTGTGAATGACGCGGACCTAGTACATGAAATTGCTCAAGACATTCAGGAAAGAATGCAAGCGGCTGTGGAGGCCGAGATTTCTAAGCGCGGAAACGCATTTCTTTAAAATTTCTTTTTTAAAATTTATTGATGCTTATCTGGAACGTCGTTACCGATTGATTTTAAGATCGCATCCCATTTCGTCACCAGGACGCCAGCATCGTCGCGATTGCGACTGACAAGATTCTTAGTAAGCATGGCGGCTAGACCCACCGCAATTACGAGGAGGAGCACATACTCCACCACGATTTGACCTCTATTATTCATATCTAGAAGGATATCACAGTTCCGCAGGAGCGACAGCGCGAAGAAGCTCAGCTGGACGCCAAGATTCCATAGTGAGACGCAAAGTCTCTATCAAAAGATCCAGGTTTTCATCTTCAATAGGTCCGCGAAGACCGATAACCACGTCTTCGTTCCATTTCTCAACCTCAAGAGGCCCCTTCAACGGATCAAGACCGTCGAATGAAAGCTCGAAGCTTTCAGTGGTGGGATAGATCATTACCATTATATTGGCGCCGGAAGCTTTCGCGCGCTCTTTTGCAAGAGCCACTTCTTGAGTCAGTTTTTGCTGAGCCATAAAATAAATCTTCAAAGCCAAAGCTTCGTGAAATTGAGCAAAATAGATTCGAACGGGACCATCGAAGATGGCACTGTTAAAAGCAGGATTGAAATATTTCGACTGCATTAAAGTGGAATACGTTGATCTCATTTTGTAGCTTCCCCCTCACCACAACCCAAGACTAGAAAGAAAGAGGGCATTAATTCAAAGGAAATTTTAAGAATCTTAAATTTCCTAACGCGCTCGATCATTTTAAACTATCAAAAACCTTTTTTCCTCGAGAGAAAACCATCTTCTCAACACTCTCGCCAACACTGTAGAACATGCATCGCCAGTCTTGATCAATGCACAATAAATCAGCACTCTTGCCAATTTCGATGGAGCCTATTTCATTCTGCAAATTCAAGGCATAAGCCGCACCCACTGTGTATCCAGCAATCACTTGCGGAAGACTCATCTTCATTTCAAGACGAGCTAACAACCCCACCAAATTCAAATCTTGAGTTGGAGAAGTGCCTGGATTGAAATCAGTGGCCAATGCCACACGGGCCCCCGCTTCAATCAACTCTTTTGCTGGTGGATATTTTGTGCGCGTATACAAATCAGCGGTTGGCAACATCACACAAGTCACTTCGGATTTTGCCAAAGACTTGATCTCTTTATCTGTGATTTGCAACAGATGATCCCCCGACAAGGCCCCCAATTTCACAGCGATATCACTGCCACCACTTAAGGACATCTGATCTGCGTGGATTAAAACTTCAAAGCCCATCTCTTGCGCTTTACGAAGATACTTTTCTGAAGACTCTGGAGGAAAGAAACCTTTTTCGATAAAAACGTCCACTCTGCGAGCAAGCTTCTTCTTTTTTACCTCAGGCAAAACTTTGTCAGCTAAAAATTCTAAATAGCTTTCGTAGGTCTTAAATTCTGGTGGCAAGGCATGGGCCCCCAGGAATGTGCTCACCGTGCGAACGCCCTCCAGCTTTTGTACGGCTTGCAGAACTTTCAACTCGTCCTTCAGATTTAAGGCATAACCGGATTTCACTTCCACCGTCGTCACGCCCTGACTTATGAAGTGGTTCACCCTTTTTTGTCCTTGGGTCACCAGTTGTTGCAATGAAGAAGAGCGCGTGTGCTTCATCGTTGAAAGAATACCGCCGCCTTGAGCTGCGATCTCTTGATAGCTGACGCCCTGATTGCGCATTTCAAATTCAGCGGCACGATCCCCTGCAAAAACTAAATGCGTGTGACACTCTACCAGGCCCGGCAGAACGGTTCGGCCTTTCATGTCTAAATCTTTCAGACCTTTTTTACGGGCCCATTCTTTAGGAAGCTTTCCCGTCGGGCCGACCCAAGCTATTTTATCTTTTTCAATCAAGATAGACTGTTTTTGCAGAAGCCCTAGGTCAGATTCAACAATACGGCGCCCCTCTTTGCGGCGAGCGCCTTCGAGAGTTAACAATGTAGAGATATTTTTTAAAAGAATGCCCATGTGCTGATTCAAACACATGGGCCCGATAATTTGAAGCTTTTAGAACTATCGTCTACTTAGAATTTGGCGCAAACCATACGTCGAGGAGCACACCTTTTTTCTCTTTACCTTTTTCAACAAAGATAAACTCACTTCTTTCGCGAACTTCCGCCCGCGAGCCAATACCATTCTTTGTAGAAGCATCATACTTGAGTGAAATTGATTTGATGCGTGTTCTCAATGGCACAAGCTCATCTTTTTGACTAATGCCATCTCCGTTTTTATCAAACCATAGCATCAACTTATTAAAGTCCTTATCCTTACTATCAATGACTCCATCTTTGTTGGAGTCAAACTCACGAAGGGCCTCAAAACCATTCTTGAATTTGCCGTCTTCTGCACCAAAAAGTTCATTGGCCTTTGTGATTTTACCATCGCCATCACGGTCAATCACGATGAATGCTCCTTTTGAACCCGCCTCTGGCCACATTGTTTTGCCCGTTGGATTCAATGGAAAGTCTACGTTCGCAGAAAACTGCGGGCGTGCATCGTCAAAGAACACCATTAAAGGAGAGAAGAAACCTCCGCAGAAACCAAATTCCCCGGGGAAGTAGGCCGCCACGTTATAAGTCTTTTTATCTTTAGATCCTGATGTGTAAACACTTGCCGACAGGTTGCCGGTATAACCGCGGTAATTAGCAATGTTACCACTACCATGATGAGTATTTACTTTATAGTAACCACTTTGATAGTCCGCATTTGTTGGAGTCCAATCAAACACCTGGCTAAATGACACTGACACCAGTTCCGCATCAATGCTTGCCGTGTTGATATTGCCGTTTTCATCCACAGTGACTGCGGACGCGATCGGCAAGTTAACACGCACCACGTTGCCCGTGATAGCACCTGTCGCGGTCAAGCCGATGGGATTCGAGATCTCGCTCGCTGGAATTGCTCGTGAATCCGTGATCCCCCCCTCTACAACTAGAGAGCCGGGATAAGGAATGATAAATTGCTTTTCAACTCCGTGGTCTTTCACCACTAATTTCATTTTTACTTTGGCAAGCGGTGAAATGGGATTGGTCACGTAGCGAAGATTGGTACCAAAACAACTGTTGGTCACAATGATATTGACACCCTCAAGATTGGAGCGAGTCACTTGTCCTGAAAGAACGACCCCTTGAAATCCCGCTGAAGCTCCAGCTCCTGAGTTTACAGTACCTGGATCACCAGCATAGGCCATCGAACCAATAGCAAGAGACGCTAAAGTCCACTTAAACATACAAGCCCCCTTAAAATCATTTCCCCTTGCGAACAATATTAAAGTAAATCACAGAGTCGTGGGGATCTTTCCGAGAAAACTCCACCTTCTCTATGTCTGAAGCAATCATTGCTCCACTCGAGAAGTTAGCTCCGTCGTACACACTCCGCCACAAATTTACTTTGTTGGTCTTACTGTCCTGTTCTACATAGTACTTTATAATTGAGACGGCCTTCAAGCGAACAAGAGGTGCGGCGCCTCCCATTGGCGGTATTTCTCTTAGGAACGAATCTTCACTATCAATTGTCTCATTCGGATACATGGGATTGGTTTTATCTAAGAAATTTGCCAGGGCAATCGGCACCAGTTTGGTTTCACCATCGCCTTGCACTACTCCTACAAAAATAGGAGATCTTGCGGGACGATTGTAATTCGGGCCGAAGGTTGTCATCTCGCGCACCATTGCGGGAGTATCCAACATCAGAATCACGCCCAGACTCCAGAATAACGGATTGGCACTCTTCACAGTGTTCTTGCCATTATTAACCTTATTCAATGAAATGAAATTCAAAGGTGCGGCGACATTGGGATCTTTAGGAATATAAGGAATGTTGTACGCCGCACTTGGCGTATACATCAAGGTCCCACCCAACTTGTCATTGACAACCATGAAGGAGAATTCCTTCTTTCCAGCTATTTGCAACGTAAGCGCTCTTGGCGAGGCATCCAAAGTCTTTGAATTTCGTTCAGAATCGAAAGCAAAGAATGCTAAGCCCTTATCATCTGCAACTAGCAGGTTGTTAAAGCTGGGTTCTGAGAGCTTGAGGTCCTTAAGCAACATGCGCTCGGCAATAATATTGTCTGTTTTATCTTCAATTTCATTCGTAATCTGCGTTTGAGTTTTTGCAGAAAAAACAAAGAAAGAAGCCGCTACCATTCCCACGATGGACATCAAAGCCACACCGACAAGAATTTCAGAAAGCGTAAAGCCTTTCTGGTTCAGAGATAATTTTGAGTTTTGCAATTGATGTAACTTCATTGTGCATTCACCACAAACTGATAATCAAGATAGCCATAGCCACCAACGGCGGTGGGCTTTCCCTCTTCCGTCTGCTGCCCCTGAGCCCAATCTTTATGACTCATACGAACTGTCACTAGATAAAGACCCTTCAAATTTGGATACGCTTGAATCACGAAGCCATAACGGCCTGGGCAACTGGGACATACAGCCGCTGTGGAAAGAGTTCCGTTTCCCCAAGCCATTGGCAATTTATCAACTGCCAAAGCCCGATCGCGTTCTTCATCGCTCGTGCCATAATTGATTTGATACATACGCACATTCGGTCGAATGTTCTCGATCACGTCATTGATTTGCTTATATAAAGAGTTCTTTGTACCGCTGTCTTTAGCGACCTTTCTCATCCCCATCATACCCGAGATAAAAAATGATCCCACCAGAGTGAGCATCGCCAATCCCAACATCGCTTCAAGAATTGAGAAACCTTTGTTGTTCAACTTCATATTCCTGAATCCCTTGAAACTTCTAACACAAAGAAACGCACCATGCGGTTCTTACACATATGCGAACTGACTCCTGGAACTGCTCCACAATCTGGATCCACCGTTGTCCAGCGGAACGGATCGGCCTTCGAGCGCAAAGAAATCGCATTGCAACGATACAAGTTCGAAAGATCCGTGATCGAAGGACTTGGATGCCAAACCGGGAAGCGATTGATTTGAGTACAATCCGCGTTATTTTGCCCTTTCAAAATACCCACTTGGCGCAACTCATAGGTTGCTTGAGGATGATAGATCGTACTCCAGCGAATTCCGGCCTGATAAGCTGAATCATCAATTTCCAAACCATTCACCGCTATAATAGAACCAATAATTCTTAATGCTGTCGAACGACTTTGAATAATCAGCTTGTCACACACCAAGAAACCACTGACAAAATCAGCCTGCGCCGTGATGATGCAATTCTTAGCCATCGACTGCACAACAAAAGTCGCCGTGCCCGCCGATTTAGAAGCATTCGTTCCATTAAATACATAGTCCGTACGTGAATCATACGTATTGGTAAACGACCAAGAGTTTCGAGCCGTGCCCGTGAAATTCGTACCCCAATCCGCGCCACCGAAGGCCGTCGAAGAACTGGTCCCTTGGGTCGCACAGGCTTTTTCTAGATCTTGATTGATATCACCAACTGGCAAGTCACCTTTCGAATTACCGTAATTATCTGAAACACTGTTGTAGGCCACAAAGCCATTGCCACCGCGTTTAAAATTTAAATAACCATTGGTCTTAATTAAAAATTCTGGACGAAGAGAGTTCTCACGATCATAAGAAACGTCATAGGCTTGCAAATAGACAGAAACATCCTTGGGATTCCCCATACCGTCCACTAACAGCTCGCCATTCTCGAATTCGACGTGGAAATCTTTGAAGGTTGGATTGGTGCTATCAGGATTTGGTACATCGACCGACAATTTAATTTTCGGTTGAATAGTTGAATCCGCTTCAACCTTGGTCAGACGAGTTTGATACTCATCCATTTTAGCTTTGGCATCCGCAAGTTCTTTGTCTTTGATCGCTTTACTTGCCTTGTATTGATCTAAACGATTGTTGGCACGATCCAAGTCAGCCGAAATGCTGGCGATGCGGTTTTTATCTTGGGGATTTTTAGCCTGCTCCGCCGCAAGACTCGCCTGTTCATCCGCCACATCTCGTTCCGCATTGGCAATCTGAGCATCTAATCTGGCAACTTCTGGAGTCAACCGATCACGATTTGCTTGGGCATCACTCAATTGGCGACTGATGGATTGCTTCAAGGCCGATAAATCAATTTTAGGCTCTAACGTCACGGAGCCGTTCTCTGGAATAGAGCCGTCGACTTGCAATCCGTTGAACTTCAAACGGTATTTAGAAATCGCTCCCGTTTTTTCTTTGTTTTTGAAATCAAAATTATAGCGCACTAATCCCGAAGATGGGCTTGCAGTCGGACCTGAAATTTCATTTCTTTGACGAGTGAACACGTTCCCATCTGTCAGACCCAAGCGATAGTCAAACTTTGAATCTGTCTGCTTCGTGATCACGCCACGAAGAGTACTGGACAAAGTTTTACGAAGATCCGTCATCGCCAAGGTTCTATCAATACACTGTTGCATCAAGCTTTTATCGACGGCGCTATTAGCTTGTTTGCCTGAAAGATTATCCAATCCTCCGTCACGTCCCCCATCAACATCGACGCCTTTTCTAAAGCCGCCAAACTCTCCAATGTTATACCAAAACTGGTCGGACACTCCGCCCGCAGTTCCTGGAACGAATTCTTTTCCTTCACGCACGACTGTGCCATCACCCAAGATCACTTTCTCATTGAAAGAAACCGGAGTATAAGCGCCGTCTTGAGAATCACTCGCCGCCGCTTTGGCCAAATGAATGTTGCCATTAATATAAACCGGACTGTCGAAGACAATCCCTTGATAAGATTTAATAGCATTCTTTGAATCGAACTTCTTAAAATAAGAATCTCCCAAGGATAAAGAGCTACCAGAGGCCG
>CAZPYX010000136.1:0-4556 GCA_964590635.1 uncultured Bdellovibrio sp.
GTCACCTACTCCAGCGCCGTCACCTACTCCAGCGCCGTCACCTACTCCAGCGCCGTCACCTACTCCAGCGCCGACGCCTGAGCCACCTATCACGACTTGCCCTGATAGCTATGAAATGGTTGCCGCAAATAGTTCGCTTGGAACGAAGCAATTCGGTATTGCGAAATTCGAGATGAAAAAAGGTTCTGATGGCAAAGCGGCCTCAACTGCGAGCGGCAAACCATGGATTGCGAATAAGGCCACGGCCAGCGATTCCTGTGTGGCTCTTGGAACGGGATATCGTTTGCCAACGAATGCAGAGTGGAATGCAACAGCTTTGGAAATTTTCAATCAAGATTCAAATTGGACTGGCGGCAAAAAACTTTCCGGCACTCTTTATACTGGTTATTATTCTGGTTGGTCAGAACCCGTAGCTATTTCTAACATCAACAATCCCTACGATAGCACTGGAAAAGCGTCGGGCCATGAACGCCGCACTTTCACCTTAGCCAGCGGCAATGTGATTTGGGACTTCGGCGGCAATGCCTGGGAATGGGTCAGCGACACAATTTACGGTTCGTCTTATTCCCCGGATCTTTCGAGTCCTTACGGTCGAACTTATCACAACAATAAATGGGACGTGAAGCCAGGCTCCAAACAACTCTTTGATTTCACAGGAATGACAGCAGTTCCGAATAAAGAAGCCAATATGGGAAATCTGTTTGGTGGCAGCGGAGGCAAAGTCATTCGCGGCGGCGCCATCTGCATGCACTCTGAAGGAGCAACGGGAATCTTCACCGCCAATATCGGAGATATCACCGCAAATGAAGTTCAAGCTCCAGCATCTTGGAGTTTGAACATGAACAACGTCGGCTTCCGTTGCGTGAAAGATGTTTCACAGAAACGAAAGCACGGACATCCACACCATCATCGCTAAATAAAATTATTGTTCTTCGGAATCATTAGAAGTCGGAGCGACTGTCTCATCTTGAGACTCGCTCACGGCAGAGGCCTTCAACTCGTCCATCGCCATTTCCGCGCGGGTTTTGTAACCCTTTTTAGAATTGCAGTCTTTGCAAGAAGGAACACAGTTGTTCTTATTTGATTTCCCACCACGAGCAATGGGAATGAGATGGTCCATGGTCAAATCCGCAGGCTTAAAACGATTTCCGCAGTGATAACAAAGGCCTTTGCCCAGTTCCTGCTTCCACCACTGACTCATGCGAAGTTCGCGAGCTTTCGCCTTTTCTTTCTTTTGATGTTCGGCCGAGGCCGCTGCAAAAAAATAATCCATCTAAAGCCGTTATAACCTATCTAGAGCCAAAATTCCAGGTGGATTTCTGGACCTAAGTTTTAAGGCCAAAGCCTTCATTTCAGGATCAATTTTGCCGATAGGCTTCGAGAATAAATTGGAAATTTTCGAGCGTAGGAGTCAGTAATGTCTGTTAAGACCTTTAAAAAAGGCGAAATGATCTACAAAGACGGCGACAAAATCACCGCTGTTTACCTGATTCAATCAGGTGGCGCCAGCCAATGTTTGATCCGCGGAAAAAAGAATATCGATCTTTTCCAATTGGGTGCCTCTCATATCTTGGGCGATCAAGTGATCTTGGGAGCCAGTACTCACCCGACAGCGGCCATCGCGACGACGGAAACAAAAGTTTTAGAAATCCCCGTAGAGGCCTTGAAATCCCACTACGAAGGCGCTCCGCAAATGTTAAAGGTCATCATCAAATCATTGGCAGATCGTTTGCGTCTGGCGATGAATGACGTGCGTTCATCAAAGCTTGAGAAAGACTCTTCACCATGTCCTGAAGATCAGGTCGCAAAAGCTTTCGGCGCCGTTTTCCACACAGCCAATCATAAAGGCGACAGATCCACTCCGGGCCGCGTGATCCTGGAATGGGGCATGATGAAACAGTATTCGCAAAGAATTTTCGCCGAAGGGCCAAAACGCGTTGAGCAAGTGATTAACATCCTTGTGAAGCTAAAATTAGCGCTTTATGAAATGGGCAAAGCTCCGGACAATCCAGATGGACCCGATGAAATCCAAAGAGTTCACTTCTTGGATCTTGGTTTGCTGGAAAGCTTCTTTGAATTCTATCAATACTATTACTTTAAGGGCGGCCGCATGGAGCTTCTTAAAGTCGATGAACTTTGCCAAACAATGCTTGATACTTTGTTAAAAATGGCTGATGGCCAAGAGGCAGATCGCTTCGGCATCGTCAGCGTGGATTTCGCAAAGTTTGGCGAACACTGCAAAAACGAACTTGGCATTAACTTGAACAACGACCACTTTGCCCGTCTTGAGGGCAAAGGCGTTTTCATGAAGCGTAAAAACAGTGGTACAGGTGTTCTTCTGCAATTTGAAATCAAAGAATTCCGTTCTATTTTACAAAGCTGGAAAATGCTTCGTGAGATTGAAAAATGGAATGAAAAAGGTTTCGTCGACATGGACGAAAAAGAAGAAAAACCAAAGAAAAGATCTTCGGGAGGCCCTGCGTGCCCAGCGTGCAGTGCGGAACTTCAAGCCGGAGTTAAATTCTGTGGCGAATGCGGTCATAAGATCGTAGCGGCGGCTTAAATGAGCGAACCATTAGTTATCTTTAAAGCCATCGGTTCTGAGCACGAAAAGCAAATGCTTTTACAAAAGCTTCTTTCTGCTCAGACCACAGTCACGTTGAAGGACAAGTTTGAAAGATGTCTGTCGATGAAGGTGCTTAGCCTAAATTCACAGTTTCATTTAAAATGCCATCCTCCTGAAGAAACCGCGATGACTTTGCAAGACAACTCTGTATTCTCTGCGAGCTTTCAAATCGGTTCAGAAAAATATCTGTTTGAAACTCGTCCCGTGGTTCACGAAAATTATATCGCATTGCCGGTGACACATCTGTATCACTTGCAACGCCGTAAAAACTTCCGCTACAACATGCCGCCAAACTATTCTGCTGCCTTTGTGATCAATTACTTGAATCACAATATTTGCTCGCACCAATGCCGTCTTTTAGATCTCAGCACAGAGGGTTGTGCAGTGGAAATTCATCAGGAAGAGACCGACCTGAAACTTGAGGACCTAGTCCACGCGGAAATTTTCCTAGGTGATCGCGACCCCATCGTCATTCAGGGTGTGATCAAGAACATCCGTGGCCGTGGAATAAGTCATCTCACTTTGGGAGTCGAATTCAATCACCTAGCGGCCCCTTGTGAAGATAAAATCATTAATTCTTTGACGGATCTTCAGCGCGAGCTCTATTTCCGCAAAGCCAGCTAGTTCGACATTTTAAGTTCAAGCATTTTTGGGCCGATGAGTTCTTTGATGAATAAACTCTCGGCTTTTCTTTTTCTCACCTTGATACACTTAGGCCATGGCGCCTCGGCATCTTATAAGGTGAGCTGCGAAAACCTTGAGAACTGTCCCGAGTCCGTTGCTGGCATAGCCACCGATGGAAAAAGCGTCTGCACCGGAGTTCTGTTGCAAGACGATCTGATCGCCACAAACTTACACTGCATTCCTGAAGACCTTCGCAAAGAGGACGCCTCTTGCAAAGGACGTATTTCAGTCACTTTCCCCGCCACCAAATCAATGCCCGCAGAAGAGATTGCTTGCGCAAAAATAAAATCGGTGTCACCGCCTTTGAAGAACACACCACTCACTCCTGATTATGCATTCTTTAAATTAGAAAAACGCACATCACGCATGAAAGTCCCCGTGAACACCAGCGGTTTTACTGACGGGGAATCCGTGACCATTTTTAAAATAGATCCGCAAGGCAATGGCACGGGACTACTTAAAAAAGTAACTTGCACTGCCATTCAAAAATCCTTGGCAAATCCCTTGTTCCTGAATAACAAAAGTCCGGTGATCAGCCTGGTTCCTTGCTCGGTGATTAAAGGCAACTCCGGCTCCCCGCTGTTTTCGGCAGATCTGGAAGTCAAAGGACTCTTGAACTCTATGGGCACAGCGACGGATGTAAATTTAAAACAAGCGCCCTTTTCACAGGTGGCCTTTGGATCTAATTTTTCTTGTTTAAACATTCCTGACATAGCGACTTCCAGCGAGGTGCCAGCAGAATGTGCTCACACGGTGGTGCAAGACGAAGTGAAGGATGCTTCGTCCGAGCTTATCAGCAAAACCGTGGACCCTTTAATGAAGCCCTTCAACAGCGATGTGGCCAAACAACTCGAAGCCATCCATGAACAAAGCAAGTTTGTTCTTCGTTGGGATGTGAATCAAAAAGATCATCCCTTTGATGGACTGCAATCCACTGTCAGCGAAGTTACATATAAGCCTTTGTGTGTGAATTTCAAAAAGGCGAAGCTGCGTAGCAAACAAGGTAAACTGCAGGCAGGCCTTGTGACTTACAACTTAGATCTTTTAGAATGGGCTTTAGAGCTTCACCTGGATGACAGCGGTCGTCCCCAGGGCAAACTGATCTCGAAAAAAATTAAACCTGCTCTTAGTTTTACACCTGCGAATCTAGCGCAAATGGAAAAAGTTCCGTTCACTTTTGAAGGACGCGCTTTACAACTTCCATTTTGCGAAGAAATGCCTCCCTAGAACCTAACGTCCCTTCGAC
>CAZPYX010000136.1:4566-11293 GCA_964590635.1 uncultured Bdellovibrio sp.
AGTTTATTATCCCACATGCCTTCATTGAAATACTGAATGCTGGCTTTGAGTCTTTTCGTCAGCTCTTCTTTGCGAGCTACAGGCTCTGTCAAAGGATGCTCTCCTGCCAAATCTGTCATCACAAACATTTCCGGTTCACCGCGGCCTGGGGCCCAGCGAATGCGATAGTCCTTTGCAAAAAGCAAGTATCGTCCGTCAATGAATGCCACGGCATCCTTGTCTCCGGGAATAAACATGGAACTACCCAGGAAGTTTTCTTCTTTATTGCGAAGACCTAGGAAATCCAAAAGCGTCGGCAAGATGTCAATCTGCTGCACCACCATGTTTGTGTCCACGGCTGGAAACTTATAAGTTGGATGATAAAGGAAAAGTGGAATGCGATAGTCCCCCACCTCATTCTCAAACTCGGGCAAAAAATGTTTAGACGTGTGGTCCGCTGTAAAGACAAACAACGTATCTTTGAACCAAGGTTTCTTTTCCACCTCGGCAAAAAACTTTTGCAAAGCCATATCCGTGTAGGAAACAGTTTTCAAAATTTCAATGGGACCTTCTTGAAATTTCCCCTCGTACTGCGCGGGAACTTTGAAAGGATGATGGGAACTAAGAGTGAATACCGAACTCATAAACGGACGAGGCATCTTGTCCATTTCCTTAATCATGAACTGCAAGAAAGGTTCGTCCCAAATTCCCCAAATGCCATCATCGTCGGCGCTATTGGCATACTCTTTCGAACCAAAATACTTATCAACCCCAGCACTTTGCATGAAAGAATCAAAATACATCGTGCCGTTGTGACCACCATGAAAAAATGCGGAAGAATATTTTTTAGGTGCAAGCAAGGTCCCTAGACCCAAGAAGTAATTCACTGCGAAGTGTGAAGAAATAAACGGCTCACTCATCAATGCGGGAATTCCCGCCATGACCGCGGCAACACCTTCAATAGAGCGGCGACCATCAGCATAGGCATTATTAAACACCAAGGATTTTGCCATCAATGAATCAAGAAAGGGAGTATAGCTCTTACCATTGTGAGGTCCGACGTATTCACTTCCGAAGCTCTCTAGAATGATGATCACGATATTTTGTGGGTTCTTCGGACGCTTGCCCTCAAGTAGTGAACCACTTAAAGAGCCATCTAGATACTTCAACATTTCTTCTTTATCAGCAAAGTACTTTTCGTGTTTGATCTCTTCAGCGCCGTAGCTTTTGATAAATGTGAACGTCGAATTCAATACCAAATTATTTAAAACCGGAGCTGTGAAGACATTCGCATTCACAAAGCTGATAGGCTTGCCTTGCAAACCGCCCCGGATTCCCACCACGGAAATAGCCACAGCGACAAAACAAATAAATCCATGACCTGCCCAGTATTTAGCGGTCTTCGCGAGATCCGAGGGCCATACAACTTTGCTGGATTTCTTAAGAACTTTCCACGCGACCCAGGCAAAAAAGATGGCAATCAAAGTGTTCACTAAGAACAACGGCCAATATGTTCCCACAAAGCCCGCCATCTTGCCCTGAGCTTCGCCCATGATGAACAAGGTGTCATAGGTAAATCTGCGACCGACGAAATTAATGAACTCGGTGTCGACAAGATTTAAAATCAAAAATGGAATTTGCGTGATACAGAAAATAGCCCAGGTGGTGTTCTGCCACGCTTTCTCCCACGCCTTCGGCCACGGACAAAATGACAAAAGCAGAACGGGAGCTGCCACCGAAAGAGCCGCCGAAATATCGAAGCGCAAGCCAACAAAAAGCGACCACAAAAGATCCGCAAAGGGCTTGGCCCGAAACATATTCCAGTTCCAAGCTAAAAACTCTACTCTGGCGAGAAAATAGAAGAAGATAACAACAAAAACGAGAGCGAAAATCTTAAGTACACGCTGTGATGGCCCAAACATGAGGCCATCCTACGCTGACGAGCTGCATTAATCAACCCGCATGCATACAGGCTAAGCTGGTTCGGTTGAGTCCCTGGACTTCGCCCCCGCACTCTGTTACTTTCCGTTCCTATGACAGCAGAGCAAATGAAAGAACGATTAGAGCAAAATTATCCAGATTCCAAAATCGAAGTTTTCGATTTAACCGGCACCCAAGACCATTGGGAAGTCTTCGTGGAAAGCACCAAGTTTGCGGGTCTATCTCGCATTCAGCAGCATCAGCACGTGATGGGCTGCTTTGGTCCAGAATTGAAGACCGGGGAAGTTCACGCGCTCTCAATTAAGACTAAAATTAAATAGTATTATTAAACATGTACTCTGAAGAAATCAGAGTGAAGGAAATATTTATGTCATCTCCTGTACACCAAAAAATCGACGGTATCTTGGCCCAAAACAAAATTGTACTTTTCATGAAAGGAACTCAACAGTTCCCTATGTGCGGTTTCTCTGCACGTGCTTGCGCGATCCTTCAAGACATGGGCGTTCAGTTCCATGACATCAACGTTCTTGAAGACGAAGAAATTCGCAACGGTATCAAAGAGTACGGCAACTGGCCGACAATTCCTCAGCTTTACATCAACAAACAACTTGTTGGTGGAAGCGATATCATGATGGAAATGTATCAATCAGGCGAACTTCAAGAGATGTTGAAAGCCTAACTTCCATGAGATGCAATGTCGCCCTCTGGGACCGCATTCTGCGTTTTATTTTCGGTGTAGGCCTGACCGCCTACGCTGTCGCAGGGGGACCTTTTTGGGCGTACATTGGTATTTACGGCATTATTACTGCCGCTTGGGGCTTGTGTCCCGCCTACGCTTTCTTTAGAATCAGAACTCTGAAAGAATATCACCGACCCCTTCACGATGAAGAGCTTTAGGTCGAAGTTTTAAAAAACTAAAATAGGATGTTGTATGTCGCCAGCCCTCCTCGAACTTGAGAGTTTTCTTAAAAAAGAACAAATCAAAACCGATGATGAGAGCCTAAAATATTGGGGCAAAGACTGGACAACTTATTTCGACATCAAAGCCTCTGCCATTGTTTTCCCTCACACCACTGAAGAAGTCGTCGCCCTTGTAAAATGGGCGCGTAAAAACAAAATCGCTTTGATTCCTTCAGGCGGTCGCACCGGTCTTTCTGGAGCCGCCGTTGCCACGCAAGGCGAAGTCGTTGTGTCTTTCGATCAAATGAACAAGATCAAAGATTTCAGTCCGGTTGATCAGACCGTGATCATCGAACCCGGCGTTGTCACAGAGGCTTTGCAAGAGTTCGCTCACTCTAAACATCTTTTCTATCCCGTGGATTTCGCAGCTGTGGGTTCGTCACAAATGGGTGGTAATATCTCTACCAATGCTGGCGGAATCAAAGTTGTTCGCTATGGATTGACTCGCGACTGGGTTGCGGCTTTGAAAGTGGTAACCGGCGCTGGAGAAGTTCTTGAGCTGAACAACGCCCTCGTGAAAAATGCGACTGGTTATGATCTTCGCCATTTGTTTATCGGCGCAGAAGGCACATTGGGTTTCATCACCGAGGCCACGATTAAACTTGCACCGAATCCTCCGCCAATGAAGGTCCTTGTCATGGCCGTTAGTGGTTTGGATGCTGTGATGAAAATCTTCGCGGAATTCAAAACCAAAACTTCTTTGGTCGCTTTTGAAATGTTCTCAGACAAGGCCTTAAAAAGAGTTTTAGAAAACACCGAGCTTCCTGCACCACTGGAAACTCAAGCTCCGTTTTACGTTCTTTCTGAAGTAGAAACTCGCAATGACCAAGATGAAGAACATGCTTTAGGTGTATTTGAAAAATGCTTGGAAGAAGGCTGGGTCTTAGACGGAATTATCAGCCAGTCCGACGTTCAAGCGACAACTTTCTGGCGCTACCGTGAAGATATCTCAGAGTCCTTGGCAAAGTACTCTCCATACAAAAACGATATCGCCGTGACGATCTCAAAGGTGCCTCCATTCATGGATGACCTCGACAAAGTCTTGTCACAGGCCTACCCAACTTGGGAAGTTGTATGGTTCGGCCACATCGGCGACGGCAATCTTCACATCAACATCCTTCGCCCCGAAGGCATGTCCAAAGAAGAGTTCGTCAAAGAATGCCGTAAAGTCGACGTGATGGTCTTCGACACCGTAAAAAAATACAAAGGCTCCATCTCTGCAGAACACGGAGTCGGCCTCACCAAAAAATCATTCCTAAACTACACAAGATCCGAAGCCGAAATCCAAATCATGAAGGACATCAAAAAAGTCTTCGACCCAGACAACATCATGAACCCCGGCAAAGTGATTTAGGTACGGACACACTTTTGGTGTCGCAACTGCGTTACAAAAGTTAGTCCTCTCCCCTCCCAATGACCCGTCAGAGCCATTGGGTTTCTTGAAGATATCCGTCAATAGAAAGATTAACCATCTGCCACGCTCACGAGAAGACCGCCAAGTGCTATTGAAGATTAATCCGTAAACAAAAGTCTTGCTGCAATTTTAGCGGATGTTACTTGGTCGGAATTAACTGTGTTATTCATGCCGCTCTTTACGTCATTAGGTCACTCTCTTATGGCACCAATTCAACTCATTAAGCCTACGAGCCCCCCGTAAACTAGGAGCCTGATAAATGAATCAATGTTTTAGAACGAGTCATAGTTGTTAAGATCTGAACACATAAGGAGATCTTTCGTGCAAAAAGTCATTTATTTCATTGAACTATTTTAATTTCTTTCCTTGGATACCCGAGAAGAATCTACCACATAGATTTATCCGGAGTTTTGATTTGGACGCTTTAATTGGAATCATTCTAAACATTGTTTCCTCCGGTCTCTACGATTCCCTTAGATACATATTTAGATCCAAAGAAAAAGCTCCTGATTCCTTCTAGATTTATATTTACAATCCATCTTATCAGTCCTATGTCAATTCACCCGACCCAAGGCAGCTAAGGCGCGAACAAAATCGGAAAAAGGTAAAAGCATCCATCATGCTCTTAGTATCCAATTGTCTGTTGCCCATGTTTCTAAAGTTTTTAATGTTTTACTCCCTGTTCTTCGCAAACTTTAGAAAACTTCCGAAAATATTTTCACATCTGAAAATTGGCGTTGATCACTTCTCCACTGATGGTCTTCATGTCTTGAGCAATATCGATTTACTCTTAAACCGTGCGTCTCATCTTTCCCCACAGGAAATTGCAAATATCGCATCATCATTGACTCTCCTGCTGCTGATACCACTTTCAATAACTACAGACCTGTCTGCAAAAATGACCGTAAAAATTAAAGATCTATTTTGGGAAACTGACATAGATACTTTCTATAGAGCAAAGATGGCCTCTTACTTGGTACTTTCTATAGCCGTGTCTGCCGGAGCTGTGGCTCTCTCAGGAATGGCATCCTTCAAAAATGTCCTTATGGCAATTGCCACAATTGGCCTATTGGTAGTTGCCGGTCAGAATAAAAAAGCTTGAACAACAACAGATTTAGAAATCATCGAGCAGCATATAATATAAAAGACTAGCACCAAACTCGTCTCAATTTTTTTGCCGCAACTTGCTAGCAAAAACTGCTACCATTGAGCAATCGCGACTACCCAGGAACCACCTTGGGCAATCACTATAGGTATTTGATTTGATTGTTAAAAAAGATTCGAAAACCCTACAGAGTTTCAGAACAATTTGATCATAAAAAAACCCACAGCTTTTGATCTGTGGGTTTTTTATTTTTTGAATCTGAGAAGCACTTTGACGCGCATCTCAACCAAAAGTGTGTCCGTACCTATTTGTTTTTATCTACGCAGGCGCCGGTGATGATGGTGCGGTCGATTTTGTATCTTGCGATTGTTTGGCAAGTTTGTTGTTCAGTGCAAGTGTAACGAACAACTGGGTTGGCTTGATCGTCTTGACCCATGACAGAGTTGTTTTCACACCAAGAAAGATAAAGAACCGGTGATTCGTCTTGGAAAGATGCGAATGCTGGGCTTGCAGCAAGAACCAAAGCAGCGATAAGTAATTTCATTATTTTCTCCTTCAAAAGAAATTATTATTTTTAAAACTTTTTAAATTATTTTTCAGAACAAGACGCCAAAACGATCATTCGTCCCATGCGAAACAGTTGGGTTTCTTTACAAGTTTTGTTCGTGTCAGCGCAGTCGAATTTTGTATAGGCTTCTTGGTTGTCAAAAAGACCCATAACTTTAGAGCCTTGGCACCAAGAGATATAAGACACTTCCAACTCGTCACTGCCTCCGCCAAGAGTTACGGCGAATGCTGGTGATGCGGCAAGAACAAGAGCAACGATAAGTAATTTCATGATCCCCCCGGTATTTTTTCGAATGAATATAGAAGGATCTAACATAAAAAAAACAGGGTCACAATGACCCTGAAAATAATCTAACGATGATTCGCGATTGTTAATGATTGTCTAATTAGTAAACAACTCTTGTCCTGATGGAACGCGGAAGTTTCTCAATCTCCGCAGCCAAGCTCTGTGCATGGGATGAATGCACGTCCATGACAAGATAACCGATGCGCTCATCCGTGGACAGATATTGCCCCTCAATGTTCGCCCCCGCTCGAGAAATGATGCTATTGATCTCTCCGAGAACCCCAGGTTGATTCTTCTGCACATTCAATAACTGAGATGTTCCATGCTTAACAGGAAGATCAACATTTGGGAAGTTAACGGCAACTGACGAAGAGCCAATTTTCAAATAACGGCGGACAGTTTCCGCGACCTCAATACCGATGCAATGTTGAGACTCTTCCGTGTTGCCACCAATAGGTGAGCTCAAAATCACAAT
>CAZPYX010000137.1:0-11253 GCA_964590635.1 uncultured Bdellovibrio sp.
TGTACAAAGGACGAACCGCCTTGGGGTGAGGTTTCAGGAACTTGCTATTCATTTTTACTTTAGAAATATCAACGGCCTGCCATTTGTTCGCAAAAGAAATCTGATAGCTCAAATTTTTGCTTTTGCGATCCCACTGAATTTCAGTTCGTTCCTTCAACGCAGGAACGATCAACGGTTGCGGTGTCACTTTCAAAGATGCAGCAAGATCCAAATTCCCGGCAATTGAATATTTTTGATAAATTTCATTTTCCGGTTTCAGCGCTTGAGGTGTCTTATCAGGGAGACCCTCGATCAGGCTCAAGTTAGACTGAAGAGGACGAGCACCTAAAATCAAGCGTGGATAGATTTCTTCTGCAGGAATACCACGCGCCAACATTTCGGCTACGGCCGCAGTCACGAAAGGAGTTGCCTGAGATGTCCCAGACAAAAACTCGTACCCTAATGTGGAGCGGAAGCGGACAGGACGCATACTTTCTGGATATGTGCTCAGGATATTTACTCCGGGCGCAACGATATCGACGCCACTTCCGAAGTTAGAGAAGTGCGCCAAAGCTCCGTCAGGACCTGCGGCGCCCACACAAATCACGTTCTTATAAGCACAAGGACGAAGAAGTGCACGAGTGGAGTCATTTCCAGCCGCCGCGACGATGATCACTCCGCGGGATTGTGCTTCGGCGATCACCTGGCGCATGAAATCGGAGTCGACAACCTGTGGCCAACCCATTGAAAAGTTGATCACTTTCGCACCCGAGCGCATAGCATAGATCACACCGCGGGCAACCATGTCCCCGAGGTTGCGATTGATTTCCTCTTTGCCTGTCTCTGTCGGAGAATCTGTGATCGATAAAGGCTTCATCGGCTCACTCGGCCCATTACCAATAACTTGAACCGGCAGAATTTCTACGTTTTGGCTTAGGCCACGAACACCGATGTTGTTATCCGCAATAGCCGCGATCACACCAGCTACATGGGTTCCGTGACCTTGGCTGTCGTCAAAATCAGGACGTCCCATGATATTGGCTGCATTCACACCACCCAGCAAGCTCCACCCTTGGCAATCCAATGGGTAGCCGTTTTTGTCTTGGTCTACTTCTGGATTGTTCAGATCCATCCACTTGGCTTCGCACTCTTTGCGATCTTTTTCAGCCAAGCACTTATTAAACTTTTCTAAAGCTTTGCATTCAGATTCATTGCGATGAATGACACCGGCAAGATCTGGATGATTTTTTTGAATCCCCGTATCTAAAACGGCTACGATGATCTTTTTAGGGGCCTTGAACGGAGCAGGAAGATGAACGTCCTGTCCCGCGCGGGCTTGCATTCTATAGATATGCAAAGGGTCCAAGTCGATTGTTTGAGGAAGACCTTGATTTTTAAAGCCCCACTGCAAATCAGCAAAAGGATCTGCAGCATGGGCATTCAAGGACAACGAAAGCAATAGGGATGAAATTAAGAATTTCATTATTTGAACCCTCCTTGAGAACGATCCATCTCGATCGGAGAAATACGTGTTTTCGTCGCGAACATATTAATCAGACCATTCGCATATTCGATATTCTTCTTAGGATCACCCAAACTGTTTGAGAAGTACTCGATATCCCCGTCCTCATCGCCAGTTCTGAAACCATTGATGCGCACGAAGAACACATAGTTTTCTTCACCCAAGAACTTCAACAACTGCGGAAGTGGGATTTGTTCATCAAGGATGTACAACACACTTGTCAGCCATTTTGTCTGTTCTTTTTTATCCTTCGGATAGTTTGCAGAATACGCCAATAGCTTTTGCACCCATGGCATCAAGCAATCGTAGTAAGTTCCGTTTTCCCAAGCTCCTGTTCATTTTTTTAAAGGAGTTTCGACATTCCCGTTTTCTTGTTCTTTACTTTGTTCACAAATGGCTTTGTATGTTGCTAAGCCCACATTGTAATCTCCGTTGCCGAAGATTCTCATCAGATCGTCAAACATCTCACGGTCATTGGCGCGTGCACCATGGCCTAGCTTTTCGCTGAGTTTCTGGAAAAGACCACCCAACCAAAGACGACGATCCACAGGTTTTCCATTGGCATCTGGCTGGATAATAAGATCACGGATTTTATCCAAACCGCCTGGAAGAACTGATAAGTTAGCTGTAATTCTGTAGAAGTCCACTGAAGTCACGTTGGCGAAGGCCTCTGGCTCAATCAAACGGTAACTTGCAATTGGAGTTCCTTTGAACTGACCTTGAACCTCATCCAAAAGTCTTAAGAATGATTTGCGGTTCAAATGCCATCCGCCCCACACGTGCTGCAAGATAGCCACGGAAGGATATTGTGTTTGATTGACGCTCAGATCTGACTCTGTCGTCGTCGTTTTCCAGTAAGCTTTTCCGTAAGGAGTATTCGCTGGATTTGGATCATCATTGTTTCCTAAGCTCACGCGACCTTGTGGCGCCCACTTATTGATGATTCCAGAAATCCAATCCAGCGCAAAACCAAGAAGATCGCGACCAACGAGTTCCCCTTTTTTATTCGAGAACAACACCACTTCTTCATTTTTTGGATCAAGCTCTGGTGCGTCCATACTGCGAGGGTAACGGATTTTCAAAAGATGATCTTCATTCAACGAATCTATACGTTGAGCAAGAAATCTTGTACGAAGCTCTTTAGTTTTCAAGTCATGGTCGATCTCGAATTTTTGATACTTAAACTTCGTATATAAAAGTTCAGGATCATTATCGCTGAACAAAGCACGCAATGTCGGCTTCAAGCTCTTGCGCGTATCCAAGAACGTCTTCACGTACTTGTTATCTGTTTGCGTAAGATCCAACTGCTCTGCCATTTCTGGCTTGTAGTCGATCACAAAAGCATCGGTGTGAAGATCAGTTAAAGTTGTTTGAGCTCTGACGCGCAAAAGATTGATGAAGTAGTTCACATCTAAAGTCAGACCAAAGGCATTGGATGATTGAGCTCTGACGTATACTTGCACGCCTTCTTTGGTTCTCATGAAACTTGTTTGACGAAGAATCGCACGAGATCCATCCACACCCAAACTGACAGTGTTCATGAAATCCAGTGGCGCAATCCCCATTAATGTATCAATGGAAGCAGACATTTGAGCATAAGCGGCCAAAGCCACAGAGTCTGTGATCGTGAACACTTCACCTTCACGAAGATCTGATAGGAATGCATCCAACGGAATTTTTGTTGGCTTGCCATCCGTAGGAGCTTTCACGGCTCCGTCGCCAGTTTTTGGATCTGCCTCAGCAAGAACGCCTGCAAGTTTTCCCATGAAATGAGGGATCACAAGATTTTGCCAAGGAACTTTGGTGCCTTCTTGAATAGAAAGCAACGGACGAACGTGGGTATAATCACGGGTCACGACAACGTTCGCGCCACCCACTGGAGAAATTTTTGGAACTCCGTCAAGGGCCATAAAGTAGCCGATGGTGGCGCTTACAGATAAGTTATCCACCAACTGAATAGCTGCGGAACTTCCGTAGTAGGTGCCTGTAGTTACTTGACGACCTGCTGTCAATGAAAGACCGCCCACAGGCCCCCCCCAAGCTTCGATCGGCTGATACAAAGGCTCTCGAGGATTTGTGCGGATGTGATCCATGATACGCTGTTGAATTTGCTGACCACGTTTTACTGCCAAGTCAGAAGTGCTTAAGAAATTCAAACGTTCATTGATATTATTGATCGCAGTTTCGATTACTGCTGTTTTACCGCGAATGCTTAAATAACGACCCAAGTCGCCATCTTGGAATGGTGATTGACGATCGCCATGGGCAAAACGTTGGGGATAGCCAGGAGCGAACTCCTTCATCACTTTACCATGTTGAACTAAACCTGATGCGCTTGTGATATCCAAAGAAGGTTTTGGCCAAGCTCCGTTGTTAGGCAAGTTGAACAACTCAAGACCATTTGCAGCGCGGTAGTAAAGCTTTGCTAATACCAATTGCTCTAGCTCTGGAGGGAAAGCTCCGGCTTTGACGATATCAGCAAAGTCCTGCGCACGAAGGGTCATCAAACGTCTCATCAACCATCTTGCATCTTCATAAGTGCATGACGCGAAGGATTCCGCGGATGGATGTGTCAGCACCACGTTGCCAGAAAGAACCGAACCTAATTTTGGAGAGAAACGATTGATACTTTCAGGCACGTCCACCAACGTAAACGGCAGAATCAAAGCACGATAAGCGCGGTAACGAGAGTATCTTTGTACGGCTGGCAATTGTTCTGCGAAATTTGGATCTGGAGCCATCCCCCAGTGAATATCGAAGTATTCATCTGACGCTGGCTCTAGAACCGCGTCAGAGAAAACTAAGCTGTGATTTTGGGTGTTGTTCTCTGTCACCCATTTACGATCCGCTAAGTCCACGATCATGTACTGTTCAGCGTTCGTTAGGAATGTGGCTTTTTCTTCTTCACTGGCGAAGAACACGCGAAGGTTTTTATAGTATTTTGGAGACTCTACGAAATAACCTAACTTTCTAAGAAGAGCTGCGCGCATTAAAGCTGTGTGGGCATAACGACTTAGACTGAAGCGATAGAATTTGCCGGGCTCAGTAACAGATTGAACGCGGGACATGTAAGTGAAAGCTTTACGAATAGCGGCTTCTTCAGAGAGGAATTTGACTCCTGAATTTCCTTGAGGGTAAGCCCCTGCCACTTCCTCCGTTGCCGGGTAAGAGCGGTTTTGCCACATTTTATTGTCGGCTGGATTATAAAGACTGAGATCGATCCCTTGTCCTGCCATGGCCGCTGCTTGGCCCACATCAATGGCTTCGCCTGAAGCAGCCACAAGGTCTGAGGCCGGCTTTTTAACCGACTTAAGAGGCATTGTAACGCTCTCAGCGCTGGCTATGGACAGCGCCATCAAACATAGAGCACAGACAATAACTATTCGTAAAGACATGCCGAACCTCAATCGTCTTCAGCATTCCGACCTGCGAAATGCTGGTGTCAAAATCGGACCCTGATAGGCCCGAACGGCTATAAGCAAGAGATAGGCCATAAAATGGCAGTTCAAAAATACTGAAATTCGAAAATAAAACTCGTTTTATGGCTTCTGGAACGAAAAGCCCGCGAAGATTACAAAAAGTCCCGGGGGGGCAGATTGGAAAACTTATCTACATGCTACAATAATGGACAGACGCTTCAGCGACCCTTTGCTGCCTCCGCCGACAGCTTCAAAGACAAGTTCGAAACCCTTAGCATGTGAATTCCGCCGTCCAACTTGACGCGCATCTCCTGTTAATAAGCACGAACCGGAAGAGTTTCCTTGGAGTTTTTATCGCCTGCCTGGTCTAAACGTTTGTGGATTGAAAAGAAAAAAGCCACTCGAAGTGGCTTTTTTCAGATTGTCATTAAACTGCTTCTTCTAAGATTCACTCTAGAAATTCAAGCCCACGCCCACTGTTCCATAAAAGGTGTTCAGTTCCGCTTTTTGATTCAATGACGTGTCCGTGAATGCGTAACGTTTGTAACCGAAGCCCGCCTCACCGAACAAAGAATCCGTCCACAAAACCTTACCATGGAAATTCAAAGACATGGATGAATTCAAGGTTACCTTAGAATCCAAAGAGTTCACATAATAAATGAATTCCATGTCGACCCACTTTGGATATCTCATCATTTCTACCACATTGATCATATCATCCAGAACCTTCGGCATTGAACGCGCCCAGAAAGCTCCGACACCTAACATCGGCGCCTTCAGTTGATCGAAGTTCACGTTCTGATATGAGCCCAAGATTCCCAATGTTTCATCACGATTCCAAAGACCCGGAGTAAAACGATATTTCAAATCCACCGTCAATACACTCAGTGGAGCCGTCTTCCCGGTGTTCTTATCAACAGTCAGTTCATTCAAGGACTTAAAGTACTTAGCTGCAAAACCCCAACGTTGACGAGAAACATAGTAGTTCGTCCAACCCAAGAGATCTTCAAACCACTGATTGTAAGCAATTTCACCCAGGAAAACCAAAGTACCCGAAGCACTCACCGCCGATAGACGCGCGGAAAGCTCACGCGGAAAGCCTTTATAGATTTCGTAATAAGATCTATAAGTTTTTCCTTCAAAGTTAACATTCAAATACGAGCGATTGATTTGACCGCGTTCTTTCGCCTGGAACTTCCAATAGAAATGGCCCGCATCTTTTTCATCCAGAATGACTGAATTCTGAGTTGAGGTGACTTCCGAAACAGGTTGTTTGCGACCTTCCAGCTCAATGCCATCAATGTATGTTCCCGTTGGTGTTCGCTTACTCAAATAGACACGGGACTGTCTGCGTGGGATTTCAGAAAGTTCAAATTTTTGCTTGAAAACACCGCCACCTTGGCCTGGCAAATAAATCTTAGGGTCATTGGTTGGCACCGCTGCCGCCCAGAATTTACGTGGATCGCCAATGGTCGCCTCGAAACCAATTATCTTCGTCAAAGAAGTGTATTGGTTGGGATTCAAAAGAATCGAACGTCCTAAGGGTCTGGTATCATAACCAACAATGCGCAATGTTTTGGAGCTGCTAGTATCTGCAATATCCATCAATTGCAGCTTGTTCGGCAAAGCCACGAACTCGTAACTTTCTCCAGTTGCTAGTTCTGAGTAGAAACCCACTTGCACATCGGTTGCCACCGGTGATGATTGTTTCAACGGAGCATCTTCATTATTCACCAAGATACGCGGAGTCGTTTTCTCTGGGCGCACTTTACCCATCGCAAGGCCCTTCGCAGTATGTTTCACAGCATAACGTTGTGAGCACAGTTTCGTCTGATTGCGACCTTCCTCATAAGATAAACAGAATCGGAAGGACTCATTGGCATTTGCAAAGATGCCCGCAGCTTCTGCATTTAAGATGGCGTACTGCGCCCCAAAAATTCCGCCGCGCAAGCTATTCGATGGAATGCCTGATGTGATTAAAGTCTTACGCCAATGTTCCAACTTTTGATTCCAAGCCGTGATGTCACCTGCAGAGATATTGGCTCTCCATAACACAGCCCCTGTTCTTGAGATCATCTCAAGATTGCCCGAGCTAAAAAGCTTTTCTGGCCAAGCCATCACCAACGCAAGCTTGTCACCCTCCGCACTTGGAATTGCTTGATTCAATTGTGGGTGAGTTTTCCCCAGAGGCAAAAGACCAAAGAAAAAGTTCTTTTCGTTCAGTGTCACGCTGCCAATTCTTAACTGCTTTCCGTTATCGGAAAGTTCATAGTCCAATTCCAAAGGTGGCAAAATCAAACCGTTATCAATCTGATCAAAATAGAGCGCCTTGTTAAAGTCTTTGGTCGCCGCAGATTTTAATAATGAACGCTGCGCAGCCGGAACCTCGTCGTTTTCTTGTGCTGAGGTATTTTGAGAAGGTGCTGGGGTCACTATTTGTTGGGCAGTCTGTTGGGATGCTTCTTGAGCTACGAGAGGCTGAACCTCTTGAGCTTTTACCGAAGGTCCCAAAACCAATAAAAGGGGTAGTACCAGATGCTGCGCAATATTCACGATGTAACCTCATTAGTACCTATAATTTTAGTGAATGCGAGGTTTTGTAACAAGCTAAATTGTTGGACTGTCTGGGATTTTCGGCCTATAGATGAAGATAAATCACAAGGAGCCATATGTCTTCCGCACGCACTATTTATCACATGAGAGTCGATCAAATCATCGATCACACACCGACAGTCCGCGAACTGGTGATGAAAACAGACACTCCCGTAGATTTTAACTTCAAAGCAGGGCAATTCGTCATGCTCAACGTACCCCAAGGGGAAGCCAAACCCATTTTGCGTGCTTACTCCATCGCGTCTGATGACCGCAACAAAAATGGATTTAGACTTCTTTTTAAATTCGTTGAAAACGGCATCGCCTCGACTTTTGTTTGGAACCTCAAAGGCGGCGAGCTTCTTAACTTCACTGGACCTTTCGGAAAGGTCTTCTTCCAAGAGCCTCCGACAGAACAAATCGTCTTCCTCAACACAGGTACTGGATTGTCTCAACATATCTGCTATTTGCTTTCTAAAAAAGAACAGCATCCAAATCTTCGTTATCGCATGCTCTTTGGAGTTCGCTCTGAAAAAGACATGTACTATCGGCCAGAGCTTGAATCTTTGGCGAAAGAGCTTAAAGACTTCAAATTTGAATTTGTCTTAAGTCGTCCCGGCGAAGATTGGAAAGGCAAAAAAGGTTATATTCAGAATTTCATTTCTGAATTCGACTACAAAAATATTCCAACTACTTTCTATATGTGCGGCAACGGCGGCATGATCAAAGAAGTAAAACATCAATTGATCGAAGTAGATGGCATCGAGAAAAATAAAATCTGGGCAGAGGCTTTTGACTAAAAATCGCGCTGCCACAGAGTTAGTTTTTGCCGGAGTTCTTTGGGGTTTCGGCTTTATCGCCACTGTTTGGGCTTTGCAGGCATTCACCCCCACTGAAACTTTGATCTACCGTTTTCTTGCGGCTACGATCATCGGCGAGATTATTTATCTTGTCGTCAAAGGGCCCGCTTTGCGGTCTGCGAAAGAGGATTTCCTTCGCGCTATTCCTGCTGGCGCCATTCTTGGTGCCATGCTGCTTTTACAAGCCATTGGTTTAAAATACACCACAGCAACAAAGAGCGGCTTCATCACCAGTTTGTATGTGATCTTGGTTCCACTTTTTAATACCTGGTTTTTCAAAAGTTCTGGTCACTGGCGCAACTATGGCTTTGCTGCCTTGGCCTTACTTGGAACGTTCATTCTGATGGATGCAAGTTTGGTTGGTATTAATTCCGGAGATCTTTGGACCCTAGGATGTTCTGTCCTGGCCGCTTTCCATATTATTTATATCGGAAAAGTTTCTACGAAGGTTGGCAATGCCTTTCGTTTTAATAACTTTCAATCCTTCTGGAGCTTGGTCGCTCTGACTCCCCTGTTGTTCATTCAAGATTCATTTACTTGGAATGTGCCCCGTCTCGAGCCCTGGATGGGTGTTCTCGCCTTAGGCTTGGGCTCAAGTATTATCGGCTTCTATTTACAAGTTCGAACGCAAAGAGTTCTGACTGATACAACAGCAAGTATGCTGTTCTTATTAGAGTCGCCATTTGCAGCGATCTTTGGATTTTTGCTCTTGCAAGAGCGCCTGAGTTTGTTTCAAACCGCAGGCGCCATTTTGATCATGATCGCTTCTATCCTACAGATTCTGTATGATCCTTCTTCAAAGACCACAGAAAAGCCATCAGAACGATAACTGCACCAATCAGACCTGTGATCCACTCTGGCAAATGCAAGAAGGGATCCGTTAACATGATCGCTGCCAAAACTCCAATCGCATAAAAAGCGCCGTGCTCCAGATAAGCAAACTTTGCGAGGGCTTCTTTTTCTACAAACATGATTGTTAGACTTCTAACGAAGAAGGCTCCGATGCTTAGACCAATCATAATAATGAATAGATTGTGAGTAATGGCAAAAGCCCCCACAACACCGTCAAAACTGAATGAAGCGTCTAAGACTTCTAAATAAATAAACATCGCCGCACTGGCACGGTGCACGTCTTTCATCGTGTCTTCAGAGGCCTCCATAAAGGCACCAATTCCGTCAACAACAACGTAAGTGATCAAGCCCGCAAGACCCGCGATGAGAAATGAATAGTTTTGTCCCTCTGGAAGAAATCTTGAAATGGCTAGCAGAATAAGTACGCAGACGCCCATTTCAACGGCCTCCACTTTTCCAAGAATTGATGCTGGCTTTTCAAGCCACGAAATCCAATGTTCAACCTTTTTAGCGTCATAGAAATAACTCAAAGCCACCATCAATAAGAAAGTTCCGCCGAAAGCGGCCACTTCTAAATGTGCTGAAATCATCAACTTCGCATAATCATCCGGGCGAAGCGCCGCCATGACCAAAGCACTCCAAGGGTCGATTTTGGCAACCACTGTCACTATCAAGAGTGGGAAGACCAAACGCATTCCAAAGACAGCGATAATCATACCCCAAGTTAAGAAGCGTTTTCTCCAGACCGGAGTCATATTTTTTAAAACGGAGGCATTTACAATGGCATTATCGAAAGACAAGGAAACTTCGAGAACCGCTAGAACCACCGCAATGAAAAGAGCTTCGAGGGCCTTTGCAGTCGTTCCACCATAATAGTGTCCAATGAAGTAAGACGCGATCAAACCAAGAATGGTGAAAATAAAAGAACTTTTAAAATATTTCATGTTCTCAGGTGTGCTAGATTCCTTGGACCTTGTCAAATTTGAAGTCGATCTTCGCCAACTTCGCACGCAAAGCCCCGGCTTTTTTTCAGTTTCCATAGAAGTAAATTGTAGAGTTTGATTAGGACTTCGGCAGTTTTATTTAACTTCTGTGAACAACGGCACAAAAGTTTTGAATTTCATGTATTTCCAATCTTATCTTTTCTGACTGCCCTATAGACATTCACAGAAAGTGCACAGTTTGTGGAACATTGAGTGAACATCTCACGGTGAGAATCAAAAATTCTTTCAAATACTTAACTCAGTTTTCATTCACATTCTTGCCAGTTTTTCTTGGTATCACTCTTGCCTATTACAAATCGCGGAGGCTTTATGAAGCGCGTATTAGGAGCTTTGTCGGTGATCTCAATGGGCTTAACGGCTTGTGATGGCAAAGTGCGATTCAATCAAATTGATATTGGTAGCAAGCAACAGGTGACGGCTCCGCCAACTCCCGTTGTGCCGGACCCTGTCTTTTTGAAGTCACAAGGAAGCTGTGCCACTGACAGTTCGACCTCTGTCGCTTCTTGCATGAAGTGCGAGATCCCACCGCTGCCCCCTGTGGAACCACCGATGTCCTTGAAAGCGCGCCAGTTGATGACGATCATGACGGCGGTTTGTCCCATTAACAATGCCTACTATGGAAATAGGTATTTCACTCTAACTGTGGTACATGGATGTTCCGTTCAGGAGTTACGTCAAGTCAAAATCATGACAATTCTGTTTTTCGACAGCATCTATCTCCCCTGGCAGAATGAATCTCACATTGGCAAAGTGACACATTAATGAGTCATCGAGTGAACAATTTGTTCGATGAGTGGCTTAGTCTGATGTTGCGCCCTTCTCGAGATATAAGGTGCGGAATCTGTCCTTGGGACATTCAATGTGGTAACTATGGTCACCCTAGTGACCATGGGTTCGGTGACCTCGGTCACCCCTGTGACCTCGGTCACAGCGAATGTGACTTGGACATGGTGACCTGGGTCACCTGGCTGTTGACTCAAGTGACTCAGGTGAAAATGGGTGTGAGGTCTATGTTAACCACATGT
>CAZPYX010000138.1:0-11161 GCA_964590635.1 uncultured Bdellovibrio sp.
TAAAATCGACATTCCTCGCTTCCCCATAGTGTCTTTTAATATGATTCAATTCGCTCTAGCAGGGACAATTTCTGCACCATCCAGACATCATTTAGACAGTTTGGCTCTTTTATAACGATTTCATGCGCAATCCACTTGGCATACATCTAGCTAAATACCGTCCATCACAGTTATTAACCTTGAACGTCCGGAAGGAATTTGTTTATGAAAAATCTATTGGTTTTAGTTACTGGATGTCTTTTGACTGTCGCGGTCTCTGCTCAGCAAGTTGAAAATATCGAACAAAAAGCTCAAACAATCGCTCAGGAAGTTCAGACCAATGGACGCTATCTTTCTCGCGACCAAAGAGCTGAGATTTCTAGGAATCTAGATTCTATTCGTCGTATTTTGAAGGGCGGCTCTACATTCCCGACTCCACCACCTCTGCCACCGCCGCCTCGCCCACAACCTACAAGCAGCTATACTTGCGTATCTCGTGATAACGATGGCGCCGACCCATACGTCTTTGCAATTCGTGATGGCATTCAGGTGACGCGTATCGCGGCGGCGAATTTTTCAAATCTTGAAAGTTGCAACCTCGCTTTGAATTCAATTCGCTATATTGGTGGCAAAAATATTCTGTGCTTATCGCGTGATAACGACGGTTCATCTCCATACCAAGTTGCTTCTCTTTCTGGAGTTTCAGTTTCACGTATTCCAAAAACAGTCTCGGATACAAATACAACTTGCAACGATATGCTCAATAGCTTCCGCCCAGACAGAAATAATAACGTTACGTTCTGTATCTCTAGAGATAACGATGGCGCGGCTCCGTATGTTGCGGCGATGTTGAATCTTTACGGCGAAAGCCTTCAAACTGGCACCGAGAGTTTCTCATCCTTAACTGCTTGTAAGGCCTTCATTGGTCAGTAGTATTTTTGAAAACTAGAAGGTGAATTGATATTTTAAACCCATATCTCTGATGTGGGTTTTTTATTTTCTAATAGTTCGTGCGGTAACTGCAGCTTGACCGATATGAGAGCTTAAGTTTGAAAAAAGTCAGATATTTTTTTAAGTCCTGCACTGGGTGAATCAGATAACACATAGATCACGGAAGTACCTAAAATTATCATTGCTCCGAAAACCTGTGACGCCTTAAGAGTTTCACCTAAAAGTAAAAAGCCAAACGCTGCTGCAATCGGCGACTCCAACAACGACAGCATCGTGGTCGTTGTGTTCGAAAGATATTTTTGCGCTTTGATCTGCAAGAAAAATGCGACCATGCTTGATCCAAAACATAGGCACAAAACACCTGTTATCGAAATCCAATCTGAAGTCACAAGGGTCACTCGATCCTGCAACAGCAACAGCGGTGACATTGTTAAAAAAGCCCAGAATGATTGATAAGTGTTGAAGCGAAATGCATTCTCTACAAACTTAGAAATCTTTCCGATATAAATAATATGAATTGCGACGATAATCGCGCCCAAGAATGTCCAAAGATCCCCGACTTTAAGATCTTCAATGTTGGCGCCCATAAGCATGTATGTTCCGCCAAGCGCCAGTATCGCTAAAAAATAAGTTCTAGGTGTGGATTTCTTTTTTAAAAACAAGGCTCCAATAAGAGGAACCAAGATAACGTAAAGACTGGTAATAAATCCACTCTTCGTCGCCGTCGTTGTTCGCAATCCAATGGCTTGAGTGAGCTGCATGAGGCCCAACAGAACTCCCGCTGGCAACGAGCTTATAAAATCTTTTTTAGAAATTATTGGAATGGATCGATTCCACAAAATCTGTACTAAGATTCCCAGCAAATAGGCTAAAAGAAAACGATAGGTCAAAGCCTCCGTAGGTGTGTACGAATGGATCGCCCACACTGTAGCAACAAAGCCAAAGCCCCAAAGGACCGTGGCTCCGATTAACTGTAAAATCGCTTTATTATTGTTCAATGCCGTTCCGATCAACTATGAAGCGTGTTGCTCTTTCGTGGAATTTTTTTGAGTTTCTTTTTGCTCTAGCTTTTGACGATAGGCCTTCAGTTTCGCTTGAACAATTTCAGAACTCATAAAGGCGTCGAATGCTGCATTTTTATCAATTTTAGCGAATTGACTCAAATCCAATCCCAAAGCTCTCGCAATTTCTCGTCTATATGCTTGATCATGGACTTTACCCCAACTAGAAAGAGTCGTTTCATCAAAGGAATCCTTGCCCGCCTCATCAAATCTCCATGCAGAGTTTGACCAGTACGGCTGGATTTCAGTTGAATTTTCCACGCCGATTTCAGCGTCTCGTTTTAAAGTAGAACCTTCGCCAAGACCTTTCGCGACTCCTTCAATCAGAACCGTATCGCTGATATCGCGGAATACGATCACTCCCGTTGGGCGCAAGTCATGATCCAATTGAATCAGCATATTTTGCGAATTCGGAGTTTCCATCTGTAGACCATAGCGAAGTAAAAGTTTCGCCTTTGCACTTCCTAAAAGCTCTGCGTAATTTTTGCTCCAGAATGTGTCTGGATGCTGCTTATTTAGCGCTGCGATTTTACGGCCTGCATATGGAATACTCAAGGCTGGCAAATAATAATTTCCATCATTCATGAATGAGATATCGCGGAAAAGATAACCTTCTCCAGTTGCCTTATCAGCAACCATTGCCACTTCTTTTGCTAAAATAAGTTTTGGATCTAAACCGATTTTTTTATCAATCTTCTCTACATAAGACATACGATTGATTCCATCCATGATATCTTCTTGAGTGGTGGCTTTACTAGGCTGATATTGCCCTTCAAATCCGTGAGGGTGATCTGTTGGCATTTTCAAAGTAAACACATGATCGCCCAAAGTAATCGCCAGAGAGCGAGATGCCGTAAAATAAGTTACTAAGTTAGATTTTGATGTTTCATGGAAATGAGGAATCGTACTTTTAGTATTAAATGGATGCTTAAACCAACGAATCGCGCTGCCCTGCTGAATCAGTGCACGAAGCTCCACCGGAGCAGAATCTAAAAACGTCACATTTACTGATGCACGGTCCACCGATAAAGTCGGAACCGAAACGGGAGCTTCTGATTTTCGGAAGATTTCAAAGTTCGACTTTTGCTCCCACTCTAACCACTGCTTGACGGGATCATAGCTTACAAGGGCAGCGACTTCAGGGTTGTAGTAAAAAACATCTCTGCAAGCTGGAGCCGCGAATGAAACTGCGCTTGTAAAAGAAGCCGCAGCTAATACGATCAGTGAAGACTTTTTGAGTCGCATCGCAAACCTATCCCTTAAATTTTTTAGTGTCTCGAAATGAGACACTTGTTTTTTAAAATTTCAGGGATTGTAAATGCACAGGCTTTGCCAGCTCAGATGGATTAGTTTGGCCAGCAAATCTAAGTAATTATCAAAAAATCGCATGACCGCACAAATGGTCACTCACCTGTCCAACATCAGGCCAGATGACAGAGCGACTGAAATGCAAAAATAAAAAAATCCATATTTTGGTTTTCTCTATTTAAGCGGCAACAGTTTGCTCAATAAGTTCTTTGATATATTTAGCGATCAATGCGGGACGAGACTTAATGGCAAGATGGCCAGCGCCTGTCAAAGCGATGACATCATCACAACCGATATGCACCGCAAACTTTTTATAAGCCTCTTCCGCAAAAAGAAGATCTTGCTGATCGTAAATCAAGCGACATTCACCGCGATAACTCAGCAGCTTTTTATTCCACACAGTCCAATCTTCAGAGCGCAGGATCCATGCGAAATGATGAATCATATACGCAACAAACTGAAGCTTGCGACCTTGAAGATTTTCAACGGCCGTCGCGCCATCGGCTCGTTCATCTCTAAAAATCTGTGCGGATCTTTTCAGAAAGGCTTTTCCCATCGGAGTCGCCAGCATCACATAGATACTTTTTAAATTGATTGGAATCGTGAAAAAGAAGCGCAGTTCAATTGGCAAGAAATGTTTAATGGGATCTGTGACCATGGGATTCACTAAGGCAGTCGTTTTCACCAGATGTGGATACTGCGTTGCTAAACCCCACGCAATGGCTCCACCAAAACTCAAGCCTGCTAGATGCACGCGGTCACCGGGAAAATGCTCTTGAATGAATTGCGCCAGGGCATCAACTTGTTGTGAAAAACTCAGTTTGTCTGTGCTTAGATAAAGATGACCTAAGTTAGGAACTACGACACGGTATTGATTTTCCAGCGCTTCCGCGATGGCCTGCCAATGATGAACACTTCCTCCATAACCATGAAGAAGCATTAACAACTGACCTTGACCCCGTTCCCGGTAGGTAATTTTTTGAGACATTCACAGCTCTTATCGGAAATTTAACAAAAGCAATGAACAGGACCTAAGACTTACTTCTTAGGTTTCTGAGTGTTTTGTTGATTACGATTTTGCTGTGCCTGCTGATTGCGCTGCTGTTGAGGCTTTGCGTTTTGCGGAGGTCTATTGCCTTGAGCTTGAGGACCTTTCCCCTGCTGTTGTTGCTGAGACTTCTGCCCTTGCTGCTGCCCTTGTTGTTGGGGCTTACCCTGACCTTGCTGCGGAGGACGTTGCTGTCCCTTATTTTGCTGTTGTCTGTTCTGATTTTGATTCTGCTGTTGAGGTCGATTGTGTTGTTGAGGTCTTTGCTCTTTCGGCTGACGCTGCTCACGATTCGGCTCACGTTCTTGAGCATTTGTCTCTACAGAGTCTTGAGAACCTGACTCTTTGCCATCGCGGGCCTGATGCTCTTTAGGCTCTTCTTTTTCATTCAAAAGCATCATGTCGTTCACGGCTTTTGATTCCACTTGCTTGTTAGATCTGAAACCTCTGATTTTTTTTGTTTGATTTTCTTGGCGTTCAACTTGTTCAGTCAAATCCACTGTCACATCACCAAAGCAATGAACTTGGCAGCTCAAACGACGACCATCGATGAAATAACTTGTGCCGATCAAGCCGAGTTCCGCTTTGTTCGGAGGAAGAATATTATTATCTCCCTCTTTGATTCTCACGCGGCATTCAGCGCAGGATGGAACACCTTTACAGATAGAGCGAATCTCAAGCTGATTTTCCGTTGCAATCTGCAAAAGACTCTTATCGGAAGAGCCTTCGACTTCGATATTTTGCGGAAGAAATTTAATTTTCATACTCAAGATCCTTTATCTCTCTATCACCAAGCGCGATGACGGATGACCGACACTGCGCGTGGCAAAAAGGTACGGCGTACCTTCTATTTTAGGACGATTTTTGCGAATTTTGTTTTGCTGCCTTTGATGACTTTGTCAGCGAGGGCGGCTTCGGCAAATTTCGCTTTTGCGTCTGCTACTTTGGCTCCGTCGATTTGTACGGCGCCACCTTGAACCATGCGGGATGCTTCGCTGTTTGAAGCGGCGAATCCCACTTTTACTAAGAGCTGTGCGATACCCAGGCCATCGGTAGGGATATCGGTTTTGTTCAATTCGAAAACTGGAATATTATCTGGCATGCCTTTGTCGACGAAGATGCGATTGAACTCATCTTCAGCGGCTTGAGCTGCTTCTGCATTATGGAAACGTGTGATCAAGAATTTTGCCAAGTTCACTTTCACTTCGCGGGGATGTTTTTTCCCGCTGGCGACATCCGCTTTCAACTGAGTCAACTCAGCGGCAGTGATATCAGAAAGCAGTTCATACCAGCGATACATCAAGTCGTCAGAGATTCTCATTGTCTTACCGAACATGTCCTTCGGTGTATCAACAACTGAAATATAGTTATCCAAAGACTTCGACATCTTGTTGATGCCGTCGATACCTTCAAGGATCGGCATCGTCAGAACACACTGAGGTTCTTGGCCGTAAGCCACTTGCATATCGCGACCAACTAAAAGATTGAACTTCTGATCCGTTCCACCCAACTCAACGTCGGCTTTCAAAGCCACCGAATCGTAACCTTGAGTCAACGGATACAGGAACTCGTGAATCGCAATGGGTGTTCCTGACTTATAACGTTTCGTGAAATCATCGCGCTCAAGCATACGAGCCACAGTGTATTTCGCCGACATCTTGATGAAATCGCCCGGAGTCATCTTATTGATCCAAGCAGAGTTATAAACGATCTCTGTTTTTGCCGGATCTAGGATTTTGAAAATTTGTTTTGCATAGGTAGCCCCATTTGCCTCGATCTCTTCACGAGAAAGAACCGGACGAGTGGTGCTTTTTCCAGAGGGATCCCCGATCGTCGCTGTAAAGTCGCCGATCAAGAACATCACTTTGTGACCCAGCTCTTGGAAAGTCTTAAGTTTGTTAATCACCACTGTGTGACCGATATGAATATCCGGACGCGTGGGATCTGCACCAAGCTTAATAATCAAAGGAGTATTAGTTTCCTTAGAGCGCTTCAGTTTCTTCAACATCTCTTGATCGTTGATAAACTCCGCCACACCAAACTTAATACGCTCTAACTGTTCTTGAGGATCTAAAAAAGCCATTATTAATTCCTATAACACATCAAACTAAAAACCTAAAGTCGACGTCCCTACTCCGACAACGTCGGAGTGCAAACCAGCTACCGTGCGTGCTCCACAGATCTAGTTTCACGGACCACTGTCACCTTCACCGCTCCCGCTTGCGGAACTTCGCGCTCAATCTTACGAGCGATATCACGGGATAGCATCACAGCTTGGTCATCAGTCACTTTACTTGATTCAACTAGAACACGAACATCTTTACCAGCTTGCAAAGCCAAAGTCTTAAGAACTCCGTCGAAGCTGTTGCCGATGCTTTCTAGATCTTCCAAACGATGGATGAATGAATCCATTTGCGGACGACGCGCACCAGGGCGAGCTGTCGACAAAGTGAACGCGGCATGAACAATCCAAGCTAACAATGAATGAGGTTTTTCCTCTTCATCGTGGGCGCGAATCGCATGACAAACATCTTCAGATTCATTGTATTTTTTTGCAGTCTCAGCGCCGACCAAAGCATAACTTCCTTCAGAAGTATGATCGATGGCTTTGCCGATATTATGAAGAAGACCTGCTCTGCGCGCTTGTTTTACACTCACGCCCAACTCACCTGCCAACAATCCTGCGATCGTTGCCACTTCCAAAGATTGATTCAAAGCATTTTGGCCTTGGTATGAACGGTACTTCAAACCACCCAAAATTTTAACCAGCTCAGGGTGAATATTAGCGATACCAAGTTCCATGACGTGGCGTTCGCCTTCTTCCTTCATGGACTTCATCAGTTCATTACGTTGTTTCTCTACAACTTCTTCGATACGCGCTGGATGAACGCGACCGTCTTCCATCAATTTCTCGATAGTTCTGCGCGCCAACTCACGGCGAACTGGATCGAAGCCAGAAATAACCACGGCTTCAGGAGTATCATCGACGATCAAATCCACACCACAGTGAGCTTCCAACGTTCTGATATTACGTCCCTCACGACCGATGATTTTACCTTTCATCTCGTCATTTGGAAGAGCTAGCACGCTGACAGTTCTTTCAGACGTGTACTCAGAAGCAAAGCGAGACAGGGCCACAGCCAAGATGCGTTTTGCTTTAGTTTCTGATTCCTTTTGAGCGGCCTCTTCGATTTGCGTGATTCTTTTTGAAGCTTCTTGTTTTGCTTCGTCTTCAATCGCGCTCAAAAGCTGACGTTTGGCTTCGTCTTGGCTCATCGCTGCGACGGACTCAAGTTTGTTTTTCAACTCGACGATATGGGTCTCACCTTTTTTCTCAAGATCTTTGATACGGTTTTCAGAGATCGCAATTTTTTCTTCGCGATCTTTCAATGTGCTCAAATATCTTTCGTTCTCTTCCATTTTCTGTTTGAACTGAGCATCGATCTCTTTCAAACGACGATCCAACTGAGATTCCTTATTTTTCAAAGTTGAATTTTGCTTATGAATATCGGCTTCGACGTTCTTGCGAGCGCGAGTTTCAAAGTCCTTCGACTTCGTTTCAGCGTCTTTCTTCAATTTTGCAGCTTCAGAATTTGCTCTGTTGATGATGCGTTCTGCTTCGATACGCGCAGACTTCTTCTTGTTGTTGTCTTGAATACGTTTGATCACAAACACAACAACTGCGCCCAGGATCAGGCCCAAGATGGCGGCAACTACTAACTCCATTTTAACTCCTACAAACAGCCTTCCAGATTGCTTCTGTTGGCTTCTTCCATGTTTACACGCTGATCAAATCAACGTGCGTCTACTTGCGACGACAATCGACGAGCCCCTTATCGGTGATGAGAAAATCCATTCTCATGTCATGCTCTTCTACTGGCAGGGTCCGTTCTGATATTTGAAAATCAAAACAGATCCCGACCTTCAATCCTGAAAAGTGTTGCAGGGCTTTATCATAATACCCTTTACCTTTACCAAGACGATGGCCGTCTTTATTAAACGCGACTCCGGGAATCAGCAGCCCCTGAATGTGATGATGATCCACCACCGGGGATTGTGTGTCGGGCTCAAGAACCCCAAAGGATCCAAGAGAGAAAGAATGGGCCCGACAAAACTCAAGATGGTCCCCATGTACCCGGGGAAACAACCAACTGATGTGCGAGATCTGAAAGACCTCGTCGACATTGGCTTCTTGAGCTAGAGCGCGATAGGCGCCCCACTCTCCGTTTTGCTGGGACATAAAGTCGCGCAAACACGAAGACAGCTGCATTTGATTTTGAACAAGGCCTTGCGCAAACTCTTGGGCGCAAAGAGATTTAAAATAGGAACGACATTCCTTTTTAGAGCTCCAAACAGACATGGACACTCCAAGAGTTAGTAATTACCTTCGACCAAAGCCGACGGTAGACAGCCTACTCCGCCATGGAACGATTCCAGCGTCGGAGTGCAAACCAGCCTAGTTGTTCAAAACCTTGCCGCTCTTGGAATTTTCTAGTTCTTGAGAAAGAGACAAAGCCTTCTCTTCGAGTTTTTCCAACTCGCGAGCAGCTTTTCTTTTCAATAGGATAAGTTCTTCAGCAATGTTCATCGCAGTTAATACTGCGGCATTTTGGAAGGAACCATTTTTAGTAACGCCCATAGCTTGATTCATTTTATTGTTAACGAAGTCGACCATTTCTTGAACTGTCGCATCGTCATGAGAGGTTTTCAATTTATACGGAACACCGGCAATGAGGAAATTGTAGTTCTTTTTCTCTGATGTCACCGTGCACTCCAAACCAAGCTGTTGATACTGTTTAAATCCTTTAAAACTCTAGAAAATTCCTAGAACAACACTAAGAAAAGTATATAGCTAAAGAACCGATATTCAACAGATTTATTTTTTAGAACACGTGCATATAATGCCGAGATCCTTCTGCTTTTCGCAGGAAACAGATCGGCGATTGGGACGATCGTTCAGGTCGATCTCTTGAATGTCCTTAAAATTCCTGCGATAGGTCGAGACAACCTCATTGAGCTTCGTGTCAATATAAGAGTACTCGTCTGCTTTGATGGTCGCATTCAACAAAAAATTGTTGATAATGTCCTGCTTAGGATTGATGCGCTGATTCTCAGTGAGCTTGACGTCTGTAACCACACCTTTGGAGTCCACTTGCTGAAGACTCAATTCAGACTCGACCTTCTTCTCACCTCGGAAAGTGTTGCGCAGAATCAAATTCATCAACTGCTTCTCTGCGTCTTCATACTGAATTTTTCTTTGACGCAGTTGCGACTGAGAAGTCACGAACTTCTCATCCATAACTTCTTTCAGGCGATTCAAGTCGACTTTGAAGGAAAGACCCTCATCCTGAAGCTCAGGAAAACAGCGCATCAAATTTTCATAGGAGACAGAGACAGGTTTTACTTTAGTAGCCAGAGCCGTTTGACCAGCCAATCCAGCCACAAAAAATAAAGGTACAAGAAAAATCCTATTGAACATTACCTACCCTCAGGGAAACAGCTGTAGAGCCCTTGCTGCCTTCAACCTGAACTTTGTAAGCACCAGGGAAGACCGCCACAAAGTCATCCGCAGTCATCGGCGCTGAAACTAAATAGCGAGGGTGCTTCGAGGATACCACATCTCCTGGGTACGTCACCCACAATTCTTGTAGAGTCCCGTCGTTATTAAATTGATACAACGGAGCCAAGTCAGCAGGAGATTGAGCATTGTTCCAAGCATTACAGATATCTTTTGCTTCAGCAGGAACTTCACCGTACGCATTCAATTTGGGACAAATTTCATAGGTAAAACGTTGCACGAAATCACGCTCCCAAGAACCTGTCAGATAAAGATCGCCAAAGTTTTCTTTTTCCAAACGATTGAAATGACGATTCATCGCAAACATTTCCAAGAACATCTTTTGTTGTTCTGTGTTTTGAGAGAAATCACGATAAACGCGAATCTTCTGACCACGCACCGAAGAAGGAACTGCCAGTCTTTCTAAATTAAGAACCGTGTTCTGCCCCACTTGTACATTCACAACACCAGGATACATCGAGCTCTCAAAACCGACCAAATAGTCACCCGCCGGAAGAGATTGCACTTTATTTAAATCCAAAGTGATTGGTGCATCACAGGCACCACGACGACTCATATCACAACGAACAGCCTTTACTTTTTGGAAGATCTGGAATTTGCCAGCTGTACCGTTGACCTGCAAATAGCCCGAAGCTGCGCTCACAGATTTCGCAAATGGATCAGCTTCCGCCTCTTTTTTATTGGCCAAAGCTCTGGCTAAGCGAGTGTCCTGGCCGTAGACGTCGTCCATGAAACGAAGCGCACCGCTCTCTGATTTTTCCACTGTCAAATACATGAAGTAAACCGGCATTGCCTTTTTCAAATAAACTTTGCGTTCTAGCTCGCGGGGTTTCTCACCCAAGCTCATTGGAACGAAATTCTTGATGGCTTCCAAACTCCACTCTGGCTGATCTTGAAGCAAGTAGGCCGCTAACTCCAAAGGTCTTTCCAAGCGCACACACCCAGAACTGCGGTGACGTTCGTTTTCTGCAAACAAATTCTTCTCGTTGGTGTCATGCATGTAAATCGCCCAAGGATTTTGCAATGGGAATTTCACCACACCCAAAGCATTGTCGGGACCTGGATTTTGACGGATATAATAAGAGAACATTTTCGGAGTCATGCTCATCCAGTCGATGGTCGCTGGATCGACACGTTGATCTGTGTTCGCATCGAACAAGTACATGTCGTGCTTGTCCAAATAACGAGGATCATCTTTCAACTTAGGTAACTTGTCTTTGATTGCAATGCTATGCG
>CAZPYX010000139.1:0-11117 GCA_964590635.1 uncultured Bdellovibrio sp.
TCGAATTCCGCGTTAATTGCGAAAAGTCACCTATGGGGACAAATATCTCCGTGAATATTTCCAAAGTGTTCCCCCGCATCAAAGCTGTAAAAGTTGACGTAGTAGGTGAGGGAGTTCAAAAATCGGTAGAGGTTAAGAACAGCGGAGAAAGTATTGAACTCAAATAGCCCTTTAATTGAAATCCAGGAACTTAAATTTGCCTATGCGGGACAACAGAAACCGACATTGGATATTCCGGATTTTTCTGTAAAAAAAGGGGAAGAGCTGTTTTTGTATGGTCCCAGCGGTACAGGCAAAACAACATTGCTGGAATGTCTTGCGGGGGTTCTAAAGCCATCCAGTGGCAGCTTGAAAATTCTTGGTCAAGATTTAAGCCTGATGAGCGATTCGGAACGTGATGCTTTTCGTGCCGAACACATGGGCTATGTTTTTCAAAGTTTCAATTTGATTCCTTATCTTTCAGTTCGTGAAAATATTGAGCTGCCTCTTCATTTGAGTGCGACACGTAAAGCTCGTTTGGGCAGTGTCGATACAGAGATGGTCATTCGCGCTTTGTGCGGCAATTTGGGTATTGGCGATCTCTTGGATAATCAAGTGACAGAGCTGAGTTTGGGGCAACAACAACGTGTCGCTGTAGCGCGCGCTTTGTTGGGTAAGCCGGATTTACTTTTGGCGGATGAACCGACTTCAGCTTTGGATACAGATCATCGCGAAAAATTTTTGAAACTATTGTTCGAGCTCTCTGAGCTTTATGGCACCACTGTTGTGTTTGTCTCCCACGATCGCACCATTGAGCATCTCTTCTCTAGAACTCTTTCTTTGCAAACAATCAACAGGATCCCCTAGATGGTTTTATTTAAGCTTGCGATCAAGTCACTTAAAAATAGAGCCTTCGCAACCAGTTTGACGGTGCTTTCCATTGCGTTGAGTGTGGCTTTGCTGCTTTCCGTGGAAAGAGCGAAACGTGCTGCAGAAGAGGGCTTCACGCAAACGATTTCTAAAACTGACTTGATCGTAGGTGCGCGTAGTGGCTCTTTGCAGTTGCTGCTGTATTCGGTTTTCAATATGGGAACTGCAACGAACAATGTGTCTTGGGACAGTTACCAAGACCTTAAAAAGAATCCAGCTATCGAGTGGACGATTCCTTACTCTTTAGGTGATGCCCATCGTGGGTATCGTGTTGTAGGTACAACCGAAGATTTTTTCCGTCATTATCACTATCGCGGTGATCGCAGTGTTGAGCTTGAATCTGGGCACGAAGTGCAAGGCCTTTGGGACGTGGTGATTGGTGCAGATGTAGCTCGTAAACTTCAGTACCATCTTGGCGATAAGATCATTATTTCCCATGGTGTGACGAAGGGTGAGGGCGTCGTTCAACATGACGATAAACCGTTTGAAATCGCCGGGATTATGAAGCCGACGGGAACACCTTTGGATCGCGCAGTTTACATCAGCCTTGAGGGCATGGAAGCTTTGCACATTGATTGGCAAAATGGCGGCATGCCGTCACGAGATAAAGTAATTCCAGCTTCAGCGATCAAAAAAGAAGATTTAAAAATTCACGCGATCACGGCTTTCTTTGTCGGCGCGAAATCGCGCTTGGATACTTTGAAATTGCAAAGACAAATTAATGACTACAAGGAAGAGCCTTTGATGGCCATCATTCCTGGAGTTGCCCTGAGTGAGCTGTGGGGTGGGTTGTCTTACGCAGAAAATGTTTTGCGTATTGTTTCCTGGATGGTTGTGGCCGTGGGATTCATGGCAATGTTAATTGCTTTGACGACAACTTTGAATGAACGACGTCGTGAAATGACAATCCTACGCGCCTTAGGAGCACGCTCCAATCAAATAGTAGGTCTTCTGGTGTTTGAATCAGCTCTATTGACAGTTCTAGGAATCGCTCTGGGAGCATGCCTTTCAATAGGCTTGATCGAAATCCTAAAACCATGGATCGAATCTGAATTCGGCCTCTACCTAGCAGGCCCCGCCCTAACAAAAATGGAGCTCTTCTACATCGTGATCACCTTCCTCGGCGGCACCCTCATAGGCCTCATCCCAGCCCTCCGCGCCCAAAAACTAGCTCTAAAAGACGGCCTCAGCGTCAGAATTTAGGTACGGACACACTTATGGTGTCGCACGTGCGTTAGATTTTGGGCCAGAAGTAGGCTATTGTGAATGTGGGGGTTAATTTAATAACGCAACTGCGACACCATAAGTGTGTCCGTACCTTTAGGGTGTCTCGGGCATCTTGACACAATCTTGACTCTTTCTTGACGGTTCGAGAATTCTCTCTAAAAAAAACATTTGTTAGGGTGCAGCTTATCGGAGGAACACTATGAAGTTTGTTCTTAGTTCATTATTGGTATTGGCGTCTTTGTCTGCAAAAGCAGAAAATCTTATTAAAATTGACGGATCTAGCACTGTATTCCCAGTTACAGAAGCTGTATCTGAAGAGTTTCAGACCTTCACTAAAGGTGCGACAAAAGTAACTGTCGGCGTTTCTGGAACTGGCGGCGGATTCAAAAAATTCTGCAGAGGCGAAACGGATGTTCAAGACGCTTCTCGCCCGATCACAAAAGAAGAAATGGCATCTTGCCGTGAGGCTAAAATCACTTACTTCGAATTGCCGATCGCATTTGATGCTATCGCAATCGTAGTAAACCCAAAAAATAACTGGGTGAGTGAAATTACGACTGCAGAACTTAAAAAAATGTGGGAACCAGCAGCGCAAGGTAAAGTCATGACTTGGAAGCAAGTAAATGCGAAATGGCCTGACGAGAAGTTGACTTTGTTCGGTGCAAGCACTGACAACGGAACTTTCGACTACTTCACTGAAGCTATCGTTGAAAAAGCAAAATCATCTCGTGGCGACTACACTGCCAGCGTTGATCACAACACACGTGTTATGGGTGTGAACTCTGCAAAAGGTGCTTTGGGTTATATCCCTTACGCTTACTACATTGCGAACAAAGACAAATTGAAATTGTTGGGCGTTATCGGCGGAGCTAAAGCTCCTTCTAAGAAAGCAGTTTTGCCAAACGAACAAACTGTGATCTCTGGAACTTATTTCCCACTTTCTCGTCCAATCTTCATCTATGTAAATCAAGCATCTATGAAAAAACCAGAAGTGAAACAATATGTAGAGTTCTACATCGAAAAAGCAGCGGAAATGGCGAAGCAAGTTCAATACATTCCACTTCCAGCAAAAGCATACACAACCGCTAAAGAGCACATCAAAAACAAAAAGTTAGGAACTGTGTTCGCTGGCGAAGCGCAAGTAGGCTTGACGATTGATCAAATCTTGAAAAAAGAAGCGACATTCTAATTTATGCTTCTAAAACCTAAGCAAATGCATCAATTAGAACCCACAGTTTAAAAGCTGTGGGTTTTTTCGTTCTTAAATGTTTAAAATGGATTTTAACTTTTTTGGCGGAGGCCCTATGGCTTATCATGTTCACAGCGACAAACCAGTTTTTGATCTTATCATTGGCGACAAATCTTTTTCTTCTTGGTCAATGCGAGCTTGGCTTGTGGCTGTGCAGTCGGGGCTTCCCTTTAAAGAGATCAATATTAAATTGGATCAAGCGGGGACCGCGGCACAAATAGCAAAATATTCTCCGTCAGGTAAAATCCCTGCTTTGAAGCTAGGCAAGATCGTGATTTGGGATTCTTTGGCCATTGCTGAGTACCTGAATGATCTTTCTCCGGAAGCTCAGTTGTGGCCTGAAGATATCGGGGCAAGGGCATTGGCACGCAGTTATGCTGCTGAAGTGCATTCTGGGTTTACGAATCTGCGCACTCAACTTAGCATGGATATTCGTTTGCAATGCGAGATCCGTCATTTAAGCGACGGCACCGTCGCAGATATCAATCGCATTTTAGATATGTGGCGTACAGCTTTGAAGGTCAGTGAAGGGCCTTATCTATTTGGCGAGTTCTGTATCGCTGACGCGTTTTTCGCTCCGATGGTTTTCCGTTTTATCTCTTACGGCATCAAGATCAAAGATCCAATGATTCGCAAGTACATGAAAAACATCATTGAACATCATGGCGTTCAATTCTGGGTTGAAGAGGCGATGAAAGAGAAAAGCGAACGTCCTGCTTTTAAATAGTATGTAGTTCGTAAAAAATAAAAACCCACAGCTCTGTGGGTTTTTTTATAACGCAGTTGCGACACCAAAAGTGTGTCCGTACCTAAGCGGCGTCTTTGATTTTTACTTTGTCGGCTGATTCGGCTTCGTAGTCTGAGTAAGGGGTTTTTACTTCGGTGTAGGTGCCGTCGGCTTCGCGGTAGGCGCGGACTTTGTACATTTTTATGGCTTCGGAGCGGCCTTTGACTTCGGCGGCGCCGGCGAGTTCTACGCGGAATGCTTCGCCTACTTTTTCGATGACGGAGTCGGTGACTAACAGATCTGCGCCGAAGGCTTTTGTTGAGGCTTCGATACGAGAAGCTGTATTCACTGTGTTACCGATGACTGTGTACTCCATGCGTTCGTCAGAGCCGATGGTGCCTGAAATTGCTTTGCCGGCATGCAAACCCATACCAATGTTGATGGCTGGCTGACCGCGGGAGATGCGTGACTCGTTGAGGATCGCAAGGTTCTTGCGCATTTCTAAGCAGGCACGCAGGGCCTTGTGAGCATCTTCATCGGAGCTACGAGGGGCGCCCCAAACGGCCATGATCGCGTCACCGATAAATTTATCGACAACACCGCCATGGGAGTTGATGACTTTAACCATCACGCCAAAATATTCATTCAACATCTCAACGACTTCTTCCGGAGATCTTTTTTCAGAGAACGCCGTAAAACCGCGAATATCAGAGAAGAAGACCACAACGTCTTTATTTTGCCCCCCAACCCCGATGTCTTTACCGATCAAGTCCTCTGCCACAGAAGATCCGTGGAATTTCGAGAACAAGCTTTTCACTTTGTCGCGTTCTTTCAAGCCCTCGGTCATTTGGTCAAAGGCCTCGGCCAGATCGCCAACTTCGTCATGGGAGCGAACTTGCGAACGCGCCTTCACATTGAAGTTACCTTTGGACACCAAATGAATCATGTCCGCCAATTTTTCAATCGGGGAGGTGAGGGTCATAGAGAACAAGAAAATAAAGAAGATCGCCATTGAGATCGCAGAACCGGCGACGAAAATCGCCCGACGTTTCACCTCGTTGGACACTTCAAGAATAGCTGCTTCTGAAGTTTGCGATACAACTGTGATACCAAAAGAAGTTTTCACAGAGGCGCCGAAATAGTTTTCGTCAGAATCAGGATCCAAAAATTTGGTTTGGAACTGAGGTGACTTTTGTGCAAAGGCTTTGATCACGAACGGGTTCGTGTTCATGCTTAAACGAGAGATCGCCTTTTGTTCATCTTTATGCGCCAGCAATTCACCCTGACGGTCAACCAAGTACTGAGTTCTTTCAGACGGGTCCGAGAAGGGCTTTTCTAAAGGGGCTAAAGCCACGTCAGCTAAAACGATGTGTGTGATTTTTCCTTGGGCATCGCGGATCAAAGGCAAACCCAATGTGATCATAGCGGGTGCTTTTGGATAGGACGCATTCTTAATCTCAACACTTCCCTGGGCCACCGAACGAATAGGGAACTTTTGCCAGGCTCGCACATTGACCATGTATGCGCCGGTCAGATTGAAGGGCTTAAATACCTCTTCTTTTACTTTGCGAGCAACGGATTCAACAGATGAACCATTCAGTTTTAGAACTTCAATGGCAATGAAGTTTTTGTCCTTCGAGAAGTTAAAATCCAAGTCGTCCGAAGAGCTTGCGCCCTTCATCAATAAAGAACCAGAAACACGGGCTTTGTCGACCAAGGATCCAATGATATTGTCGACTTCCTTACCCTTGGCTGCAGCGGATTCCAAATTCGCAATGTCCACTTGCTCTGAAGCCTTTTTCTCAAAGTACTTTGAAGAAATCCAAGTGATGGTTCCGGTGGAGGCCACGAGAATAAGGATTGTGACAGTGATGAGTTTGGTTGAAATGGGAATTCTCATCAGAAGCTCCATTCAGCGAAAATGTTAAGGTAGTTACCGACGATCGTCGACTCATTCACGTCGCCATCAACCGCGAAGTTGGTGGAGCTTGGCACTGCTTTATAAGACAGCTTGTCTTCGCGACGAGCATAGCCCGCAAGGCCAGTGAATGTTCGAGTGAAGCGGTAGCTTCCTAAGAATCCAAATTGAGTCGACATGGTTGGAGCCAGCGGCTCGCCATTCGGAGTGCTCACCTTCAGCAGTGAGGTGTACAGATGGGCATTCACTTGCACACCAAATTTAGGTGTCAGGGAATACCAGTATTCGGCTCCCACATGGGGGCCTGCTGCACTGATCGTTAAATCTTGAGAAGTTCCATTGAAAGGATCGCCCACAGTTTCCGGAAGTTCTTTATAGTAAGGACCGAATTGGAAACGGGCCTCACCACGATCTCCGACCGCCATTTTGTAAACAGCACTCACTTCAGCAGAAGCGAAGGTGCGAGTTGTACCTTTAAAAGTAAAACCACTCATATCGATGATGGACAGGAATCCCCAAGGAGTGTTCGAGCTGAACCAACCCAGACCCATGCGAGCTGTTCCGCCCACGGCAGAGTAAGAAACTGTGGAGTTCTTTTCTGGATTCACACCAGCAAACTTCATCTCAGTAATTAAGTAGCTGCCAATGGCATACCAACCACTCATGCGTTCAATCGAACTGCGCACGAGAGCAGTGTATTCCGCGGCTGGGGAGCGATCTCCAGAGCGAACATTGAAAGACTCTTTTGCTAAAGTTGAAGACGGGCGCAGAGTGGACTTAGCTCGAACTACTACTTGATATTTGCCACCGGGCCAAGCAGGATCGAATGACAAGCTGTCATTCTGATAGTTTTCCATGACTTTGAATTTTTCCCACTTCTTGCTTTCAGTGGAGTATTTCAAAACGACAACATCATAGTTGGCGGTGTTGTCGGGACGGTCCCATTTTACTTCACGCACAAATTCAGTCTCTGGCTTTTGTAGTTTTGGCGCAGCAACAGCTTTGCCTAAAACAGTGAACTGGCCGACAGAGACAGCGTCGCTGTCAATGCCTTCTTCATTCGTAGCCGAAACTTTCCATGTATAGTTTGCTGCCACGGGAACTTTTGTTTTAAAGTTTGTATCTTTAAGGTCTTCGCGCAAAGTTGTTTTGCCATCTTCAGATACCAATTCGAAATGATATTTATCCGCGCCTCCTACAGGGGCCCAGTCGAATTTCATTTCCGTTGTTGATTCATCTTTGCTTTCAATGCGCGCGCGAGGAGCAGGGAGCTTCAATACAGCCGCTTCAAGGCCGACATTGAAATCACTTGGAGTACTCCAGTCGCCGGGAACTCCGCGATAATCGCGAGAACGAAGTTTCATAATATATTTTCCCGCTGACAAACGACCATTCCAAGCCGCTTCAGGGACTTTAAAAGTGAAGGTCTTGCCTTCGCCTTTTTCTTTCACTTGTTTCAATTCAATTTCATAAGACTTTGCACCGTCAATCGCTTCCCACTCGAAGTTAACAAGACGACGATAAGGAGCGGCAGAGGCAACCTCTGCGAAGATGAAAAGCAATGAAAAGAAAATCAACAGGTGACGAACCATCAATTCACCTTGATTTTCTTCAGCGTCGGCGCTCGCACGCCAGATTTATCTGGAACCAAAAGCTTTCGAGCCGGGCTGACTTCACTCATGCGACCGTAATTATCCACGGCAGAAATCTCGACATCATATTCACCCGGCAAAAGATTTCTTAGAGCCGTTGAATTGCTATTGTATTTAGAGCGCTTTAATTCTTTGCCATTTTTCTTTACAGTCAGCCAATACTCTTTAGCGCCATCCACAGAGGTCCACTCAAGTTGTGAGCGACCATCGGCACCTGCTTGCAAGACGCCTTGGGCCGGAACAAATCCTGGAGCTGTAAGAATTGGCAACGGAGTCACATCCAAAGAACGTGATGTCGAAGTGCCAAGAACTTGACCTTCTTTATCAAGAGCTTCAATGGAGGCAATATAGCGACCTGGTTTTGACACCGGAGTCGTCAATTTATTGTCCTTGATATCAATGCTGGTCGCCGTTGCAGGGTCTTCATTTTCCCCATGCAGTTTCACGCGGTAAGCAGAGACTTGATCCACCTTGTCTGTATTCCAAGTTAAACCGATTTGTGGAGTGCCTACATAATAAAGCGGTTGATTTTCTGGCATTGTGAAGGCCACATTCACTGGAACCACCGGAGGCTTGACGGCTTCAACGTGAACTTGTTCAACAGGCTTGACAGAAAACTTCTGAATTTTTCCAAGAAGTGGTTTGTCTGAATCCACATAGTAGGAACTCATGCGCCAGAAATAAGTTCCGCTTTTCAAAGAGGGAAGAGTGTAACTTTCTTCGCTGCCAAAAGATTTTGAAGCAATTTTTTGTTTCAGTCCTGAATCAGCCCATACTTCTAAAGTGACTGAACGGGTGTCGTCACCTTTTTGCCATTTGAAACTCATATCAAAAGGATTGGTGTTCGCTGGGATTTCTGCATCGGAGGTCGGGAAGACCACTGTCGGCGCGTAACGAGCCACAACTTCAGTTCTATAGATGGGACTTTCGCCAACAACTTGACCTTGCGGTGTTGAAGCGACAAGTTTCCAATAGTGCTTACCGAACGGAAGAGTTGTCGCAAGCTCAGATTTTCCCACAGGGGCTTTGGCCAAGAGCTTCACTTCTTTGCGAGTGGGACCAACCCAAAGAGCCACTTCCGTATTTGCCGGGAAACCAGTCCATTGGAATGGAATCTCTTTGATGTCTTCAGCATCCATAGCGATGGGCTTGTGTTGAAGAGGACTTAAAACTTTTAAATTGTTCTTGTTAAATTCAAGACCGCCAGAGCCCAAAGCTCCAAAGGAACCTGTGGTAAGTTCTTTGCTTTTTCCGTCTGTGCCCTGGATCGAAGCTTTACCTTCTAAGACTTGGACATCGACTGCATTGCCACGGCCTTTAGAAAGTGCCGCTGACGCGTTTGAGAGATCGACCTTACCATTTGCGGAAGAAAGAACCAAACCTGGGGCCCCCGGTGTGTCGTTGGCTCCCGCTTTGGCGTTAACGAAAAGACTACCTTCCATCAAATCGAGGGCGATTTCGCCTTCGGATTTTTTAATCACAATCAAAGATTCCGGTTCGAGATCTAAATAGCGATCTGAATCCGTGAACTGAATGCGCACCTCGCCGCGTTCAGAAGTACGAACCGCTTCACCGTTGTACAAAGGTTCGCCTTGATTCACAAGTTGCCATAGTAAGCGAGAGGCGGGGCGACGTTGAATGTCGTCAACGACTTTACCAACATAAGCCAAAGGTTTCTCATTGCCATGGGAGGAAGAAGCTTGATCCGTGGATTTATACCAATAATAAGTACCAGCGAAAACTGATGACGAGCATACAGCCGCAACAACTAATCTCTTCCACTGTTTTTTCATCAGTTCCTCCCGCTCTTTTTTTCGGAATAATTGTCGGAATATTATACGGAGCTAAAGGCTAGGATGTCGGAGTTTCCAAGTGGCATTCGGATAGATTTTCGTCTAGAGTCGGGATCTATGGATCACGATAAAAACTACATCACTCCCGAAGGTCTAGCTAAACTAAGAGCTGAGTATCAAGAACTCATGCATGGGGAACGTCCCAAGCTTGTCGAAGTTGTTGCCTGGGCCGCTAGTAATGGTGATCGCTCTGAAAATGCAGATTATCAATATGGCAAACGTCGTCTGCGCGAGATCGATAAACGGGTGCGCTTTTTAACAAAACGTATTGAAGACGCAGAGGTTGTAGATCCCAAGGTCATGAAAGGGCCCACCATCTTATTCAGTGCCACTGTGACTTTGCTTAATGAGGACGGCGACGAAATCACCTACCAAATCGTGGGAGAGGACGAGTTTGACCCTAAACAAGGAAAAATTTCTTGGAAGTCCCCGGTTGCACGTGCGTTATTGGGTAAAAAAATTGGCGATGAGGTGAAACTCATCAAGCCCTCCGGTGAGGACTACGTAACTATCGAGAATGTGGTCTATAAGTAAAAATTTCATATCCTGTCAGACTGTTCCTGTTTTTATTCGTTTTATGAATTTCGTTATTCATAACAGTATTATTAATTGTCTTTGTCCGCACGTTTGATAAAAGCATTTTTACTTGGAGGGGGAAATTCCATGAAAGCTTTTAGCAAACTAGTTCTATTGTCTCTGACTGCAACTTTGGTGATCTCAACTGCGGAAGCAAAACGCGGTGGCAACAATAATGGCAACAATAATTCACGTGGAGAAGATTCTTCGACAGTTAACAATCCAAATGTTGGTGATGCAGCAATCGTTAGAGCGGTTGATGGCAGAAAGCGAGTGGATTTCGTAGAAGGTTCAGGAATGGTTGTTACTAAACTTTTGCCTGATGACAACGTTGGTTTGAAACATCAAAAATGGGTTGTGCGTCTTTCTAATGGAAAGGAAATGCAAGCTGTGTATAATTCAGACATGTGCCCACGTGTTCCTGTTAAAGTTGGCGACGTAGTAGCGATGGGTGGAATGTTTCTGTGGACAGAAGTTGGACCGATGATCCACTGGCTACATCACGATCCTAAAGGTTCTCGTCCTGATGGATACGTAATGATTAATGGAACGTACTATTGCAAAGACTAAAGTTGATTTCATGTGAAGCTCCGTTCTGGGCCGCTAGCGGTCACGGGCAAACTTTGTGGGCTCACTTCCTGAAATCTCCGGAACTTGAAAATCTTGGACAAAATTTTGAAGTCGATCTTCCTGATGGGGATCGACTTTTTTGTTTTTATCACCAAGGTCATACTGATGTTGTCGTCAGCCTTTATCACGGTCTTTCTGGGGATGTGTATGCCGATTATATGCAAAGAACGGCCATTCTTTGTCGGCAGTTAGGTCATACGGTGGTTTTGGTCAATCACCGTGGTGCTGGTCAAGGCGCACAACAAGCAAGACATCCTTATCACTCGGGTCGAGCAGAAGATGTCTCGGAAGTTTTAAAAGTTCTGCGCACGAAATTTCCTGGGAAAAAGCAAGTCACTATCGGCTACTCCATGAGTGGAAATATTGTGCTGTGTTT
>CAZPYX010000140.1:0-10962 GCA_964590635.1 uncultured Bdellovibrio sp.
TTATTATTCGTACCTTCGATACCAAGATCTTTGTTGTTCGGGAAGTATTCAGTTCCGGCTTCGTAACCGCGCACCGTGGATGTGCCCCCTAAGCTGAAACCTTTTTTATCCCAAGGAACACCATTCACGTTAGAGGTGGTATTCGCTAAGTTTTTCAAATAGCCGCCGCGAAGCTGATTGGCCCAAATAACGGGTTGCTTTTGCCATCTGTCGATAGCCCAGTAATGGGTGAAGCTGGCAACGGCACGCCAGTATTTAATGGTCTCTGAAGAACCAATCACAGGATCTGAATATTCGGCATTGATACGCGTGAAGGTCCCGCGAGTCGGTGTGAACGGGTTGTCGCGATAGTCAAAATCGATATTCGGTCCCGTTGTGACGATATCCTGGCGATCCGGTTGATAAGGATAGGACGAAGTCAAACCATAGTCTTTTACTTGCGCCAAAGACCAAACATCCCAGGTTCCTAAGATATGGGTCGTGAGATCTTTTTCGATGGAATAAGTATAAGAGTTTACGTCAGTAATCTGTCCCACATTAAAGTCAGTGATCTGACTAGAGCGAGTGATGTTGATACGGCCTCGTACTTTAGTGTCGAACAAATAAGGTTCGAGGTAGCCCAGGACAATTTTACTTTCCAGATACTTAAACTCGGTCACATTGTAATTTCCCTCCAAGCGAAGGGAAAGACCGCGACCTGTTCCTAAAAGATTGCGATAGGCGATGCTGGTGTAACCGCGTAAAGTGAACGTACGTTCATTCGTCGCACCGGCACCCACAGTGAAAAGACCCGGATCACGCTCCGAAACCTTAACTAAAAGAGTGCGGTTGGCCTGATTGGTTTTTTCCTCTAAGGTATGCACCTCAATCGTACTGAAGAAGCCTGTTCTTTGTAGATGGGTGATGGAGTCTGCAATCTTTTGTGGAGTGATCAATTGACCGGGCTCAATTTCCAACTCTTTAAGGATCACATAGTCTTTAGTGAAGCTGTTACCTTCAATAACGATGGAAGTCGCCCGCACTTGTGGGCCTTCGAAAATTTTGAAGTGCAGAATGGCTTGTGTGCTGGTCTCGTCATAGGTGACAAGATCTTCTTTTTCATTAAGCAACTGCATTTCAATGTAGCCGTTATTTTTATAGTGGTTCTTAATGTTCACCACGGCAGTTTCAATTTGGCTTAATTTCAAAGGCCCTGGTTTCAAATCAGTGACTTTTAAAAGTTGCTCGTTGGTGTAGGCGCTATTGCCGCTGAACTCTACGGACTGGATGATGGTTAAAGGTCCTTCATCTAAGTTGACGAAAAGTGTAACTCCTGTTTTTTCACGGTTGTATTGAATGCGTGTGGAAATGATTTTTGCTTGTAGGTAGCCCTCATTCTGCAATTGCAAAATCAAATTGCGAACACCGGCCTCCAGATCGTCTTTATTGAAGTATCCTTTGCCAACAATTTCTGAGCTGTGATTGCGAATAAAGCGACCATAATGTTCAGGCTTGCGGCTGAACTTACCACTCATAACAATGTCTTGGATTTTTATCTTCGGACCCTCGTCGATATCGAAAACGATCTTCTTTAGGAAAGGGGTATTCGTTTCGACTTCCTGGCTGCTGACTTCGGCGCGAGCATATCCTTCAGAGTAATAGTAGTTACGAATACGTTGCGCCAGCTCTGCGCCAATCGTCGGATTGGCTGAATAGAAGTTGTCCAGATCCAACGCATTCTTGACACTGCGTTCACCTAAAAGATAGACGCCTTTGAATTCGAAAGAATATTTCTCAACTCTTTCCACACGGTAGGTCAGCGTGGCTTGAGATTCATCGCTATTATAAGCGATTGTCGGCCCGGTCATGTCTGCACGGTCATAGTTTTCTTCGGTGAGAAAGGCGCGGGCGCGTTTATTGATGCTGGCCAAAGTCTTTTCAGTCAACGGATCATCAACCATTTTTTCCAAGCGTTTGGCCAAAGTTTTGTTCAGCTCAGCATTAGGACTTTGCAAAATGATATTGGCAACCAATGTTCGTTTATTTTCAGTAACTTTAACGTTGATGTCGACATTGCCATCGGCACGGGGAGGCATTTCAATGTCGACAATGGCGTTAAGGAAGCCTTGATCTTTATAGTTCAAACGAAGCTTATCGCCTTGATCAATCAAGGTCTGTTGGTCAAAAACGTCCCCGGACTTGATCGACAAATAATTAGCGGCTTCTGACTTAGAAAGAAATTTCACGCCAGCGAAAGTCACGTCACCAATGCGTTTGGTTTTATGAAAGCTGACTTTGTAGACGTTGCCATTGTCAAAAACCTGCAGATGATCGAAGTCAGGTTTGAGCTGAATGAAGCGAATGATGTCGTCAACTTGGTCTAATCCAATACGATCACGCTCTGCCTGTGGGAAGCGCTTGTATATTTCAGCACGCACAGATTCTGGAATATTTGAAAGATCGATGTTTTTCTTAGCCCAAGCGGAACTTGTTCCTAAAGAAATTAAGAGTGCGGCAGAGAAGCACAAAGCGCGAGCAGAAAAAATCATTTAAACTCCCGCTTAAATTCAAGATCAAGACCGAATACGTTTTCAGTTTCCTGAGGCGTATTTTGCAGGATAGTGTTCTCATACAAGCTCTTATTTTCATAAGATCCAACTGCAGTAATATTCGTATTTAAAAGATATTCAAGTTTCACATCATAACCAACGGCGTCTCCGCCGACGGGGCGGCTGCCAGAGACTTTCACGCGATCTGAAAGCTTTCGGCTTAAAGTAAGTTTCGGAATACTGATATTGCGTGTGGAGTCGTATTGAGACGTCATTGCCACGTCTAAGCCTAAGCCCAAAGTACTTTCGAGGGTGTTGGTGATTGGTTTTGCTAAGGTGTTGAAGCCAATTTCATAGCCAGCTTGCTCCGCTGCTGATTTTTGTTGTCCTGCTGTTTGATCCAGATTTGTGGAGGTTACGCCCAGGGCGATCAAAGAAATGATGTCCTGATCGCTCAATGGCGGCACCGAGCTCATTTTGATTGAAGGACTTTTCGCAGGACCTTGCGCAATCAAAGTGATGTCGTACTCATTGATACGTGAGTTGGCCGTAACAAAAAGATTGGGATTGATTTCGTTAGGATCCGTGAAATCAATGGTCGCATTTTGCACTTCAAATAATTTGTCTTTGAAGATCAACTTTGATTTGCGATCAGCGGTGATGCGTCCCGAAAGAATAGGATTGGACGGAGGCCCCTTCACTTGCAAGCTTCCCGTGACAGACCCATCAAACAAGGACATTTTCACAGGCAGTGGACGATCCAAAATGATTTGCATGTCCAAAAGGACCGGCTCAAATTGTGCTTCACGCAAAACTTTTGGCAGATAAACGCTTTGTCTGATGCCAGTCACTCCGCCGGAACCTTCGGTAAATTCTTTTTCAACTAGGCCACCGGAGACATGATAAACACCGGCAAGGGTGAAGGGGAACCAGTGCCCAGAAAAAGTCAAATCGGCATTGCCATTGGTGCGAACTTTATCAGGCACATTCAAAGAGACATTTTCAAGATGTGCTTGAATGGATGTTTGCAGATCACGAACGCCCTTGATGATAACGCTTCCGTCGCCACTCAAAGTTCCGCCAGCAATTTGCCCGCGAATTCCGCTGATCAGGATTCGACTTTGTGAAAATGAAACATCCGTCGCCAGTCTTTCCAAGGGATGAGGGAAAACTTTTATTTTAAAATAAGCATTGGCCAGATTCGCCGTGCCTAGAAATTCTGGCTTCGTTAGGGGGACGCTGATTCCGGCGGAGATATTTAGAGGTCCGCCCAGATCTTCAAGGAAGGGCATAAAGATTTGCAAAAGACGTAAATCAGTATTGGCATCAACGTTAATTGCCAGACGCTCTGTCGTGAAGTTGCTGCCGCCAACGCGAATTGAATTTTGCGGGCCTTTAAGAATGAAGTTTCTGATGTTGATAATGCCGTTTTCGCTGCTGATATCGATCGGGCTGTTGTTAGTTACACTCATGTGACCGCGCTTCAAATAGAAGCTATCAATATGAACTTTTCCCGTGGACCTGAATAAGTCGCCGCTATCCGAGCGAAGATCGATGACCGACGAAAGATTTGAATCATACTCGGCGGCCAAATTGGCGCCTCCGACCAGGGCCAACAAGCTGGAGTAATTCCAGTTGTTAGTTTTCATTTTAACTAAAAGAGGCACAGCCCCTTTGTCGTAAGGGTATTGGAATTCACCATTCACCTTATCGCCGAAAAGACTGACTTGCCCAGAAAGGCTGTGTTTGTCTGTGCGAAGAATGAAATTAGAATTCGGAATTTCTTGATCCTCAAGAATCGTATCGGTGATGGTGCCTTTGACGATGACATGGGGATTTTTGATCGTGTCTTTTATTTCGGAAGAAAAATTTAAAGTCCCGTAGATGCTTGAGTTAATGGCGGTAACGATATTTGATTCTTCGAGCTTCCAATTCTTACCGTCAATTTGTAAGGCTAGAATTTGATCTGAGCTGATGCCACCCGTGACATTCGCCACTGAAGCATTTTTCAATAATTGTACTTTTTGAGTTTTGATATTGCCGTTGGTTGCAGCCACATTGAAATGCAACTGGTCGAACTTTTCTTTTCCCAGGCTGACATTTTTAAAGTTGGATTCAACTTTATAATTCAGTTTCCAGAAATTCAGAGGCCCATCGACTTGGGCTTTGGCAGCTCCAGAACCTTGGAGGCTGATCGGGAAGCGATAGAAACCATCTAAGATGGTGGCCACATCGGCAAGTTCTGTGGTTGGAGAACTGAAACTTCCCGAAATGTGATTATGCCCAAGGTCCACATCTAAATCGCCGAGATACTGGGTCTTGTTTTGAGCTCCGGCGATATCATTGAAAAGAAGATGACCGCTCTTCAAGCTGACATTGGCAATGACATTGCCCAGATTGAAGTCTTCAAAAATAAAATCACGGGTGTTGATGCTCATGCCAAAAGTCGCAGTGTGGGAATCGCCTTCGGTGGTTCCTTCAATGCTGGCGCTGCCTTGCATTTTTAAATTCGAAAGATTTTGAATATTTTTGAAATCTAACTTTTTAGTTTTGTAAGAGATTTTAAATCCTGTGTTGAAATCAATAACGCCTTCGCTGGTCCCAGAACTATCGCCCATGGAAAGATTGGCGTTGTATGCGACGGCCTTCGGTGTGACTTGCACGCGACCGTTGGCTGCCATGGACTTCAAATTCAAAATGGCCGTACCCTTTTTGGAGTTATCAGACTTAACCCAAATATCGTTGGCGCTGAGTTGAGCCCCTTCGCAAGTTAAGATAAAGGTCGGTTTGATTTTTCCAGAACAAGGAAGTTCTGCCTTTGCAGAAAGTCCCGCGGGAATGTCGCCCAAATTTAAAGCTACGAAAAGTTTTTGTAGATCTAGATTGTCAACTTTAATGCGGGATTTGAATTCGAAATCACGATCTAATTCGATTTGTGATTTTACCAAAGTGGCAGTTCCCGCAGGATGTTTGATGTTCACTTCTGAAATTGAAATCACGCGGTTTTTAAATTCACCCTGAATCCGTGCGTCGCCTAATTCAAACTTATCGACAACAACAGCTTGAGTATTGATCTCTGCTTTTCCACGGTAATCGTCTTTACCATTGAAGCGTGCTTCGATTTCAGTGTTGAGCTTGCCGGCCAACTCAGGAAGCTTTAGATGTGGTTTTACTTTTTTAAGTTCTTTGTAAATATCATTGAGAGCCACATTCCCTGACAGTGAAATGACTCCCGAAGGCTTGATAGTAAGATCTTTAAATGGAGTTAGTTCGCCATGAACAATGAATTCGGACTGATCTAGGCGCGCGCCCAATTGAAGAATGCGTAAAGACTGACGAGTGACATAGATGTGGGTGTCGAATGAGCCAGCAAAGTGACCGAACTCTTTCAGTTGCACTTGCAGATCTGGAACATCGGCTTTTGCTGTGATGTTCTTGCCCATATTGGTTAAAAGCAATCCGCCGTTTTTCACTTCTACGGCAAACCCCAACTTCGGAGATTCAACTAGAACATGAATATTTTGAATAAATATTTTTTGCAGAGGAAGTTTTTCGGTGATCGCAAAAATTTGATCCACGGGTAGTTCTTTGGCCGGAGTTTTGTCATCCAGTAAAGAATCAATGTTGATTCTTGCCTCTGGGGAGTCGACGACCACGGCCGAAAGGTTCACACGTCCACCAAGCAGTTGGAAGAAATCAAGATGTACGCGAGCGCTGGCAATATGTATTTTAGAAAGAATTTTGCCGATATCGTCTTTAGGGGTGATCGTAATATCTTCCAAAGCCAAAGAAGGACGAAGAATGCGCAGTCGCAATTTCGCGGCGCTGATTTCCACAGGCAAAGAAGATTTAGAATAACTTTGCAGTTCTTGCAAAGCCCAAGTTTCCAAGCGTGGAATAATCAGCCAGTTGCCAAGTCCCCACAAAACTAAAAATGCCAAAGTCGGTGTGACTAGAATCCAGAACACACGTTTCATTGACCGCTCCAGATATTGAGCAAGGCACTAGCGGCACGATAGTGGGGGCGTGAAGCCAAAAGGCCTTCCAATACTTCAATGGCCGTATGTTTTTGTCCAAGACCCCAAAGGGCTTGGGCACGAAGATAAGCTGTGGCAAAGAAAGTTTCTGGCTCATGGGAAAGCAACATCTCGACTTGAGCCACTTCGGTTAGAAGTTCCACGAAACGACGACACTTTAAAAGAATTTCTAAGCGCAACCAAAGATAGGACTCTGTCTGCTCGCTGAACTCTAAAATCTCTAAGGCCTCTTCATAACCTTCTAACATAAAGGCCACAATGGCGAAATCGAAAGCCATGTCGGGATCTTGTTCTGCATGTTCCTGCAATGAAATTAAAAGCGCGCGCAAGGCCTGTTCTGTTTCAGGGTCTTTCGTCTCCAGATCGTCAGTATTAGCTTCGCGAGCTTTTGGTGAACGACGTGACAGAATTTCCAAAGCATAGCGCTGCTTGTGTTCCTGCGCTTCTTTGCGAATATCGGCGTCATCGGGATAAAGCTTTTGCAAACGTTGCAGAAGATTTTTTTCTTGTTCGTAGAGTTGTTGAGTGCGCAACGTGATCAACATGTCGAGCAAGATTTTTTTATTCTTAAGGTAATCTTTATGAATTTTGTATTTGCGGTTGCTGCGCCATTCACCCAAAAGAGGTTCGTACTTATTCAGAGCCTGCGAGCGTGCTGCTTCTGATTCTGCGCCGGATTCAACAATTCCTTCAACCAACGCCTTCACGGTTTTTTCATCGAGCTCTAAAGTGGCATGTCCCAGGGCCTCTAAAAAATAAGGCCAAGGAATCGGAAAGCTTTCATTTTCAAGATGATTCAAAATAAATTCGACAAGTCTGTGGTGCTTTCCAGACAAACTAAGAAAACGAGCGAACGCAGTGATATTGTCGAGATTGAAATTATCCGGTGTGGATTCAAGCGTGCTTGTGAGGCGTGCGGCTACTTCGTCAAGATCTTGAGTCTGATTGAGCAAATTTTGAATTTCTAACTCAATGAAAGTAGACAAAAAAAGCCTCCGCTAACTGATCAAAACTCCTGTATTTTTAGGAGTAAAACAGTCCTCAATATTTTGGTATATAATTGAGTATTAGCGGAGACTTAATATCTTGCGTTACGGAAGTATTTTAAACAGATAAAAATCCTTTAATAACTTCCGTAAGCAAAGACTTTTCAGAACTATTTTTGGTTCACGCGCTCTACGTAGTCACCAGTTTGAGTATCGATGCGAAGAACATCGCCCTCATTGATGTGTAGAGGAACACCTACAACCAAACCAGTTTCCATTGTCGCAGGTTTTGTCGCACCAGAAACGCGATCACCTTTGATACCAGGATCAGATTTAGCAACTGTCAAATTAACAGCCTTAGGAACGTCAACAGCAACTGCTTTTTCATTGTAGAACAATACAACGACTTTGAGGTTCTCGGTAAGGTAGTATCTTGAATCGCCAAGATCTTCTTCGCTCATCGCGATTTGTTCGAAAGTCTCTTGAGACATGAAGTTGTAACCAGAATCGTCTTTGTACAAGAAAGACATCTCTTTGTTTTCAACGTTAGGTACTTCGAATTTTTCGCCAGACTTGAAAGTGACTTCAAGATTTTGGCCAGTAAGCATATTTCTCAATTTTGTGCGGCTGAACTGATTGCCTTTGCCCGGCTTAACGTGTTGGAAGTCCACGATCACGTAAGGTTTATCCTCAACCATGATTTTAAGGCCTTTTTTAAAGTCTGATGTTTCGTACATGCTAAAATCCTCTCGTTAGGTACCTGCTTCCCTTTGATTCAAAAAAGTACATCGCATGGCAGATCTTAAATAAGATCGTCATTTTTGAACCAAAGGGAAGCAGGTACCGAAAGGACCTAATATAAGCTGAAAAGGCGGGGGGAGGTCAACCCTGTGCTCTGTACTCTTCGATTCTGCGAAGCATCATCTCGAGGGTTTCGAGCTTCTTTTGGTGGATCAACTCTTCGCGCGAACGCAAAGGTTTGAGTGGCATAGGTTCCTCGGGCTCATTATAACGAACCTGAAGGGTTTTCATGCGTCTTTCAATTTCAGGATGGTCGCCGAATTCAATGCGGGTGTCCTTAAGAAGGGCATGGGCTTTTTCTAAATCATTGCGAACAATAAAAGCGTCAATCAAAGAAAGCATGCGCTCCATTGCCTTGTTTTTAGGCTGAGGCGCGGGCTTGTACATGGGTTCCGGGATGGCCGGGGACATTGTTGTTGATGTGAATTGTTTATCTGCAGAAGGGGCATCCAAGTTCACATTCGGAAGTTTTGCCATCGCAAAAACTTCGTCATCATACTCGTCGGCCGTCAGAGATTCCAATTTCTGAACTGCTTTTTGTGCTGACTTTGAATTTGGATTTAAGAACAAAACCATCTTGAATGCCTTCAGAGCATCCTTGGGATTTTTGTTTCCCAGTTGCACTTCCGCCGTCAATTGGTGGGCGAGAATATTCTCGGGAGCCAAGCCTGTAGCCTTTTTCAAGACCTCAAGGGCCTGGGGGAATTTGCCAGCATCACGCAGAATTTTTGCGTATGTGACCAATCCTCCAACAAATTGCGGGTGGCGTTGAACGCCCGCAGTCACAATCTGCATGGCTTCTTTCATCATACCCATTTCGCGATAGGCCTCAGCCAAAGGCGCGAAAACCTGAGAATTCGGGTCTTTCGCGAGGAGCGTCTGATATTTTTCGATGGCGCTTGTTTCTATCTTGGGCATAGAAAAATACTAAAGCAGATTCATTGACTAAGCAATAGCTTCGGCATGAAATTATCCCTATGAGTAGCTTAACTATCCTCGGGGTCGATCCCGGCTCCCGCATTACCGGCTTCGGCGTTGTTCGCGTTGAAAATGGAAAAATTGAACATATCAATCACGGTGTGATTGTGATGGACGCTGATGAATCTTTTCATGCGCGCATGACAGAGCTCGGCTCTGCATTTCGCGAGGTTATGGAAAAGTACAAACCTCATCAAGTTGTTATCGAGAAAATCTTCCTTGGTAAAAACGTCGACAGTGCCTTTAAGTTGGGGCACGCCCGTGGCGTGATTATGTATGAAGCGGGTTTGGGAAAAGCTGGCGTATCTGAATATGCCACGCGATCGGTTAAAAAAGGAATCACTGGCAACGGTGGTTCTAGCAAGGAAGATGTTCAAGCGATGCTGAAGGTGATGTTAAATATCAAGGCCATCAATCGTATTGATGCATCGGATGCCTTGGCTATGGCTTGTTATCATGCCTTTGAAATGAAGAAAAAATTGATTTTACAAAAAGCGGTGAGTTTATGATCGGATATTTGCGCGGGAAAATTATTGAAGTCCTGGGAGACTCTGCATTGATCGACGTCCATGGCGTTGGTTATGAAATTCACGCTTCTTCGAATACTCTTCAAGATTTCCAAAATCTTTTGGGCAATGACATTATTGTTTGGATTCACACTCATGTTCGCGAGGACGCGCTGACGCTTTTTGGATTCCACGATAAAGAAGAAAAAAACCTTTTCCTTTCTTTGCTTAAAGTAAATGGCGTGGGGCCTAAAATGGCCTTGAGTATTTTGTCAGGAGGGCGGCCCACGGCTATTCACGAATTGATTGAGGCAGGCAATGCAAAAGGTCTTTCTGCTTTGCCAAAGGTCGGCAAGAAAACCGCAGAGCAAATTATCCTGACTTTAAAAGGAAAGCTTGTTTCCATCGAAGAAACTTCAAAAGTGAAATCAGAATCTTTGACGCAAATCACTTCTGCACTTTTAAATTTGGGTTATAAATCCCAACACGTGGATCAGTTTGTTGCCACTTTGCCTGTAGATATCACAGTTGAAGATGGTATTCGTAAAGGCTTTCAAACTTTATCAGGAGCATTATCATGAGTCGTATTTTAGAAGGTGATGTTGTTGGTGACGGCGAGAAGGCTTGGGAAAACGAACTCCGTCCCCAGCGCTTTGAGGATTTTCCTGGTCAGGAAAATGTAAAAGAAAAAATCAAAGTCTTCGTCGCGGCAGCTAAACATCGTGGCGAGCCCTTGGATCATGTTTTGCTAAGTGGTCCTCCGGGATTGGGTAAAACGACATTGGCAAAAATTATTGCCAATGACATGGGCGCGGAAATGAAAATGACATCAGCCCCAGCCATCGACAAAAAAGGTGATCTGGCGGCGGTGTTGACGTCTTTGAAGCCGCATTCAGTTTTGTTCATCGACGAGATCCATCGCCTTAGTCGTCATGTGGAAGAATATCTTTATACGGCGATGGAAGATTATTATATCGATATCGTGACAGGGGATGGCCTGGGCGCGCGCTCTATGAAGTTTCAGTTGGCGCCATTTACTTTGGTGGGTGCGACAACCCGAGCAGGACTTTTGAATCCACCATTCCGAGACAGATTCGGCATCGTGGAACGCCTGCAGTTTTATGAA
>CAZPYX010000141.1:0-10953 GCA_964590635.1 uncultured Bdellovibrio sp.
TGAGGCTTAAGTACAATGCTGTCGTTTACTATAACCTCAACGCGTACAGATCGACCATGGTTAGACAGATTTTTGATATCTAAAGTATATATCCCCTCCGAAGCAAAGGATGGATTTAAGATGACGACATTGCATCACTTCTCCGTCTCAATTGACCAGCACTTCATTTGAGATAAATGTGGAACGAGTATTCCCGACAGACGAAGCGACACTATTGTAAACATAAATGAAATATATTAAGTGAAATTGGGAGAAATGAAATTTGCTATCATGGTTACTGGACAATCTCTTTGATCTCGGCACGCAGTACTGACCATCGTATTTACACCATGTAGATAGTCTAGAAACGTGCCACATAATGTCCCTTCACTAACTGAAGACTATCACACTCACAGCATTCCAATTTTTCACTGGTAATAAACCTTCAAATCTGTCTAATTCACTTCTAAAGACGGATAAGAAACACGAAACTAAGAAACCAACGCACGGACTTTTTTAGAGGTGTAAAAATACTAAACAGATGACGGAACCAATAGATTTACGAATTGCCTCCGCTCTTGAGAATTTAACAACATTGCGCTATCTTCCTCGCAACTTAATCCATGCGAGGTCAATATGAATGTACTGAATATTATGACTGCCTTTTCTATCTTCTTCGGAGCCACCGTTTCTTTTGCGGCTGATGATTGCTCCAAAGATCTTTCAAAAACGTGTGCGATGATTTACACAAGCGCAAGTTTTGGTGAGCGCTCTCTAAATGGCACTTTTGTCGCCACGGCCATCCGATTCGCAGGATCTGATGTTTGGTACAACATTACAGCTAATGATGCGTTCTATACCTACAGTTATGCCGTCATTAACGACAACACAGGCGAAGTAACTTTGAAAAGCAAAACTTCGAGCGAAGTTATCTCTCTAGGGAAAGTGAATACCGATGGTTTGCATATGTATGGTTATACCGAAGTGCAAATGAACCCCAACCTCAGCGCCAGTGATGATGTTCAAGTTGGTTCAGGCTGGACCAACTGCATCCCTACTGCCTTGGGACTTGGAAGGAAAGAATACACTAAATCAGAAACTCATCATCTTTCTATCTCAAGTTCTTCAGTTCAAAATCCCGCGAAATTCATGGGCGAAAAGGTTTTAGAAAGAAAAACCTCCATCTGTCTTAAATAGACAACACTTACAGAATAAAAAAAGGCTGAGATTTTTAATCTCAACCTTTCTTTTAATACAAGTTAGGTATATTTCCATTAGACTCGCACCGAAGAAAAGAAATTTACTCAAAAAGGTTGAGACGCCAGCTCATAAAACTTCATCCCCGCGCTCACAATAAACAATATTGTTTCTACTGCTAATTAGACTTCAACAGGATGGCAATTCACTGGGCCAAAAAACTGGTTGGCGATGCCATTGATCTCAATTTGAAAATTCTTTGATGGGATCTTTGATTATGGAGCCAGTTGGTGCCACTTTTTTGGGTCAATCATCTTCCAGGTTACCTCGAACGCCGAGCCTCATCGCTATTCGACTAAAACCGGCGTTAGGCTTTTTATCGTTGATTAAAATTTGCCGTACAAATAGAAGGGATCAAGTTCGTCACTTGGTCCCTTCGTTTCTCAAGTAGATATTTTTAAGGCTTCAGATAGGGCTCTTGCCTCTCTGTTACTGCTTCTCACAAGTCAACTTAGTCATCCCCGCACCCAACATCACACCACAGGTTGCAGAAATAGATTGATCCTGATTAATCACGATTCCACACATGAACCCACCAGCAGTCATAACATCAAGCTCACCAGCCTTCTGCATCGCTACCAAAGCCGGGGCCGTCGCAGATTTACCGTCTTCATCCAGAGCGATCGAAGCGCCAGTTCCCATGCTTGAAGCATCCTTGAACTGAACATTGGAAAGGTCGATAGCAACCTTCATCGTTTTTCCGTTCGCTTCGGCGCCACTACAATTCAACTTCAAATTTAATCCAGCATATGAGTTTACGGAAAACACCAACAATACGGCTGCAACGAATACGTTTTTCATGATAAATCTCCTTATAAGTTTTTAGTTAAATTATCTAATGTGAAGCATAGCCAAACTTGTGCCACTAGCGAGTACAACTCATGATTAGAAATATAGGGCATTTCTGAAGACGGTTTTTTAGGAATGCGCCCCTTGGGAGTCTTCTTTTGCGTAAAATTAACCATTTTATCTGTAAAACTACTGAGCGACGAACTCATTTACGGCCTTTGCGCTCCCTTTTTTTTGCCATGGGAGCGGCGAGACATATGCTTATCGCTCGTAAGGGTGCGAACCCCAAGGGATTAAACTTCACTACAGCAAAACCAGTGCCTTTTCTTTTGCGCGGAAGTGATTTACTTCGTCCAAATGGCGCCGAAGTAACCATTGCCATAGCCTTGAACTTTCCAAACGCGATAACCCTGACTGTTCAGATCGTTGAATTTTTGTTGATACTGATCAGTGGTTAAGTTGAACCATGTCGTCCATGCTCCCGGCTTTTTCATCCAGACGCTTGAATATGTTTGGCCCCACGGCAGATCAGCAGCATTGAAGCTCGTTGTACGCCAGCCAGCAACCCACAGATCGTTAAACTTTTGCTGATACTGTGCTTGAGTCATATTGTACCAGAGCTGAAAGCCCTGCCCATCTTTTACAAAAATGGCTCCATGCTTGCGCTGACCACTGACCGTGTATGCGACATAGTCCTCAACGCGGTACCCTTGATTGACGACAAGATCATTCCACTTCGCCATCATGTCAGCATCGCTCATGTTGAGCCAAGTATAATAGCCTTCTGAGCCATGCTTTTGCCAAATCGCCGTGAATCGGGGCAGCCCATCGCTAGCAATCAGCACTTGCAACTCCCGAGGACGCAAGCCTTGCTGATTGTAAGTGGCAAACCACTGATTGAACTCCGACGCTGTAAGATAGCCACGCACAGCCCATGGATCGCTGACCGAGGCATCGAAAACCCCCGCAGCTAAAACACTACCACCGCTATTGTAGAGACTGAGAGTTTGAGGTCCCAGACCCATGTTTGGATAATATGAAAAATAAAAGTTGTACAAATCCCAGCCGATATTATCAAAGCTTGAATAGTACGGCACAAAGAACCGCGCATACCCGATTTGTTTCATCAATGCGTAACATCCGGTATTGACTTGATTGTAAACTCCAAATGAATCGATGAAGACCCACGCACCACTGGTTTTCGGATCAGGCACTGACAACATGAAATGCAAATGATTATTGGCGCGAGTTGTATCAGCTGGACTGCCATCATTATTCAAGCCGTTGCCTGCTCCTCCGGCGCCAGTATTGCCAGAGGTTGCAAGATATTGTCCTGCTTGAACGATATCACCGACATTGACAGCGATGGTTTGCGACTCTTGTCCCCAATAAAGTTTGCTGGTGTATTTTTTCGAATAGCGAGCGTACTTCGCCCAATTGTCATTGCCATTTGGATCCGGAGGAACGATCGCCTGCGCCGCGGTGAGATCATGTGTGTAGCCATTGCGCAAGTGCATGTAGATCGTGCGATACTTTGAGCCGTCTTTGGCCGTGTGCTCTATGACTAAAGTATTTCCAAACCAGTTATCCCACACTTTCGAGACCACTCTTCCTGATGCTGTCGCTAAAACTTTGAAAGTCACATCCGTGTTAGCCGTCACAGCGCTACGCCAAAAATCAACGGCAGAATGTGCTCCGCCATTGTCATAGTTCCATCCCTGAATCAAAGCTATGTCTTCACTGTAAGGCAAAAAAAACGACATGCGCGCAACCTGAGTTTTCGCCCAGGTCTCTGCTGCAGCCTCACTTCCAAAGACTGCAAGAGGTCCATTGTAATTGACGTTTTTATTATTGTAGCCATCCAAGATCGTGTAGCCACAACAGCCGTTTGCAACTATGGGGGTCGCACACAAAGCAAGAGGACCCGGCTCTATTACGTAAGGCTGAACGTGCTCTTCCGTATCCTCATAGAGAACATCCGGCCCTGAGTAGATCTTCACCTCGAACAAGTTGAGTGGCTTAACATTTTCTGCCGACGCAATTCCTACGTAGAGCAGATAGCATAAAAGAATGATTTTTTTCAGATGATACATAGACAAACCTCCCGCTCTTCAGGGTAGGAGCCTCACCATCATTGGAATAGATCGAGTGGACGAAAAACATGTTTCAGTTACGGCCTAGGTCGTGTGTCAACGATTGGAAAATCGTCGTCCCCTCAATCCTTCAGGACTTTTACGATAGATTAAAAGCAATGGACGACAAGATGGAGATTCTAAGACTTAACTTCACTCTTGAGTATACCTTCTTCCAGAATCTCATATAAAATCGTCTTTAAATCAGGAAAGGAAGAAACAGCTCTCTGGATAACCGACTCCGTGAAAGTAACTCTGCCCTCTTCTGCAAACATCTTTACAATCACCTTGTAAGACTCAGGATCCGCTTCTCCTGATTGCGCTAACTTTCGTGCCTTTTCCAGAAGTTGATTTTTTGGCAACACCTGCTGATCAATTTTAAAAGACAATCGGTTGAATTCTGGAGTTCCTACATCCGAAGGCGCAGCCTTCGAAAAAAATGCCTCGGCCTCTTTGACAGCCCCAGCTCTAAGCAACTCGTTGATTGCTAATTCTAGGAATGACAATTCACGACTCACAACTTTCAATCCTTTATCAAAGAGATCACAGGCATGGCTCACATCATCCTTCTGAAGGTACCATTTACCACCGGTAAATAATGCAACGGAGGCTATTTTAATTAATTCCGGAGATCTATGTTCAAGCTTTATAAACTGCTCATAGTAGGACGGCAGATAATCAAAATGCCGCGAATAAACCGCCGCAATAAACACCTGAATCAAGCGCTGTGGTGTTAGTGGAAAGTTCTTTATGATAATAGGTATAAGCTGATGAGCTTGAGCATAATCCTTGTTCTGCACAAGAATTTCAAACTCGCCGATTAAACACTTATAGTGCAATGGCTGATACTTTCTGCCTTCTTGAAATTCACTCAAAGCCGACTTGAGATCATTTTGAAGCTTCAAGGAATCACCAGCATAGAAGCACGCAAGACTTGGCTTTTCATTTGAGCCTTTAGCGTCGATAAACATTTTTGTTGCCTGATCATATTTGTGATCTTGCATTAAAATCCGTCCAACATTTATTTTTTTTAAAAATTCAGACGGATTTATCTTGTAATCAATTATAGTTAAAAGCTTTTTCTTAAAGTCATCAACGGAGAATGGCTTTAACAAAAAACCATCGACGTCTCCCTCCGCAGATTCTGCAATAACGGAATCGCTGGCATTGCGGCTGACGACAACTGTAATTCGATTCTGATCTTCATGAAAGGATTGCTGTTTCTCGGCCAGGGTCAACCCATTCTTTCCTTCGACATCATACTCTGTGACCAAAATTCGCGGCTTGAATTTTTCAAGCATACGGAAAGCCTCATCGTACTTTGTAGCAACAAGAATTTCCGTGGAAGTCAGCCCCAAGCTTTTCAGACAACTTTGAATTGACGCAAGAAAGGCCTTTGAAGGCTCGACAATCAGGCAAGTTTGATTGTCGAAAAATTGTCGCATAGAATTACTTTGATTTGTCATGATTTTTCGCCCTTAATAGCGATAAATAAACGATCTGCACGCTCCTGATTCTTTTTTAAAAAAGTTAGGCAACTTTGCCAAAGATTTCGATCATATTGCAGAAGATCGCAGGCCACTCTTGTTTGTTTCTCTGTGACCTCGCATGAGGTGATCTTGCCGGTAAACTGAAAATTGCTCTCTGTACCATCGATTAAAATAATGCCTGATAATAAAATCGAGCTACGCAGTATTGGAAACTCTGCGGGAACTTGAAAGACAATCGAATGCTTGTTGAATTCAACGACCTCGATATTTCTTTCTTTATTGAGTTTTAATAACTCAACGTTGGTGGTGAGATTAACTATTGAGCTAATCTTCATGTTGAAGTTCACGCACACCTCCTCTTCGAGGGCAAAAAAGTACCGACTACATAAACACTTAGAGCGTATATCGCCAAATCACCGGCAATCCCCGTAGCATTTCTTAAACGCTTTTCCCAAGAAGCGATGACTTAAAGCGAGATTTAGGGGCCTACTTTTTTCTCACTAAAAAGTTAGCCAAGCGAAACGCCTTACTTCTATCGGTCATTCACATTTGTTAATAAAGGCTATTCTACACTCGTAGGTCGTTTATATAGACAATTTAATCCCTGAATATTGCTGCTAAATTGCATGTTCTTTTTTTGAGACAAAAATCTTTGCCAATGCGAATGATGTTCAAAAAATATTTCTCTTTTCCCGGACCTTGATTTTTACTAAGGGAAGTAACCTACTCAGAAATCTTCGCAAAGATAGATTCAGAAAACTCGTTGCCGATACAACCAAACTTAACTCTATTGATCTTGTTTATGCAGAGCACAGGCTCTAGGGTACCATTGGCAACCGCCTCAACACTCAGAATCAGATAGTTCGACATTGAAATTCTTAAAACTCCAATTGTTAGGTTATTGTTTTGAACGATTTGATGTGTCGTTTTTATCTTGAGCTTGGCGGACTTTTCAGATGAGCTAATAGAAATTCAACTGATTCAGTGGAGGGACCCGATGAAATCAGCTTTTTTTATTTTCTTATTATTCTGTTGCAATAACTCATTCGCTCAAGTGAGCGTTCCCGATCCTAATTTAACTCCGGGGGTACTCTGTAGCTCCTCAGATCCAAACTTTGATCATTACGACTATCCTGAACAAATTGCTCGCTGCAATCGCAACGTCAACTACGATGTGAAGCTTCAGGTTGCTCACCTCTATGGTGATATCCCACGCTCTGAATGGAATCAGTATGAATTTGATCACTTGATTCCTCTTTGCGCTGGCGGCTCTGATGACATTCAAAATATCTGGCCTCAACCCATCGACGAAGCTCATAAAAAAGATATTTTAGAGGTCAAAATTTGTACTGCGATGAAAAGTGGAACGATGACCCAGGCCGAAGCAGTTCAAAAAGTTCATGAGTGGTTTAAGCAGCAAGCCAGCAGAGTTAGCGCTAATTTTCTTTGATTCATCTTCAATATAAGTCCAGTTTCGATGAGTCTATCACCGGTGGATTTTCAACTTCGTCGAATTGACGTTATGATAAATCCACTTCCTGGGAGTTCATGATGACGAAGGTTCTGGATTTAAAGCCTACGCAGATGGTTGTCGGCATAAAAGAAGTCGATTACCGAGTCGATAAAATTAAGAAGATGAAAGACAAAGAAATCGAGACCTATCTTCATGATCGGAAAGTTCCCGTAGTGAAAGGCCCCGGCTCCCATCTTTATTTGGTGGATCACCACCATCTTGTTCGCTCGTGCTGGGAATCAGGAGTTGAGGAAGTGCCCGTGGAAAAAATAGCAGATCTTTCAAATCTTTCCGTATCTGAATTCTGGAAAAAAATGACTGAATCCCACTGGATTTACCCCTACGATCAAATCGGCAATGGTCCTCATGAGCCAGTTCATTTACCACAAGATATCAGAGGTCTTGCGGACGACCCTTTTCGCAGCCTTGCTTGGATGGCTCGAGAAGCAGGAGTTTTTGAAAAATGTGAAACTCCATTTTCAGAGTTCAAGTGGGCTCGATTTTATCGGGAAAATTTAAAGAATCACCCGACCCTCGTCGGTTTTCATGAAGCACTCAAAGAGGCCATTGAATTATCGAAAAGCCCCCACGCAAAACATTTGCCTGGATTTTCCACCTAAAAAATCGAACAACTAAATTTAGGAACGTTTGTGCTTGATGCGCCAGAAGAACCGCTCAGCTATATTAGCTATTAGACACTTCATATCTCTTTATAGAGAACTCAACAGTCGCAAGATTATAAAAACTTAGAACCGGATCGCATTGCTAATCTGAAAGAATGAAAGAAGTTCATCTCGTACTTAAAGTGGAACCAGAAAAACAAAGCGCATCAGACTCTACTGCAAATATAACCGGAGACCACGGTGGTATGGACATTGCTGTATTAACAAAAGTTAGCATAACATTAAAGGAAAGAATTTATGAAAAACCAAATTATCGGTATCGCTCTTGTTTCAGCTTTCACATTCACTGCAGAAGCTTCAACTGTTCTTTGCACGACAAATACAACCAATGATCTACGCGCGGCTAGCACAAGCATTTCAATCAGTGATGTTCAAAATCAATTAAGTGCTTCGCTGGTTACTCAAGGCGGAATGGCGCACTTTGTGACCGCTCCAAAAGTTTTTGCAGTTGAGGCAACAAGAGTCGGCCCTGAAGTTGTTATTTATACGAATACTACTGAAGGCTTCAAACTTAGTGTTGTCTATCAGCCATTTGCTGGTCAGATCCATGGAACTTTCGAAACTACCGTAGCTGGAAAGACCTTCGCAAAACCAGTGATCTGCAAAACAACACCAGAATAGCACACATTGCGAAAGACTCATCAGAGAGCCGAGGCCACTGTCTTCAGGCTCTCTGATGTATTTCCATCCGAGACTGCCGGTTGTCTTCTATTTTCTTCAGGAACCCGCAGTTGCCCCTCCGTGGGCCCAATTCTTTCTGATTTAATTTTGCCTTAAATATAAGTATTTTTAAGCATTGATCAGTTTCCCTTAAGCCTGGGTTTTGATAAAAAAGCGAACCCATTTGGAGCTCGCAGAAAAGCTATGTACTAGATTTTTAATACCCATTAGTTCTTTTTCTTGCTTCTATACTCATTAAGTAGGCCGCAAGTCTAAGTCGATTAATTCCACCTATTGGTTTATGAGCCGGAAGTATATTCCATGGATTGATGACAGACTTTTCACACAACATTTCATCTACTAAATCTTAAGCCGGTAAATGAATACGAGCAAGTTCGCGATATGGAGACTTCTCACTATCCCAGAGAACAGTTGAGTCCTCAACCGGGTATTTGAAGGAATTTAGCCGATCCATTACCATAAACTTATAACAAATCGCATTCTTTTGACTATACGCTTTTAAATTGTACCTAAGAAAGTCAGGATCGCCTTCGTTTGGTGACGATGTCGAAACGGGTTCACAAGGTTGCACACTGTATTTAACTAACGGGGCTTCATCTCCCTCACCATGCTGAAAAGGTGAAATTCCAAAATAGGGAATGGCCGCAGGATTGCTTGTTTTAACTGCCTTCAAAGCTAAGAAAGACTTCGCCACTCGCCAAGCCAGCAAAGGATGGCCATTCAATGCAGTTTCTTTGATATGTTTCGCTGCCGCTTCAGAAAAATTCTTTGTCTCATTTAGAGCAATTTCCATGAACCGTTCGTAATGAGCAGCACTGTCAGCAAAGAACGTTGGCCCGCTGACCATTGTAAATTCTTGAGTGTTCCCATCTGCACCCACCAGGTCTGGCAAAAGCATTGGTCCATTTACTCCACCTTTAATCCAAAGCCTCTGGCATCTGGAACGCTGTCAGCAACGTTAGGTCTTGAACCAACTCACAACCCACTGACTAAATAATCAGTGGATTTTTCTTTCCCAACACCTAAGCGCATTTACAAGGGGTCTAATCGCATCATAGTTGGTACTGAAACTGGGATCTGGTCAGGTTCGCGCTCCGAATCTTACTAATCCTGTATCTGCCTCTAACAATCCGCCAGCAGCCCCACCTTCTCTAGATATTTATATTTGTGAACGCGCATCCACACTTGTTTCATCTTTTTTTCATCGCGCAGGACAATAGACCGTTATTTCAAGATTGTTTATTGCAATCAGTTACATTTTGCAGAACTCTTTGTAGAGGCTTATGAATCAAAAAATCTTTAAGTTTCTTTGTTTTAGTTTTTTGACGTTGATTCAAGGACTCCAGTCCTTCCCTGCCATAGCCGCAGAGGAAAACAATGCGTTATGGGATTTTGGTCTCGCTCCCACTAATTTCTATCTTGAACACTATCCTGGCTCCAAAGCCTTCTCTTCATTTTGGGCTCCGATTCCTGTTATTGAGTATCGTGGCGCTGAGACACGTTTAGATCAAAATGACGGGGCCCGTGCCTTTCTTCTGAAGGGTGAATCCTGGGATCTGGATATTTCAGGAAGTTTGCAGCCAGGACAGAATTTCGCCACAGATGACGCCAGAATTGGGATGCCCGAGCTTCCCTGGGTATTGGATGCTGGCCCTCAGCTTGTTAAAATCTTCGATGAACATTGGCAATTTCGCCTTGGGGCCTTTCAGTCTCTCGCAACTGATTTCAATAGTGCGCGTCTGAATGGCCAATACTACGATGCCAGAATTGTTTTTCAAAATTCACAAAAAATGTCGTTCTTTAAACTTCAAAGAAATGACTATATCGGCCTCAGCCTGCAAGGTGCCTCGAAGGACTACATGGCAACTTACTACGATGTGGCTGCTCAATATGCTACCCCCAATCGTCCCGCTTATACAGCCAAAGAGGGCTTTGTCTGCGACGAACTTTCTTTCTATGAAACATTTCGCTCCGGATTTAGCACCCTTTATGTCGCGGCCTACATAGACAACTACGATATCGCCACCAACCGTCCAAGCCCCTTAATGCAAGCTCATCAGAATCTGTCTTTTTTTATTGGTTTTGGATACACACTTTGGCATTCAAAAAAACCTTCGGTTGATTTCGAAGACACTGAGGGAATTCTCAATCGTCTTTTTTAATATTGATTATTGCACATAAAGGAAAAGCCACCTTCCTCAAACGAAAAAAGGCGCTGATCTTACTGCGCCTTCGTCATCAAACTTTACTTATTAAATAAGGGGTTTATTTGCAGACTGAGTAGACAGCGATAACATCATCTGGTGATAAATTGGAATACTGACAAATCCATCCAGGACGATCTTGTATCTGCTGTTTACTCTGACCACAGGCCGCTATTCTTATGAAAAAGCTTAATGTTTAGGCTGAAAAAGGACGAAAAATACTGA
>CAZPYX010000142.1:0-10932 GCA_964590635.1 uncultured Bdellovibrio sp.
AAAAAGACAAAATAATCCTCACGGCAAAAGAAGTTGGTCCCACCGAAACCTTCCCTTTGTATGAAGCTCAATTGAATACGCCGATCACCATCAAAGCCAAAGGTGTCACGCAAGAGTCTAAGATCGTTTATAAAGCGAAGACAGTGCAAATCAACGATCAAAATTGGATCGATTCCTTGCACATGGGTTCTGAAGTACCGAACTATTTCACTCGCTACGTTGCCACGATCAAAGATAAAATCGCGATCCTCGTGACCTTCAGCGCGCACAAACAGTTCTATACAAAATACAGCCAAGACTTCTTTAAGGCTGTGATGAGTTTGCGCGTGATCGCGACAAAAGATCTTCGCAGTCGTCCAGACCTTGGTCCAATTCGCCCTGGCTCCGAAACATTGGGAGCACCGATTGGCTCAGCAATGCCGGCGGATATGTACCAAGCTGAAAATACAGAAAAAGGCAGCAATAAGAATCTTTTGCTAGCCGGAGCCCTTCTACTGGCCGCTTTAGGTGGATTCATCTTCCTCAGAGCAAAACGCAAGAAACGTAAATAGTCGCAGTTTCAAATATAAATAAAAAAAGCCAGGATGCTCTCCTGGCTTTTTTTATTTATAGTGGGCTTGGTAAGCTTAATCTCGGTGGAACTCTTGAAGATACCTAAATCAAACTCTGTCTTGATGCCGCTTTAAAAACTTCAAAGACTTAACAAGCTACTTACTTTCAAAACAAAAAAGGGTCCGCGAAGGACCCTTTCATTTTGCATATCGCTTTTCCCCGAATGACTAAGGAATTTTAATGATCTCTGGATTGTATTTTTCAAACTGCGGAATGACCGACTCATTTCCGTAAATGACCGCTTTGATTTTATTCCCATCTACATGACGCTTAAACGCTTCATTGACCTTCTTCATTGAAAGCTCATGCACGTTCTTATTGTAGTCCGTAAGATAATCAAACGAAATACCATAGAAGTCTAAAACCAAAAGATTATAAGCCAAACGATCTGCAGTCTCAATGGCACGTGGGAATTGCCCCACCAATTGATTTCTGCCCGCAGCAACTTCAGTCTCTGCCGCTCCCACAGCAATATAATCATTCAACACTTTCAAAGTTTCATCAAAGGCTTTACCCGCTGATTCGTTCTTTGAAAATGTGCTGATATCAAAACTGCCGCGATCTTTACGAGCATCAAAGTTAGAATAAATCGAGTAAGTCAGCCCCAAGTCGTCTCTGACTTTTTGATTCAAGCGACTTGCAAATCCGCCGCCCAAAATCTCGTTACCTAAACGCAAGGACAAGAAATCTGGATCCACACGCTGAATTCCCAACTCGCTCACACGAATTTGGGTTTGCTGCAAACCCTTCTTCACATACAAACGCATTTCCAGTTTTTCAATTGCCGGAGGCGCTGTTACACCCACCACCGGAATGGACCTCTTTGTCCATTTGCCAAAAACATCTGAAACTCTTTTTTCGAAATCATCGCTGTACTGCCCGACCACCGCTAACGTCGCATTGTTAGGACGATAGAATGTAAGATAGTGCTTAATAATGTCTTGTTTGCTGATGCCCTTGACGCCCTCGATGGTTCCATTCACATCTCTGCCATAGGGATGTTCCCCGAAAAGAAACTGATCCATCTTTTCATCCGTAAATGACGAAGGATTATCGATTTTCTTTTTTAGTCCGGCAATGACTTGCGAACGCATTCGCACTAGCTCCGCATCTTTAAACGCCGGATTCATGGCCACATCGGAAATCAAACTTAACAAGTCTTCTGACGTTGAAGTTAATGAGTCTGAATAGATCGTCGTAACATCTGCCCCGGGACTGATATCCAAATTCGAGCCCATCTGTCCAAATTCATCAGCAATCTGATTGGCACCTCTGGTTTGTGTGCCTTGCTCCAGAAGATACGCTGTCAAGGCATTCAACCCAGGTTGAGTACTGGGTTCTTGCATCGATCCTGTTTTTAACAACAGGGTCATGCTCACCCTTGGCAAAGTGATATCACGAATAAAAATGATCTTTAAGCCGTTCTCGAGGTTCACTTCTTTAAAGGGCTGTAACGTGAACGAACCGTTGGTTTTACTAACATATCCGTCAGCGGTTTTTTCAGTCTTCTTTCCTGCGGTAGAACAACCCGTTAGTGCGGAAAAAGTAAGAGGCACAATCAGAAGTGTACTCAGTGCTGCAGTGATATTTCTCATACTCTACTCTTCCTTCTTAACTGGAGTTGCTTGTTTCGGACTATTTTTTGGCTCCAAGACGATAACAGAACGTTGAGTTTGATTTGTGTATTTTTCGGAAACTTTCTTAATGTCTTCCGCTGTTACCAATTCATACTTCTCTAAATCCGTGAAAAGGCTTTCATAGGTTCCAGTGACGATTTCATTCACAGCCAAGGCACGGGCTTTTCCATCCATGGTCTTTAAGCTATCAACTAAATCCTTCATGATTTGAATCTTAGCTTTTGCCAATTCCTTATCAGTCACCTTTTGATTACGAAGCTTCCAAAGTTCATTATAAGAAATATCCAAGGCTTCTTGGATACCCAAGCCCGGCTTCATATTTACGCCCACAGCAAAAACACCGGATTCTCTCATGGCATAGTTAAATGCATAAGCAGACGTGGCGATTTGTTTTTGATAGACCAAGCGTTTGTACAAGCGGCTTGAAGTTCCATTTCCCAAGATGTTCGCAGCCAAATCCAAAGGATACATATCAGGCTCGCCCTGACGAGGACTTTGGAAAGCGACGACAAAAGAGCTGTTCTGCACATCTTTTTTCAAAGTTGCATTCTGTTGAACTTCTTGCAGAGGCTCCCTTGGATAATTTCTTCTTGGCAAAGGACGATAGGCCAATTTGCCATAGTAGTTTTCAATCAAACTTTTTACTTTGCCCGCTTTAAAGTCTCCGACCAAAACTAAAACGGCATTATTCGGCACATAGTAGGTGTTATAGAAGAAACGCAATTTCTCGACATCATAGTTTGAGATGTCCTTCATATAGCCAATGACTGGCCAGTGATATGGATTGTATTTGAAGACGGTCCCCATCATCAGCTCACGCACCAAACCCATTGGATTATTGTCGACGCGCCAGCGACGCTCTTCTTTCACGACTTCCTTTTCACTCTTAAGATCTGCTGGATTCAAAGACAATGAACTCATGCGGTCCACTTCCATATCCATCACCAGTTCAAGCTTAGAGCTTGGCAGGTTTTCAAAGAAACCCGTGTAGTCATTCGTGGTGAAAGCATTATTGGTGATACCATTTTCGTGAAAAATACGATCGAAGGATTTGCCATCGTATTTTTTTGCGCCCTTAAACATCATGTGTTCAAGCATGTGCGCAGCTCCCGTTACTCCTGGGGACTCATCGCGGGAACCCACTCTGTACCAAGTGTGATAGCTCACCATCGGTACCGAATGATCCTCCAACAGCAGAACCGTCAGTCCATTTTCCAAAGTAAATTTTGTAACCGGCAAAGAGATCTTAAGATCCCCCGCTTTTGACCATCCTTGAATGGCGCCAATCACATCGGGCTTTTCTGTTTTGGTGGGAAGTGGCTCTACGGCGAATGCAGAGAACGATACACAAAGTCCTACAAGCAAGGTTGAAGCTAATCTCATGGTTGCTACTTTCGTTATGGAAAACCAATACCATTCAGTGTGAAACTGGCTCGTAACGAAGACAACAATTTGAAGTTTTTTAAGACCTACGACACGTAGAAGAGAAGCTAGACTTAATTCTAGAGCAGCGCACATGTCACTGCTCATGGGATAACTACTTTTACTTAACAGAAGTGCGATAAGACAGACCGTGATTACTGAACAACGAAGTCAGAGAAGTAAACATCTTTCACGACACCTTTATGAAGGATACCATTCACTTCCATAGCGATCTTGTCTTTCAAGAACAACTTACCTTGGATGCTCTCAAGATTTCCGAAAGCTTCATCATTCAAAATACGTACGATTTTGTCGCGAGCTTTGGCGCGGTTTTCTGGCTCCATCACTTCCTCAAAACCGTCTTTACCCAACATTTGCAAGTTTACTTCTAAACGAATTGTTCTTTTAGGCTCCCCACCCAAGTTCACGGTGAACTTGTCCATGGTGTATACCAAGGGTCCGACATCAGCTGTTGATGCCACTGAGGCCAACTCACGCTCCATTTGTTGCTCTGTAATTTTTGGGTTTTCCCAACCCATTGTCGAAGCATAAACCATATAAACTCCAACACCCATCACAGCCAAGTTGAGAACCGCAAATGCGACCTGCAAGATCATGCCTGTATTTTTCGTTTTTGCTGGAGCTGCTGCTGCCTGTTCTGCCATCTGTACCTCTTGATACAAAGGTATCGGAGCTTCGGCCCTAGGTCTTAACATCTTAGTCTGCTTTTTTTGCTAGGGAATTTGCTCGAAAGTGTCTAAGCTATAGACATATAGGGGCTGAGGCTTGACAAAATTCACTAGTCTTCCGACATAATATACGTATGAGAATATTCGTCTCGGGGTGCGCACTATTACTTTCAAGTTTACCAGCTTTTGCGGGGTCCACGGCTACGCCCGTGAAACCGTCTTCCCAGGCTGAGACACCAGCTGCGCAGGCAGAATTGCTTCCCGCCCCGCTCTTACAAATCTCTGAAACAGACGCATTCTCAAAGTTCGTCTTCTTGGTAGATAAAGAGCAAAGAAAACTCACTGTCTTTGAAAGAAATGGCGAGAAGATTCAAAAGATCCAAGAGTTCCCAGCGGACATCGGCAAAAATGGTGGCAACAAAACCAAACGTGATGACGCAAGAACTCCAGAAGGTATCTATTTCTTAGAAAAACGCCTTTCCCAGCCAGAAATTCCTTTCAATCTTTACGGCGCCCTGGCTTTCACAACAAACTACCCAAATCTTTTCGATCGTCGTCAAAATAAAACCGGTTCTGGCATTTGGCTGCATGCAATTCCAGACTCTACAGCTTTGACTCGCGGTTCGCGCGGTTGTGTGGTTGTTCGTAATGAAGTCATTAAAAAATTAGCTGATTACATTAAGCTACGCGAAACTCCCATCTTGATCTTCGATCACGTGAATTATCTTTCTAAAGATGAACACGAAAAGCGTCGCGTGGAATTAAATAACTTTGTTGAAGGCTGGCGCCAAGCTTGGGAAGCCCAAGATATCGAAAAATATATCAGTTACTATGACAAAGACTTTAAGGCTCCAGGCTTCAACCTCGCTTCTTGGAAACATCATAAAGCGAACTTGAAATCCAAATACGAATTTATCAAGGTTCATCTTTCTCAGCCCTACATCGTCCAACACAACGATCAGTTGTTAGTAAAGACTTTGCAGCGTTATGAGTCTGATCAACACGTCGACTATGGTGTAAAAACAATCTATGCCATCAAGTCTGGCGATACTTATAAAATCATCAGAGAAGAATGGTCTCCCTTCAGTCAAAAAGAAGTTTCTGCGGCGATTGCCCGTGGCGAGAACTTAATGGCTGGTCAAGCTTCTCAACAGCAGACTCAGTAAGACAGCTCTGACTGCTCAACAAATTATAAAATCTCATTCCCTTTCAATTCAAAGGCCCGCAGCAACCACCTGCCGTCTCTCAATATTTACGAACGTCTAAAGTTTAAACACCTCGGAAAATTTTGCGCGAAAATCAATCCTGACAATGTCTCACGGAACACACGTGCTAAGTTCTGTCTCACAAATTTTAAACAAAACCCCCGAGGAGTTTTTATGAAAATGCATTCTGTTGTTTCAGGATTGTTGTTGTCGTTATTTGTAGTGCAAGCACAAGCAAGCCGCCAAGCGATCACTTGTGTTGAAGTCAGCAAAAACAAAGGCGACAAATTGAAGGTCTATCTAGATTTCGATCCCGCTGTGTCTCAAGAAACCATCTGGAGTAAAGATGCTCAAGGCAATGGCGTCATTATCACTTACAAACTAGGTTCGAAAGATGGCAATGGATTGACCTCTGCACGTGTAGGGCTGGAGATTCCTTCTTCTGAATTTAAAAAACCTTATTCTGGCCGCTTCTTGCTCACAGATTTTTATGACATCAATACAGATGAAAAAACTGGCGGTTACGCTTACAAATTCGATGGTCAGCCCTACCATGGCTTCCATGGACACGACAAAGATCAACGTTGGGATACTATGGTTTATATCCCAAGCTCTATCATCGGCCAAAATGCCAAGTCTTTCCCAGGTCTAACAACAATCCAAATGGATTTGATGGATCAAGGATACTATCATATCGATCTGAACTGTTCTTCTGTGATCAAATAATTTCTCATTATGAACTGAACTAAAAAAGCCCTCTACTTCGAGGGCTTTTTTTATTTCTTCTTATAACAAAAACACGTCGTAAGATGATCATTCACCATGCCCGTTGCCTGCATGTGCGCATAAAGCGTTGTGGATCCCAAGAATTTAAATCCCCGCTTCTTCATATCCTTCGCCAAAGCATCAGAAACCTTCGACGTGGCGGGAATCTGCTTTGATGTTTTTCGCTTTCCATCAATGGGCTTATAGTCCACAAAGGCCCAAATATAATTCGAAAAGCTTCCAAACTCTTTCTGCACTTCCAAAAATCTTTTTGCATTATTGATAGCCGCACGAATCTTTAATTCATTGCGCACAATTCCGGGATCCTTAAGTAGGCTTACGATTTTTTTCTCAGAGAACTTGGCAACCTTTTCCGGAGCAAAGCTCGCAAATGCCTTGCGATAGTTTTCTCTCTTTCGCAAAATTGTAATCCAGCTTAAACCCGCCTGGGCAGATTCTAGGACCAAGAACTCGAAAAGAGTTTGATCATCACGAACAGGTCGTCCCCATTCTTTATCGTGGTATTCTAAATACAGGGGTTCGTCTTCATTGACCCAAGCACATCGTTTGATCATGGAACTAAGTTATCAGTCTTAGTATCCAATGACTAGCTCGGGCGAGAGCTCTCGCGGCAAGAAATTGATGTTTCAGTTTGGCAATAATTGAGGCTGCACCTTGACAGGTTTTGAAATCGGCATAACTTAATAACTGGAGGTTGAAGTCTTATGAATTTTAAGGATCTTTACAACCACATCCTACTCGGTGCCGCCACAACGGCCTTAGTAACCGTGATCTCTGGGACATCATCGCAGATCGTGCCACTGTCTAAAAGTGCGCTTGCTGAAGCTATTCGTCAGCCTACCAACGCCGTTTTAAGTTTGAAGTTAGCTCCCCAATGCAAAATTTTAACAAAGCTATTTGAAATTCCCCGCTGTCAGGACACTTCAAAAGCTGAAGCAACAAATCGTCTGCATTAGTTCTTTTTTTCTTCGAAAATTTTAGGCATAAAAAAACCCACAACTTTTCAGCGTGGGTTTTTTATTTTTTAAATCTAAATCTCTAACTAGTGAGATTCGTCAGCTGAAGAGCCTTTTCCGTCCATAGTGAACGTCTCTACGTTGCTTGCTAAGTCTGGAAGTGTTTCAAGGTGTTTTTTCAACTCTTCATTTTTCAAGTCACCTACGTTGAGGTTTCTTTCAGTCAATCTAACATCCCATTTGAGATTTTTGTTTGCATCAGCCAAAGACATCGCAGGTTCCTTTCGGTTTGAACGGCCTTCTTTATAGCCCAATTCAGAAGCCAAGTCCAGCAGGTACCTGCTTCCTATTGCTTCAAAAATGGACCAATAATTCTCTAAAATAGGGCCGAAATTGAATTTAAATATACCTGGTACCTTTTTAACCCAAAGGGAAGCAGGTACCTAATTCCAGTATTTTGGGGGTTTGTCGGCTTTCTTTTCGTTGTCGACGACTAGGCGCAGGTTGCGGCCCTTGTTTTTTGCCTTTTTCTTGAAGTTTTGGCGGGTAAACCACGCTTTTACTTGAAGACAGATAAAGCCGGAAACGATACCGCCCAGATGGGCCAAATAGGCCACTTCCCCACCGCTCACCCCTGAGGTCATCAAAGAGGCCAATTGAATAAGCCCCATCAAAGCCACGAAGTACTTCGTCTTCATCGGGAATAGCATGAAGAAGTAAACGATTCTTTCGCCAAAGATAATACCTTGAGCAAGTAGCAAGCCGAATACAGCACCGGAGGCGCCAATCACTGGAACAATCAAACCGGTTTGAGATCCTGTTGCTAAAGCGTAGATCCAAACACACAGGCAATACAAAATCGCCGCGCCCACACCGCAAGAGAAATAATAGATCAAAAAGAAGCGAGTTCCCCATCGTTGCTCAAGCTCCGCACCGAAGAACCACAACATCAACATGTTAAATAAGATATGGGTCACCGACAGCGAGTGTAGGAACATGTACGAAACAAGTTGCCAAATCTGGAAATCAAAAAGAACTTTTCCCGGATAAAGCGCAAAGATGGAAGTGAACGGCACATGCATGAATCCTTCCATCAAAACTTGAAGAAGGAACCACACTGCCACATTGATGATAAGCAACCACTTCACAGCTTTTGTGAGAGGAGCTGTCTGAAAACTTACGCTTCTATTCATATCTTCTTAAAATACCCTAAAAGTTTCTCGTAGGTCTGCTCAAGACTTTCAACCAAGACCTTGGTCTCAGCGATCAGAGGGAAAAAATTAAGGTCCCCGGCCCATCTCGGAATAACATGGTAATGCAAATGCTCAGGAATCCCGGCGCCGGCAACAGCTCCGTGGTTCAACCCGACATTGATACCGCCTGGCTCATAAATTTCCATCAAAGCCTTCATCACCAAACGCACCGTGTTTTGTATCTCTGCATACTCGTCATCATGGAGCTGCAAAACATCGCCACAATGTCGAACCGGCAAAACCAAAACATGCCCACTGTTATAAGGAAACTTATTTAGAACGACCATGGAATGTTTGGTTTTATAAACACATAAAGTCTCATAAGAGACTCCCCCTTTGGCCGCGTTACAAAACACGCAGCCCTCGGGTTTGATCAGTTTACGCACATACTTCATGCGATCTGGACGAATCAAAACATCACGTTCAATGGGCCAAATATTTTTTCCCAACTGAATTTGCGCATTCACCGCCGCCGTACTCGCCACTGCCTTTTTTCTTTTTGCAGGGACTTTTTTCTTCACGGCTTTAGCTGACTTCGATTTCTTCTTTAAAGCCACGATCACTCCGTACTGTCAGTGAAAATGCTAGAACGCCCTACAAATTTGTCTTCAACAAAGAACACCACGTGGCAGTCTTTACGAAGCTCGATGCCAATCTCTTCACCTTTGCGACCCGAAGGATTGATTAAGAAAAGATCTTCCGTCGCCGTTGGATTCGAGCAATTGTTCGCGACCAATTCAAAAAAAGTCACCGGAACATAACCGCCCCCGCCCATCACTTCGACAAAAGAAAACTTAGAACCCTGGGGAAATTGAACATGTTCGTTCATTGGCAAATCAATTGTCAGATAATAAAATCCCTTCGACACCACATCCGTCCAAGGAACAGGATTGCGTGGATCAACCTCACGCGCGACTTGCGCATGGGCTGGGGACGCAAAAAAAGAAAGAAGGACAAAGAGTAAGTTCATTCTTACTCCCAGTATCCTGGCATCATGTACAAGGGTTGATTCAAGTATTGAGCGCGCAAAAGATATTTCATCGCAGATTCTACATTCAAACCGGCAGCAGCTTTTCCTTTTAGAAGGTCAGCATATTCAGCCATGGCATTCACGTCGTCATCTACGTCTTTTCCACCGAAATCAAAGATGCTCATTTTCTTTTTTGGAATCTCGAACAACTCATAGTTATTACCCAATTTCGCAAGATCCGCTGCCAGTTTCACAGCATCATCAAAGAAACCTTCTTGATCCGCGAAACCAAGTTTAACTGCAGTCGCTCCAGTGAAGACGCGACCATCTGCATATTCAGTCACGATGTCTTCTTTAAGTTTACGCTCTTTCATGACAGTTCCTTTGAACTGCGCGTAAACTTCGTTAATCATACTTTGAAACAAAGCTCTTTCATCTTCACGCATGCCTCTGTATTCCGCACCGGAATCTTTGAACTTGCCTGATGTGATTGAGTAACGAGTAACCTTAGCCCAATCATAAAGTTTTTCAAGATTTGCAAACTCCATGATCACGCCGATCGAACCAACCAAAGCGCCCGGAGCAACCACGATTTTATCGCAAGCTACTGCAGAGTAGTAAGCACCGCTGGCCATCACACCTGTCGTTACGCAAACCACTGGCTTTTTCAATTCGTCGCGAACGCGTTTGATTTCGTGATATATTTCCTGAGAAGGTCCTACGGAACCGCCTGGAGAGTTAATATTGATAACGATCGCTTTGATGCGGTTGTCGTCTTTATATTTTTTTAGATTTTTGATGAATTTCTTGCCGTTCAAGATCACACCGTTCATCTCAAGATGAAGGATGGTGTTTTTCGCAGAAACTTTTTTCTCGGATTCACCGAAGAAGTCTCCGCCCATTTTTAGTAAGGCGCCGATGCCGACGAATACTAGAAAGATAATAAGAAGTTTTTTAAAGAAATTGCCCTTCATTGCGCCTCCGGCGCAGGATGCTGGAGCACCTTCTACACTCCGGCGCGGCCGAAGTAACGTCATAGGTGCGGAAGCTGGACTGCGCTCTCGAAAATATGTACAGCCCTTTTCTTCGCTCCCTCATGGAGTACAAATAAAAAAAGGGACCCGATTAGGGTCCCCTTTTAAGACTTCACAGTCAATTACGCTAGGCGCAATCGCTGGGTAAATTGCCTTTCGGCCACTTACTACTGTTTGTCTGTCTTCATGTTTTTCAACTGGTCAGCGAACAAGTCACCGAAAGTTGATTTAGAAGTTGCAGTCGCTTTTTTAACGTAGTCGTCAACATCCGCTTTTGATTCACGAAGTTTAACAAGTTTCGCTGACAAACCGATCTTACGAGCGTCTTTGTCGATAGAGATAACTTCTGCTTTAACAGATTGACCTGG
>CAZPYX010000143.1:0-10881 GCA_964590635.1 uncultured Bdellovibrio sp.
ACCGCAGTTGGCAAATTATAAATAGACAAAAGAAACAAATAGAAGAGCTAAATAAGTCTGTGAAAGACGATGAGCCTTTACTAGGGTAAAGTGCGAACTATTCGTTCGCACTTTGCTCAGATTTCTATCGGACCGTCGCTCTTCATCGAGGACGCATGACTTTTTCAGTCAAAGCCGAAGCACATTTGTGAGTCACAACTCTGCCGAGTTGAGATAGTAAATAGTTATTGAGAGGACCCGGAATGACGTAAACCTTGCCTTCGTTAAGGGCTTTAAAACTTTCGTTCACAACATTCTCAGGCGTATCTCGTTTTCCGACAGAGGCTTCTTTGGCGTTTACAACCTTAAAGAAGTTAGTTTCCGTGGCTCCAGGACAGACTGCCAAGAATTGAATGCCCTGATCTTTGTACTCTGCCCACAGGGCTTCGGTGAATTGTCTGACAAAGCCCTTAGAGGCACCATAGTTGGCCATATAGGGGAGTGGTTGGAAGCCAGCAGTGCTGGCAACATTGATAACAATACCGGCATTCTTTTGTGTCATCGCTTCAAGAAAGAGTTGAGTCATTGATGACAATGAAACCACGTTGAGCATCAGTTGATCTTGATTTCTTTTAAAGTCGGTTTGATGAAGTTTACCATAAACCGCAAAACCAGCATTATTGATCAGGATGTCAATGTGTAGACCCTGTTTCTGAACTTCCGCAAAAATTTCTTGGGGAGTTTGCAGTAGTGAAAGATCTTTAGCGATCACGAGGGTTTTGATTTTAAAGGTGCTTTCAAGATCTTTTGCCAATTGATTTAGTTGAGATTCTGTTCTCGCAACCAAGACGACATTGACGCCTTTGCTCGCTAGGTGTTCTGCATAGGCTTTGCCAATTCCAGAGGATGCACCCGTAACCAGAGCCCATTGTCCTTTACTTAGTTCCATTTGTTCTCCCGAGGCCATTGCGGCCGTTAAGTTATTGACATACATAAGTGTATCTGAATACAATATTGTATGTCAAATGGAAGAGGTTTTTAGTGCCAAAAAGAATCAGTAGGCCCACAAGAGTCAGCAGAACGGACAGCCAACTTGAGACCAAAGCTCAGATTTTAAAGGCTGCAGAGGCGGCATTTGCTCAATTAGGCTTTGCTGGAGCTGCCGTTGATAAGATCACAGCACAAGCAGGCTATTCTCGCGGAGCTTTCTATTCGAATTTTAAGTCCAAAGAAGACTTGTTCCTTTCCTTAATAGAAACTAAAATGACGGCTCTTCTGTCAGAACTGGAATTATTGCTTAGGTCTCCTGAAGAAAGTCTTCAGCTGCAAGTCCGCGAGTACTATCTAAACCAAGCGCGAGATAAAATTTTAACTTTGATAATGACTGAGTTTTTAATGGTGGGAATTCGCAATGCAAAACTGCGCAGTCGAGTGGCCGTCATTAATAAGTCCTATTTGGATGCCATGGGAAAAATTATTAGTATTGTAAGTAAGAAATCCAAATTGGAATCTCAAAAGGCGGCGTCCATTCTTTTGGCGGCGGGACAAGGCTTAATGCTTTTCCATTTTGGAAACGAAAAGGTTTTTGACCAGAAGTACATTGAACAATCTATGACACTGCTTTATCAAAAATTTATTGAAGATTAAGTAAAGACGTTTATTTGCAGATCGAAGCCGCAGGGTCTTTGTTGCAAAGATATGCTTTCAAAACTTTAAGCTCCCGTGCTTTAGCTTCATCACTTGATTTAAGTTGTGCGTTCTCAGCTTTCAAGGATTCTACTTCCGTTTTATTGGCCTTAGAAGACTCGACACTCGCAATTTGACGGGCTTGGGTCGCTAACTGCTCATCATGGCCTACGAGTTTGTTGTAAATCTCCTGGACGGCTTTAATAACCGGAGAAATCAATTCGGTATAGCGTAATCCATAGCGGTCTGTTTTCTCATCATGGTCTACGATAGGAACTTGGAAGTCATTATTTGCATGGCGAGCATCAACCACAGCCTTTTCAGTCTCTTGAGCGATCAAACCGTAGTGAACAGCTGAATCAGGACCAGACTTCCAGTTGTAAGAAACGGGACGAAGCTTATTAATGAAATCAAGACCGAGATCAGAATTTTGAATGTTCGTTTTTTGTCGAGCATCCGATGTCTGAATTGCACCATTGACCGCATAAACAGAAGTAAATCGCAACGAAGAATCCCCAAGGGTATACGAATTATCTGCGGAAGGTGAGATCTCTCCTGCGACTTGCAGTTTTGTTGACGGGTTGGTCGTACCAATACCAACTCGGCCTGAGGTATCAATGAATAAATAATTTGAACTTCCTCCAATGCCCGTCACATCCGAAGTTGCATTGGTATGACTTGCTGTGGCCTTGTAGTTGATAGCAAAACCGGAATTGCCGCCATAAGGGATACCCATGAACCATTCTTTCGATGTATCGAAGGCAAAGTATCCATTAGCTCGCGGGGCACCTTGAGCCAAGAATCCACCACCGACATAGTTGCCACCATAGGTTCCCGTTGATGTGATCAATGGAACTGTTGTCGATGAGTTCACTTCAAAAGGCTGACTTGGGCTGGAGGTTCCGATGCCAACATTTCCAGAGTTGGAGTTATATATATCAGAACCACTTGTTGTCCAAAGAGCCGTGCCAGCACCGGCCGCTGTGGTTTGAGTTGTTCCATCGGGAAATTTAAATCCGCCAGAGTTCGAATAGATGGTTCCGGCGACTTCTAGTTTTTGCGAGGGAGATGACGTGCCGATTCCAATATTGCCAGATGAATCAATACGCATACGTTCATTATATGTGGTCGAGTTGAACGTTGGATTCGTGTAAAATAAAATCCTCTGAGCCGCAGCGACGCTGCTATTTGCATCTGCGGAACCTCCGATGCCCACGACATTGAAGTTTTGATAAGATGTTCCCGCGATAAGTGCATAAGGATAAGTGCTTGCAACGGCCGTGGTCGTCGTATTGGCGCCAGCAAGCAAATAGTAATCCTGATTGCTAAAATTGGATGTATTCCCCATTTGAATGGTACCCGTACGCAAAGGTGCTGAGGCAAGATTATAAGAATCCGGCGTAATTCCCACACTCACCATAGAGCCATTGTCTTGTACAAGCGAGTTCACTAAAGAAGATCCTGAAAACTTCGCCAAATATCCCGAGGTCCCACTCGTTGATCCTGCCGCTGTGGTTTGAGTTGTCCCGTCAGGGAATTTGAAACCACCACTTGTTGCCTCAATAGTTCCGGCTACAGAAAGCTTTTGGCCGGGCGATGTTGTGCCAATTCCGACATTGCCTGAAGTATCAAAAAACATTCGGGTTGAGTTGTTAGTTTTAATTCCAAACGTATTGCCATCATTGGTGCCCAACATCGCTGCGGCTCCAAAAGAGTTTCCACCATTGATGTAAGCACCTGTTAGTACGACAGTTGAACAGGTCCATGTTCCGGTGGGACTTGAAAATGAAAGAGTTTGATTCGCAGAACAGTTAGCTGGCATTTGGCTGGCCTTAATTAGCGACGAGGCATCAGAAAGATCTGCCGTAGAAGGAGTCGCATTGACCCAATTTGTTCCGTTATATTTTAGATAATTTCCAGCGGTCAGTGAAGATATAGATAGTGCGACGCCGTTGAGCTTTGCCACGGAAGGGCCTGGGTAAGTTCCACTCAGATCTCCACTGGCTGTTCCACTTGGAGAACCTCCAGCTCCTGTGATCGCAACATTCGCAGCAGAAGTCACACGACCTTTCGCGTCCACTGTGATCTGAGCAACACTAGTGGCAGAGCCATAAGTGCCCGCAGCGACTCCGCTGGGTGCAAGCGCAGGGCTAGGATAGGTTCCAACTAAGTCTCCACCGGCGGCTCCTGAAGGACTGGACGTGCTGGCTATACAAGTCATGCTACTTCCATCCCAAGACAGAAAGTTTCCAGCACTACAAACCGGAAGACCGACTTTGGTAAGAAAATCACTGGCAATATTAGTTCCTAATTTTTGCGCCGAAAGAGCGTAACCTGCGAAGGGTACAGAGCGGATCACAGAATCAGGAGAAATTGTTTTCCAACCTGAGCCATCAAAAAAAGAAACCCGTAATTTTCGTGTGTCGCCTAAAGATGCAGAATAAGTGCTGGTGCTATTCGCGCAGACATAGGTTCCATTAACTAATGAACAGGATCCGCACGTAAAGGGTAATGAGTTATTGAAGGAATCTAAGACCGAGGCCGCTCCTCCAAGAGGATATTGGACAGAACCCTGACCAATGGGAACATCAAAAACCCCTGCGGAGTTTGTCATATTGATGCCGTTGACCAGCTCTTGATAAAGAAGACATTGTCCCGAAGGGTCGTTGATTTGAAAGAGGAAGCTAACGTTGTTGACCTCAAGTGGGGTCCCATCACTTTTAAGGATACGTCCCTGATAACTCAGCGAAGCCGGGGAGGCCAGAACCCCCGGAGAGAGCACAAGTGCAGCAAGAATCGAAAGTACAGAAAGCCTCATCATACAGATCTTATCGGCCACGGAATTTCCCTGCTAAAAGGAAAGGCCTCAATTATCGCTCCTATTTTGAGCGACTCATCAGAACAGTTCTAATCTATTATGTTGGAGCATAATTGTAATATACGGGTGTCTCAGTTGAGATCCTAAAAAGAGACTTGTTCATCGGCATTTGAAACCTAGATAAAAAAAGACCTGGGAGTGGATTTTAACGTGAGTAGAAATAAAGAAAGTCGAAAATCAAGATTTAAAATTTTGAAGAACTCTTCGAACATGTCGTGTTGTATTTCTTTTTGCGAACTGAAAAATTGCTAGATCATCCAAATGGATGAGTACTATAGGACTTGTTCATTGAGCAATATCTGAATTCGCATTGACGTCAATCATATGAAAAAAGAAAAATTAAATAAGAAGAATAAAGAGTCTATCAAAACTAAGGAGCAGATTTTGTTTAGTCGTTATGGTTTGTTTTCTTCGATGTTAGTGACGTCGGCCCTACTATTTTCAAGTTCTTCATTTGCAGAAGTGGGTGTGTCTACTGCTTCAGATTCTTCTAAACCGGCTTACGATTGGCAGTTGCGCAATATCGCGGTCGGTTACATCAATGCTTCTCAGGGCGGGGGATCCAGTGGGGCTCCTATTATAATTTGGGCTCCAGAAAGGTCCTTATCTGAGCACTGGAGTTTCGGTGGTGTGCTTGGGGCGACAGGCTTTAAAGATGGCGATACGAATGCAACTTACGGAGCTTTCGAAGGCGCTTTGTTTGGTGCATTTAATTTCAGTAGCAACTGGAGCTTTCGTGGTCTTGCGGGATTTCAATCCTGGGGCGCAGATCACGGCACAGGTTCTGAACTTGGGGCCGAAGCCCATTACCGATTTTTAAAATCGGTCGGTGATGAGGGATTCAGTAAATATGGAATTCAGTTAAGTTCTATTTTTTTAGGCTATAGATCTGTGAATATTAGTCCAAGCAGCTCTGAAGTCATCGCCGGCGTCTCTTTGAATCTCTAAAAGCAATAACAATCTAAAATCACTCTAGTTGAAAAGGTATAACACAATGAAAATTTTAAGTGGCTTGACGTTGTTGACTCTAGGAATGACTTCTTTGTCGGCGTGCACTGGGGGCGGTCTTAACAATCAGAGCAGCCAGGCTAGTTCTATTTCCATTTCATATATTGCTTCGGCGACGGGTGACTCGAATTTGACAATATCGCAGCTCAGCCAACCCGTTGTGTCTGGTGGCGCTGTAAAGTTCACGGTTTCAGGGGTTGTCGGCTACACAAGTGGTTCAACTGTTGGAGGAACATGTCCAGCAGGCACATGGTCTGGCACTGATTATACGACTGGCAACATAACATCTAATTGTACAGTTTCTTTTTCTTCGGTTCCGACTCCTCCCGATATTGGATCTGACATGACCTTTAGTGGAGTGAGCAATTCGGGCTTAACAGTGAACTGGGGAACTGCTTCAGACGTTATCGATGCCACGAATCAGTTGAAATACAAAGTAGTAAAGGCAAGTTCTACTTCCAGTGTTGATACTGTGGATAAATTCGATGCCATCACGACATCAGGTGCGGGGCTTGTTCAGGATTGGACGACAAATAGTACAAGTGTTACGCTTAACGGTTTGAGTGCCGGCGATTTCCATTACTATGTTGTCGGTATTAAAAATGCTCGAGGCGGAATTGCCATGTATTATCCTTTGGGGCGTGTTACTGGAAAAATTCTGTATCTTTCAACTTCCTGGATACCGGGCAATTTTGGAGCCCTCAGCAACGCGGACAACTTCTGCAGCAGTCATAAAAACCTAGTTACTGATACCACGGCGACGATCAAGGCTATGATCACAGATGGCGCGACACGAGTGGCTTGTGCGACCCCATATTGCGGTGGAGGAGCTTCCGAGAACGTTGATTGGCCACTTGCCGCAAATGTCACATACTATACGTCTGAAGGACTCGTTTTGGGCACAACAAGCGCGGCGGGTATCTTTACATCTGATTTTTCCAATCCAGTAACTCCAGGCTATATTGTTTTTACTCTTTTGGGGCTTAAGACGGATTGGACGTCGTATAGTCCCGCAGAACTTTGCTCGAGCTATACCAGTGCCGATCAGTCAGGTTCATATTTAGGAAATGCTACACAGACAGGTATTGCTTCCTTCTTATTTTACAGCGTTTCGAACTGCGAAAACCTTACTACTGGAGTTCTACAGCAAAAGTTAGTTTGCGTAGAGCAGTAGGGCGGCTAGAGGCACAAACCGTTTTTCCAGATCGCTCCATGAGTCGTCCGGACCTGATAAGAATCAAGTGAGCTTTGCGATGGTTCGTAAAGAGAAATCCGCTGCTTTCGGCAGCGGATTTCTAAAATTAGATTTTATTACAAGGCGATTTTTGCAACAGCCGCGTCGACAGCGACATAGAGAACGTCATCTTTAACCGCGAAGCCTGTAACTGAACCAAGAAATCTTTGTCCTGAAGCTGTGCCAGAGTACTTAGTATTAAGAACTCCAAGGACTGTTTTCGTCTGGAAAATTCCGGAATCATCTTTCCATATTTTTCTAATCGTTTGGTTGTCTTGAATATACAGATTTCCCTGGGCATCAAAGGCCATGGTGAAACCAACATCTTTGATGTTCCCAGTAGATGAGTCGCCATCGGTCTGAGCTAAGCTTGAGTTTGTGGCCCATATCAACGAAGAGGGCGCCAGCAATTGTGGTGACAACTCCTGCTGTGGTCACTTTACGAATGGAGCAAGCCTAAAACGAAGAGGCCTGCACAATTCTTATCTATTTGGTTTTGAGAAGTTTTGAGTGTCGAAACTTTGGACAGGGGGACGCTGGGTGATTCTAGCCAGAGTTCTGACGTATTCTTTTTAGTCTTGGGCTCGCTCTAATTTGGCACTAGTCGAAGTGTTTTTCACGACGAGACGGAATATATTGAAATCACCCAACATAATTAACAGGGGATCCATCTCAATGAACATTTGTTAACCAGTGCGGTTCCTCAAATCTAAATAACGGCAAGTTCAGATTGGAACAATTCTTGCGTTACTGACCTCTCGAAAGCGCTGTTCAGTTCGAATATTGGGAAATTAATCCCAATGCATTTGAAACGGCAATAAGGAAATATATGAAAACATTGTCTACTTATTTGGTTTTCGGTTTAATTACATTGAGTGCAAGTTTTTCGAGAGCAGGTACTGCTAGTGACGTTGTGGCATCTCCGGTGGTGGCTCTGCAACAAGAAAAGGGCGAGCTTGCTGACTTACGGGCTAAATTGGATGGACAAAAACGTTTGCGTTCTAATGGTGAAATCGGCATTGGCTTATCAGCGGCCTCTACATTGGTTGGCTTCGTAGTCACTGTCCTTGGTGCTTCAGTGTTTGTCGCATCAGAGGGCAGCCTCAAGGGAATTGTTCCACTCGGCGGGGTCGTGCTTGGCGGTGGCGCTGCGGCGAGTGTTGGTTCCATCGTCTATGTCGTTGTGAAATCCTCTGAAATTAGTAAATTAGAGGCCGCTATCGATGATGAGACAAAGAAAATTGACACATTGGAAAATGCTCTGGGAAATCGCTAAGAACTAAAGGTCCATAGGGTTGATGGTTATGATAAATATGAGAGGACTAATCTGTATACTGCTTTGTTTCTTGTATCCGACAGTTGGCCTGTCGGCCGAGGACGACATTCAGTATCAGCCATCATATCAAAATATCTATCAGCCCTGTGTTGCCGACAAAGATGATTTTAAGTTCAGAACTTATACAGATGTATATCGCGCAAGTATCGCGAACACTATGCAGCTCTTTTCGTTTTCATCAGATGCAGTCTCGAATAATATCGGGACTCGGGGCATTTCGCCGATGCTCGATGAGCTTTTGCGGAATCCAACAACGAGCCCCGCCCTCAGAAAATGCTTCGGCTCTCAGGACGAAGAATTCGCATTTATACGTAACTTACTCATTGCAGACTCTGTTGGGAAGGTCGTTGCAATTTCTGTCTCAGTGGTTGGTGCACGATATCTTAGCCTTGTACTTAAAAAAATATTAGGTCCTTTAGAGGAATTCTCACCGCAGCTTTTTAAAGCGGCGATGATTGCTCCTGTCGGGGGTGGCGCGGCCTATTCTTCGTGGAATTATTATCGAGATTCCAAAGAAGACTCTGACAAGCAAACTCCAGATCAAGCTCTTGCGCTAAAGAATAATATTCAGCAAACGATGAGGACCAAGGCGACGGAAGAGATTCAAAAAATAGATTCCCTTCTTGAAAGCCCCATCACGGACTCTTCTGCCCGTAAAGAACTCCAAATCAAACGCGAGCAATGGCAGCTGATTTTAAAAAGTTATTCCTAATTCCCTGATCACATCTTGATAAATTAGGCCTTCCAAAGTCACTTCTCCAGGTCTTTTCTCATCATTCTATTTGTCGTGTGAAATCCAGTTTTTTCATAAAGAGCAATCGCGGCGGTATTGTGACCAAAAACATGCAGTCCAACGGACAAGCAGCCTAATCGACGAACTTCGTCCTCCATAAGGCTTATAAGAGCTTTTCCGAGTCCTTTTCCGCGATTCTGCGGTTTTAATTCAATATCGTAAATAAATGCGTAAGGTTTATGACCATTAAGCTTCTTGGCGAACCATAGAATTCCGACAGGTTGATTTGTTGCCTTCTCTATCACTGAAAAGAGAAATTGATCATGAGTTTCCAGGCCTTGAGGAAGTTGTCTTTCGTAAGACTCTTTAGAAACTTTGAGAGCCTCATCCTGACTTAGACCTTCACCTTTTTGCTTTTCCGCCGCATAGTTATTTACTGCGAATTTCATATAATCAGAAAACTCTTGGGGATTCATTTTTCTAAGTTCAATCATGCAAAAATATTGGCTCGGAGATGAAATAAAGTCACATCAAAATTATAACTCACTGCTATTATGGAGCTTCGATCATCAAAGGAATGATTTAGATTTTGTGGTTGGCCATTTTTGCGCACAATTTCGAAATGGTGCGAGCCTTGAGGAAGTTGGGGAGTTATTTTTGTGTGAAGTGTATGTAAGCGTGCGTAGGGCTGCTTAATGCTCCATCTCTCAACCCAGCGCAAACGTGCCAGCTCCGTTAGGTCGAGAGTCTCTTTCGCCCAAGAAACCGCTATAAATGAATTTAACGTGGGGTGACCTGGTTCGACTAGATTAGGCTCAATTCGGTATCAGCGGGCCCGCATGAAATTATTGGATTGTATGTTGGAACCACCTCGATTTTGATGGCCAGCTGATTGTCATGCGTCCATATCTTGCTGATTTTATTGCATTATTTTCGTCCAAAAGCGTTCGTGGAGATTTCTGCTGCATACTGTTATTTTTCTGCCACATCAGAACTTAGAAAACTTTTTTCTGAAGAAAGGAATATCCATGAAGACCTTTAGAGCTTTTTTTATTTCGCTCACCCTTTTCAGCTCTTTTGCGACAGCGGCAGTTGAGTACCCTGCTGATGTGAGCTTTCCGCTTCAGTGCCAAACGAACAGCGATAGCTTTACGATACTGAATGCACGCACTTATGTTCGAGATAATACCACGTACAAGAACTCCTGCATGTACTACACCTACGGCGACGAACAAAACTTTTTCTGCGTCACTCGCTCACCGGTACGAGGAAGTATGAACGTGGATTTTGATCAGTACACAACTTTCGAAAAAGACGGCGTTCGCTATCGGTCTTACCCTTTTACTTACTCAACGATATGGATTGATTACGGCAGCTGTGTTGCTGTGGAAAAAAATTAATTTAAAAACAGGAGATAAAAATGAAAACCGTATTGTTTATCTTAATGCTAAGCTTTTCTATGTCAGTTTTTGCGGGAACAAGTTCCCAAGATCCGAATGCTAAAGCAATTCGAGATGCCTTTGAAAAAGCCGACCCAATGATTACCAATTATTATGGTTGGGTCTTACGTCTTAATTGCACAGAGTTCTCTGCTAAGCCTAACGATTATAGCGTCAGAACCAATATATTTACTGAACTTGAAAGAAGTGGGATTGTCTTTAGCCGAACAGATTTGCCAAAAAACTATAAGCCGGTCGAAGGTGAGCTGGTGCCAACGACATACGTTCAAAGCAAAGAAGGTCTTGTATCAATCGTTACTCCGGCAAAAGTCCACACTCCAGAGTATACGGCGTATTATGTTTTCCGTATCGTTCGTGATGATGCTTCCGATTTTGTTATTGGAGAAATCTCTGTAAGCAGGAATGATGGGCAATCCGTTGCCAATAAGTGGCCGGAACGGTCGGTTGCATTTCCTAACAAAAACGTCGTGGGCTACCTTTATTGCGGCGCTAGCAGTAATTGGACAGCTAGCGCATTGGTCCCATAAAAATCGGCAGGCTGAAGAAAACGTCTGTTGTGTTCTTCGA
>CAZPYX010000144.1:0-10669 GCA_964590635.1 uncultured Bdellovibrio sp.
AAGAAGCTCTTTGATAGCTGTTTTTTTGAAAGCAGATACTTCCACGACGATCGTGTTTTCACGCAATTCTTCAGGAACGATTTGTAGCTCTGTCAATTGTTGCTTAATACGATCTGGATTCGCACCTGGCTTATCCATTTTATTTACCGCAACGATGATTGGAACGCCTGCAGCTTTAGCATGATTAATAGACTCTTGAGTCTGAGGCATCATACCGTCATCTGCCGCTACTACGATAACCGCGATATCTGTCGCATTCGCACCACGAGTACGCATTGCCGTGAAGGCTTCATGGCCCGGAGTATCTAGAAATGTGATCAAAGATCCATCTTCCAATTTTACAGAATAAGCACCGATATGCTGAGTGATGCCGCCGGCTTCGCCTTTGGCAACGTCTGCATTACGAATAGTATCTAGCAATGATGTCTTACCGTGGTCGACGTGACCCATGATAGTCACAACTGGTGGACGAGTGACCTTTTCGGCTTCCAAGTCACCAAATGCATTTTCAGTAGCCACGTTATCCGCAGTCTTGAAAACGTTTTGAGCTTCCCAACCAAATTCAGGTACGATCAAAGCGATCGTATCAAAATCCAGGTCTGTATTCATGTTCGCCATCACACCGTTCGTCATCAAAACTTTGACAAGTTGCGGAGCTTTCAAGCCCATCTCCATAGCCAAGTCAGTCAACTTCATCGTGTTATTAACTTTAACAACACGTTTGTGAGCTGCAGCTGTAGTGATTTGAGTTCTCATGGCATCGCGATCCAATACGCCTTTTTTCTTTTTAGGTTGGAACACCATCTCACGTTTACGGAACTCAACGGCATTGAAGACTTTGATTTCTTCTTCTTTTTCTTTCTCACGAGCACTTGGACCCGCGCCAAAACCAGTTGCTGCTGGAGCCGCTGGTGCGCCGAATCTCTTACGCTTGTCGAAATCTCTATTTTGGAAGTGACCAGCACCTTCAGCAGGTGGCATTTCGGCTGGAGCAGCTTGCGCTACGAAACCAGGACGAATGTTACGCTGAGGAGCGCCGCCCGCTGGACGGTTGAAACCACCTTGTTGGTAACCACCAGGACGAGGTGTGTAACCTCCGCCTGGAGCACCTGGAGGTGGACGCTCACCTTGAGGGCGAGGAACATATCCACCTTGTGGACGTTCCTGGCGCTGAGGAGCTTGTGTTTGAACGCGGGATAAATCCATACGTCCAATGATATTTCTTTTTACCGTTGTTGCTGGTGTTGAAGAGCTTGCAACTCCACTTGTACCCACCACGACCTCTTTCTTACGAGCTTGAGGAGCCACATGTTGTTCAACAGGGGCCGCTGGAGCTGGTGTTGCTTCTACTTTTTTTACTGGAGCTTCCACTTTCGCTTCAACCACAGGTGCTTCGACTTTCGGAGCCGGAGCTTTTTTAACTTCTTCAACCACCGGAGCAGCAACCACTTCTGGTTCAGGAGCAGGTGCTGGTGCAGCAACTTTTTTAGCGACAACACGAACCGTCTTCGGAGCTGCCTCTTCAACTTCAGCTTCTGCAACCTCTGGTTTAGAGATCACTTTCGCTTTCGTTTCAACAGGAGCTGGCTCCTCTTTTTTACGACGGATCACAGGGGCTTTAGCCGATGCGGCCTCGGCTTCAGGAGCAGCAGCCACTGGAGCCGCTTTCTTAGCTGGGGCTTTTCTAGTCGCTGCTTTTTTTGGCTTAGCCTCTTCAGAGGATGTTCCCCCGCCGCTAAGTTTGATTTTAATTTGCTCGAGAACGCTCGGTTCCAACTCCGCCATGTGACTTTTCACAGGCAAATTCCACTCGCGGATTTTATCCATGAGGGCTAGCGGGGTCATCCCGACTTCTTTCGCAAATTCAAAAACTTTTGGATTACTCACTCAGTCTCCTGCTTGCACTCCGGCTTCGCCGGAGTAGTTTGCTTGCTTTAACTCCGATTCTTTTCGGAGTTGTTATCTCTCACCTCTTGTACCCTTGAGGTATTCGAGGCCTGATCCAAAAACACTACTTAATATTAAAAACTATTCTTCTTCAGCTTCTTGAGAGTTCAATTTCTTCAACTCTTGTTTCAAGAGAGCATCTGCCTGTTCTTTAGCAGAATTTCCAGATGACTGTTTACCACCTGAAGACGCTGTTACAGGAGCAGCTGTTGGTACCGGAATACCTTCGGACTCATACTTTTTAACCAAAGCTTTCGCTTCGCTCAAAAGTTTTTCTGCCTTTTCAGGATCGTCGTAACCTGGGATCGTCATGATGTCCTGAACCGCAGCTGAAGCCACAGACTGGAATGAACCGAAACCAGATTGGAAGATATTTTGCGCCATTGTGTCGCTCATGCCTGGGATCAACATCAAATTGAAGATTGATTCCGCAGTACGAGACGCCGCAGATGAATCAGAAATGATATCCAATTTCCAAGTCGTCAATTTAGCTGCCAAGCGAACGTTTTGACCACGTTTACCGATTGCCAAGCTCAATTGAGAATCTGGAACTACGATTTCCATTTCACGGTTTCCGTCATCAAGGAATACGCGAGAAATTTCAGCCGGAGCCAATGCATTACATGCAAAACGAGTGATGTCTTCGTCCCAAGGAACGATGTCGATCTTCTCGCCACGAAGTTCTTGTACGATGTTTTGTACACGAGAACCCTTCATACCTACGCAAGCGCCCACTGGATCTACTGAATTGTCGTTAGAACGAACCGCGATTTTCGCCCGTTGTCCTGGCTCACGAGCCGCAGCCATGATCTCAACCACACCATCGTAGATTTCTGGAACTTCCATTTCGAAAAGTTTCATCAAATAACGTTCATCAGCGCGAGACATGATGATTTGTGGTCCACGAGTTGTTTGACGAACTTCAGACAAGTAACCTTGGATACGATCGCCGGGCTTGTATTGCTCACCAGGGATTTGTTCGCGAGGTGGAATGTAAGCTTCTGTACGACCTAGATCGACAACGATAGCACCTTTTTCCACGCGACGAGCGATACCAGAAGCGATTTCACCTTTACGTTCTTCAAACTCATTGAAGATGATATTGCGTTCAGCATCTCTTACTTTTTGCATGATGATTTGTTTCGCTGTTTGTGCAGCGATACGGCCCAAATCTTCAGCAGCCATTTTGATACCGATAGAATCGTCCAATTGAACGTTTGGATCTAATTTAACAGCTTCGTCGTAAGGAATTTCAACTTCCTCATCGATGAATTTTTCACGAGGGACTACTTCTTTGAACTCAAAAAGTTCAACTTCGCCAGTATCGTCATTGTAAGCCGCTTCAATTTCACGGTAAGTACCGTATTTTTTGCGAGCTGCTACAAGCATTCCTTGAGTGATAGCATCGATAACGACTTGTTTGTCGATACCTTTGTCTTTTCCAACTTGTTCAATCACTCTGGAAAGATCTGAAAACATATTTTCAGCCATGGTTCCCTCTCTAACTACTCTGACAACGTCAGAGCGTATTCAACAATTACTTTTTCTGACCTTTATTAATCTCAAACAAAACTTTAGCTTTTTCGATGATCGCGTATGGAATCTTAAAATTCACATCGCCAACCGCAAACTGAACGCCTTCGTCATCTGCGCCTGTGATCACGTTTTCAACCGTTTTAGCGGCCTTCAACTTCTTATCTTCAACACCCACGCTCTCAAGAGCTTTAGATGTTTTCAGATAAACTTTTTTCCCAATCGCTTTTTTAAAGTGCCATGGTTTTACCAAGTGGCGCTCTAGACCTGGGCTGGAAACTTCCAACGTATAAGAAGCCCCCGGGATCAAATCTTCATTGGCGTCCAAGAAAACATTGAATGCTTTTGCAACATTCGAACAGTCTTCGATACTGATTGCGCCTTCTACTTCTTTGTCGATGAATAAACGAAGAGTTCTGCCCTTACCACCGCCAATGAATTCGATATCGTATACAAAACAACCCTCTTGAGTTGCTGCTTCATTGGCAAATTGTTCTACTTTTTCCATCCAAGATGGGATTTCTGACATCTTTAAAAAATTCCTTCACTTCATTAAACAATCTTCAAGTGGCATTGCCCAAAAGACGACCCCGCATTACGGGTGATTCAGCTTGCTAATGAAGTGACTCTTGCTGTGACAAGTACGCAAAGTACTTACAGCATTGTGACGGCTCAAACGCTATTGAAAGCATGCTTTTAGCTTTCATTTACGTATCTGGTCGACACTGCCCGTGTTCAGGAAAAATCCTGTGGCAAAAAAAAATGGGCCTAAGGGGCCCATTCGTTCGACCTCAAGCTAGCAAAATAATTGAGCAAGCGCAAGGGGTTATCTCAGTTTCTAGGGACATGAGTACAGGAGCGCTGTGGCCCCATCCTTATAATAACGAGGACGACGCCCCGTCATCGTAAACCCGAGTTTTTCATAGAGTTTTTGGGCCGAGTGATTATCCTGGTGAACTTCCAGCCACAACTCGACTCCTTGACCCTTTGCGGCTATGAGATGCGATATAAGCGCTTCCATAAGCCCCCGACGGCGAAATTTGGGGTGAGTGGCAACCAAAGAAATCTCCCAGGCGCCGGGAACTTCACGATAAAGAACAAACCCAGCCAGCTCACCTTCTTCAAAAATACCCACCGCTTCGGCTGTGGCCATCTCGGCCCCCAACAGGTCCATGGGCCAGTAAAAACCCGCATGCAAACCTTGATCGGCGATAATTGCTTCAATCAAAGCTCTCATCGCGGGCTTGTGAGGAGTGTAAAGAGATTCAATATTCATATTACTGACGGTCTGAAATAAAATTGCGCACTTTGTACTTTCGCTTGATCACTTCGAACCAAGAACGAAGACGCTCTTCCAATTGTTGTTGCGCAAGAAAGGTCTTAATATTTTCCTTAAAGGAAGCAAAAGGCACATTGCCGAACTTCAAACGATTCTTTTCGTAATAAGCTTCCGCCTCTTGATCCGTGATAATTCCCGCCATGGAATTAGTTTTAAATTTTAAGAAATTTTTGGCGACGAATTTACGAGTCACAAACTTTTTAAGCTCTGCATCTGAAACTTCCAACTGACCCCAATAAGCTTTGCCTGCCACTGTTTTTTGAACCTTGCTGATGCCCAGCTCAATATCTTTATCACTCACACCGGCCACACTAAAGGTCTCTGCCTCCATGGCAACGACGACTTCCAATAAAACAGAAGTGACAGCATTAGCGAAGTCCGGTTGATCCAGACGCAGCTCGATGGAGTTGGCTTTATTTGAAAACACAATGCGTTCAATGGCCGTGGTGATTTGCACTTCGCGACTTGTGGTCACATAGTCTGCCACTTGCCCCACTGCTTCGGTAACAACAGGGGCCGCGTGGACATTCATTGAAAAAAGAAGAGATAATAGAAAGTGCATGACTTGATCTTCACTGAAAGAATTCGTGAAGTCTAGCCTTCGCTGACTGCTGTGACTGAGCAGGCCAGTCATTTTTGTGAGAAATTGACATTAACGATGGGCGACAAAGCACAATACCCGCTATTTCTAGCGGGTATCTGCTTACCACTATGAGACTTTATGAACTTATACTTATCAGCCTACCTGATAGGCCCGAAACACTTAGAAGTTAACGCGTCCAACTACTGACATTACGTAGTATTGAAGCTTTTCAATCGGTGTACCGTATGAAGGTGAATTAACCCATGAGTTTGAATTCGCATCGATACGGCTCGACATATTCCACATGTATCTGAAATCTAAACCCAAAGAGTATTTAGGACTGAACTCTAGATCCACACCCGCCAAGGCACCGAAATCGATCGCATGTGATTTCGCATCGCTGCCATAATTTTGGTAGCTGTTAGTCAAAGTGAATGTTCTGTAAGAGTAAGAAGCCAACGCACCAAGCACTGGTCTGATCACACCAGAGAACAGCTGAACTTTACCAGCAATCTGTCCTGTATATTGATTCACATCAACATTGAACGGATTGTTTGTTGAATTCACATTCAAACCATAAAGACCACCGCTTTGGTCCACTGTGTAGTTAGAATAAATGAAAGCACCCTCAACAATGAAGTTGTCATATTTATTACCGAACGCCACACCCAAAGAGTAGTTACCCTTTACGTTACGAACATCTGGCAAATCAGCGATACCCGCCATAGCCGCAACATATTTAGACTCGATAGGAGCTTGAGCTGCTACTTCTTCTGACTTCAAAGCTGAAGCAAGCTCCTCACGAATGATGTCGCGAGTGTTTTCTTTAGGCTCATGAACTTGTTGAACCGGCACAGGAGCTTGCACCTGTTGAACTTGCTGTACTTGTTGAACAGGTTGAACCTGTTGCACTTCTTGTTGTTGTTGGCTGTTTAAAGCGTTGAATTTATCACCGAACAAAACGTTAGCTCTTCTTTTTTCGTCTTCCATACGAGACTGTTCAAGCTTTTCAACGATTTTTTGTTCAGTTTGAACCTCAGCATCTTGACGAGAACGACGGATTTGATCCGCGCGAGACTCTGTCAATGGAGATGCCTCAATCACTGTAGTAGGTTGTTTTTGAACTTGTGATTGCACTTGTGCTGAAGCACTAGATGGAGCTTGATTTAAGATATAAATCGGTTGGCTTCCATTTAGATTTAAAGGCTGTGCCTGTTGAGCTTGAGCGGGAGCAGTTGCTTGAACGTTTTGAGCATTGGATGCCTTTTGATTCGCATACATTTGATCAAGTTCAGCATCTACATCGCTTTCGAGGGTTTGAGCTGCAGCCATAAGAGGCGCCATGCTCAATACCGCGAGGATATAAAAATACTTTTTCATAAAGTCTCCTTAACTTTGTGACTTTCATCACGCACACACGATCTACATCGCGAGTTATAATAGTGGTAGTGGTTAACTTAAACCTTTTTTAGTCAGGGATCGCTAAAGCAAGGCCGGTGCCAACCTGGCCGAAATTCGTCCTCAGCGTCTAAGTATTTGATATCTGACATTTCTCGTCCCTCCTACTGCCACCCCCATTTCGTGTCCCAGGATAAAGAAGTGACAACTCACGAGACGCTTTCTGAAATTCTTGCAAAGCGGAGTCATTTCGCACCGCTGAGTTCGAGCATTTGATAAAACCTCCGCTTCAAGACTTTTTTTAGATCCCCTCAATTCGGGGACTTATATTAGGTATTAGGAGAATGAATGAAGGCCTCATTGATCGGGAAAACCTGTGCTCTCGCCTTATCTCTATCTTTTCTTGCAGCCTGTAGCAGTGGCGGCGGAGATGCCACGAATGCAAATCTAGAAGTTCAGAACTGTGAGCTAAAAGGTCAATCCTATGGCATTATTTCAGGCAATACTCTGAGCAGCAGCAATCCCCTTTCTGAAAGCACTGTCCTCGTTATCTTCCTTGGAAAGAAATCTTCCATCTGCACCGGAACTATCATTGATAATGACAAGGTTCTGACGGCAGCACACTGCACCTCAAGATCTTCCTATGATAAAACCCTTATCGCCTTTTCTAACAATGTCGGTTGCGTTTTGAAGGCTAAAACCAGAACGGTTCGCCCTGTGACGTCAAGACAAGTCCATCCCTCTTATGTCTATTACGAAGACAACAAAGGACATGCTGAGAATGCGACGAACGATTTGGCTATTTTAAAATTCAGTGGTTCGCTTCCAGAGAACTACAAAGTTAGACCCTTGCCTACCAAGTCCTATGACTTCACCAAGGCTAAAGAAATCGTCATGAGCGGTTATGGTGTGACTACAGAAGAAGAAACCACCGAAGATACTTCTGGGATTTTGCGCTTCACAACGGCAGAACCTTCTCGCCTTTCAAAGTCCGTCGTCACTCCAAGTGGAGAGACTGCTAGAATTGATAAAACCTTGATCATGGTACAACGTCAAAACGGAGTGTGCTCTGGTGACTCCGGCGGTCCTTTATATGCGAAGGATGAGAATGGTCTGACTTTGATTGGTGTGACCTCTATGGTGGCGGATATCTATGCAAAGAATAAAAATGAAGCCCGCTCTTGCCATGGCATTAGCATCTTTGTGGATGTGAGAGATCAACTGGATTGGATTGAAAAAACAGTGAGCCAGCTTAATTACTAAGCAAATATTAAGAAAATGCGGTGCATTTAAAAAAAGATCTTGAGGTTTGACCTCAAGATCCGTTACAAAGGTTCCTCACTGCGGGTGTGGTGAAATGGTAGACACAGAAGATTCAAAATCTTCCGCGAAAGCATGGGGGTTCAAGTCCCTCCACCCGCACCAATCTTCGCTAAGGTTGGTCAGCCGTTTAGGCTAATATGAAAGGTCATCTGAGGATGGCCTTTTTTCGTTTCTGCCTTCTCTCACTTTTCTATATTCGCCTTCATTACGTTTTTAATTCCAAGAATACTTACTTGATCCGGTGACCTGAACCTAACAATCCCCTTGCTTGGAATAGCCTGCTGAACTATCGCCTTATCATCGCCTCTTTAGCATAGCTCAACGGCGATTGAAAGCATGTAAACTTCTCCATCAAATACGAGGGATGAGCCGATCTTTTGTTGAAGTCGACTTTTCAAGCGGAAGAAACGCTCATCAAGATTTAAATTATGGTACGAATCTGGCCAAAGAATTTCACAAATCAAATCTTTTCCTAGTGGCCCTTTTGCTAGAATTTTAAGAAGCTGTCCTTCTAGTGAGTTCGGTTTTATCTTCGCAAGAATCTGCTTATTTTCGCTGATGATACGATGAGTTTTTATTTCCCAGAAATATTTTTTTATTGCCGTTGTATTTTGTGTCTGTGTTTTTTTGATCCAATGACTATATCGTGCTTTCCAGTGAGAATTCAAATCAGGAAAAAGAGATTCATCAAGCGGAATCCCGCCAAGCTTTGCTTGCATATAAGCCCGAGGAAATTCAACACGAGCGTCGACTTGGTGAGGCAGATAGTCGAGATACACACGGGCTAGATGTAGATCCTTACTTTCAAAAGCGCAGTCCGAGGCGTGAATCAAAGAGAGATGAAAATCAGACACCGGACCGTGAATCTCGAACAAGGTCAAAGCTTCTTTTACTTCCTGCAAGCTCGCAAGAAAGCGGTCACTTGCAAAGTAAGCATAAGATCGTTGGCGTAAAGCCATTGCCTGAATACTTGGAATTTTTTTCTCACACGCATCTCGCAATATTTCACCGCAGAGATTGATTTCATCCTGCGGAGTCAACTGCCCGGCGTTAGCAAGTGCAATCAGAGAATTAAATCGACTTAAAAGATGCTTATCAAAGCGTCCTTCGTCTAAGTAAAACTCAGCAGCCCTTAAAAAGGCATGTGACGCATCTAGCAGCTTTTCTTTGTAGGAGAAAATGACTCCCTTTACAAACCATCCTTCGGCACATAAAAAACGGCTTTTCGCATCGTCCGCCGGCAGCTCAGATTCGTCTAAATACTTTCCACTACCAGCCTTAATCGCCAAACGAAATGTTATTAATTTATGCTCAAGAATTTGATCGAATTGAGGCGCCTCTTGTTCACGCAAAGAACGAATGTGTTGAAGTGCTTCTTTCGTTGAAGCCTTAAAAAGGCCTTCTAAAGCAACGTCGTACTTTTTATTCTTCATAGAAGCCCTCCTCTCAGTTCGACTGGGCTCATCGTCTATTCCTGCTCTCACTCCTTAAAGGAGCGCATTCTGTTCTCTAAAGCGTTTTTCCTTTCATAGGAAGGCTCCGAAGAGAAATTAATCTCCTTCATCCAAAGTTGCGATTGGTTGTTGTCGCAAGACGGATCAAGACGCAATATCTTAATCGAAAGAAGTCGATCTTCTTGCCCTAAATTGATATCTACATCCGCCTGTCGAGTTCGAATCTGATGTTTCCAGCGGTTGCCGACAGAATAATTTTTAGCATTAATCTCGACGTTACATCGATTTCCGAACTGGATGGATCCAGAAGCCGAACTGGGGTCTCCCAGTGAAAGGTTAACTTGAACAGATTCGTCTTTGTATTGTATGCGTATCTTAGATTCCGTGCAAGAAAGCGCTCCACTGAATCTTTCTTCCTGCTTCGAAGCAGAGGCAGATACAGCCACTCCTTCACTGCGTTCATAAATATAGGAATGCCCGTTTGTATCGGCATAGTTTGTCGTGGAGGTGTTCTTCATTGTGAGAGACAGATTCGGGCAAAGAGGTTCTTTGCTGCGGCGCTCTGGCAACGCGTTCCCCCGAGACAATACTGCATAAGCCTCAGCGAGGTTCGTTACTTTTTGAATCTTACCATCAACAAACATGGCGTCATAAGTTTTCCCCAAATTATCTTTTAAAAGCACTTTTTGACAGGGATGATCGCGCTTATAGGACGTCAGATTTCCTTCTCTCGTTATCAGCGCATGGGGATCGGGAGACATCAATCGGCTGTTTCTTAAAGTGGCAGCACTTCCTCCGCCTTCGCCGTAATCGCCACCAGAAGTACGTTGTTGGACAGCTTTTAACTTGTCGAAAGATCCACGGTCAGGGCGAGTGATATCCTCAAAAAGGCGATTTTTCTCTTTGAGATCTTTTTCTTCTTTTTATACTTTATTAATATGGGGAGAAATTTTGTTGAAATTGACTCTTTGAAACCATCTTGAAGATTCACCGCAACCTTCTTACAAATTCTTGTTTTAGTGGTTTTTTCCCCCTTATGATTAAGTTTAATTATGTTTTTATCTGGCTGGAGAGAGTTTTTTTTAATTCTTT
>CAZPYX010000145.1:0-10657 GCA_964590635.1 uncultured Bdellovibrio sp.
ACAGCCCTTGAAACTTTGATCTTATGTTCGTGTCTCACAAAACGACCGCACTTCACCAGGCAAAGCTATCTTTGAAAAAGATATCGTAACTATCTTGCAGCTTGAGATCTTGTTTTGGGGTTTTGAGGTATTTGTATTGAACGATTTTTGAAATGTCAGTTGATTGATACACTCGTCGCTTAAGTCCCCAGGAGTTAATTGTCAGGTTACCTTGAGTATCAATATTATGAGTCGCTCTTAAGCTTAATGCGAAAAAAAACATTGAAGCGAGAATGAAGAAGTTTGTTAGAATTTTCCCGCCGTAGTCGCTGTTGATTCCTTGTAATTGATCAGAGACCTTTAGAATCTCTTGCATTTTTTCTTCACCGTACATCCGAAGAAAGAATACCTTTTGCGGGTAGTAAAAGATGCCAATGCTGAACAGACCGGCAACGAATACATAATTTATAGAGGACTGAGCAATTATTGTTTGATCGGCAAAAACATACGTTAAATAAGCAGAGGCGATGATTTTGAAGCAGTAGTAAGAGAGAGTGCCAACAACTGCCACGAAGGTCCCAATAAGAAACAAAGATAGGACATAGTACTCACCGTAGGCTTCCTTGAGTTCTTGAGATAGCTTGAAATCTGAACCAGCAGTTGGTTTGAATTTATTAATGCTCCTGATAGATCTCAAAAATAACGAGAAGACCAAAGTGACGGTCGCGTAAATCGAAACTTGGAGGAAGAGGTCATTCATGATGAGTCAGTCCTTCTATTAGGCTCAGAGCTAGACTAGTTTGAGCTACATTTAGCACTAAACAGTATTATACTTATAGCTGTGTCGAAGTCAAAACCGATTCAATTTGTTTGAGATAGGGAAGTGGTCGGAAGCCACTTAAATCTTCAAAATGAAAAAAGAGTGGGAGGTGGCAAAAAATGGAGTATTGCCATCTCCCACTCTTAGAATAACTCACTATGCTTCAACTCAAAAAAAAAGAAAGGATAAATAATTTTTGCGCCTTCGACCTCCCTTGCTTAATTGTGTTCTTCTTTAAATCCAATTTGAGTCAAAAGTGTGCAGATGCGCGACGCAGGTTCTTGGCTCGAATGAAGGCGTATGTAGGAATACGTCGATATGAGAGCTAAGGTCCTGCAACAAAGTAGATGTGCGCTTTAGAATCGAATTATGAAAACAAAGATTTTAAGTGGAAATTCATGTCGCCGTTTCTTGATAGAGAATGTATTCGTTTAGATTTTACCTTTGGCAAAATTTTGAATTCCTTTGAATAGTCGACTTTCGGTAGTGCTAGAGATTCTACTTGTACTGGTGCAGTCTGATTTTTTAAGTTGCCTTCCTTCGGATCAAAGCCTTCGCTTGCTGCGACCTGATTAAATGCAATATAAGCTTTAACAGCGTATGAAATTGCCACTCTTGTATTGGTCAAGCTTTCAACTTTAAACACAAGTGTTCCTCTTGCCGTAGAGGTGTTCATGACAATTGAATACACGTGGCCGAGAACCATCTTTCGTCCAAAAGAATATTGAACAAGTTCCTCATCGCTTCCATTGTTGCGAACAGTATCAGCGTAAGAAACTTCTTCGAGATTTTTTTCACCAAGATCCGCGATTAAAGACAAAGGACCTCTTGAGCCCGACGTTACAAAAATATCGCCATTGGGACGTGCAAAAGCGTAGAGGTCAGGATCATCGGATGCTTTAGAATAGCTCGATAAATACAGGCTTGGAGTGTTGGCAGTGAGAACTGCCGACTCAAGCGTATTAAGTTCGGGCATTTTGTTTTCTGCGGCTTTCACAGTAACAGTCATGAAAGAGGCTAGGAGAAAAGAGATAGCGATTGGGAGTTTCATATTGGGTCCTTGTCTGTGGGGTCATCCACAAGGTTAATGTTTGTGGCAACCCTCTACAGCAAGGCTTTGACCAGGCTTAGATCTTATTAAATTGAGATTGGCGTGGGGAATTCCGGAATATTCCCAGTTCAAAGACCCAAATCTCAGATCAGAGACTGGTCTCGGATGATGAAAGCGGCCAATCTGCTTCGTTGGCGGTCCGAGCCCTTTTCTGCAACGTACTACACGTACGCCTTAGTAGTGAACTCGAACCTTCGCCTCGCATCTAAGCCCCTTTGATCATCCGTGGGGTCGAGGGAGTCTAATAGCAGAGAGTTTTGATCCGGATAAAAATAAATTTCGGACCTAAAAGGGATCCTATCAAAGATAGAACCTCCTTAAAAATTGCTTCCTTCGAAACTTGGGAGGGGCGATGGCTCTTAAAAATTATATTCTTATATTTTCGATGTTTCTTATGTCTGCTTGCTCAGATGAGCTTTCTAAAAAGTCTGAAGAAGAGAAAGCTCCAGCTAAAATTACTATTCAAAGCTCAGCTCTGGCTGATTCGGTGAAAGTCGCAATCACTGGCGCTGATCCTGAAAAATACACAGTGCAGTTTTCTTGGCCGAATCTTGAAAAGGGTAAAATCCTTCGGATTCGCTTAGGTAACGTCCTTCAAGAAATGCTTTCCACTCAAACTTTTTTTACTCATACGGTTTCACACAACCAAACTCTGAATTATTCCTTTGATATCTTAGATTCAAACCGAAAACCGGAAATGACTTTCCGAAAGACAGTTATCATCCCGTACGACTTTGTCGTGCGCGAAGGATCTGATCAGATTCTAGAAAATAGAAAAATTGAAGCAAATCGCGTGTTCTTAAGCGATAAAATTCCGCTTACCACCAACGGTGTGACTCTAGACATCGCAACCAATGAACTTCATGCTGCAAACGGTTCTATCCAAACCTTTCCGCTCAATATGAAGGTAAAATCAAAAGATAACTTCGAAGAAGAAGTTCTGTTTGCAGGCAAAGATCAAATCGACGGGAGATCTGGTGGCTATATTTCAATTAGCGCAAAGAAGCTCTTCGGACGCTTGCATGTCTATATGCGTGGAGAAAAAGGCGGCAGAGGTCAAAAGGGCAATCCCAAGCCTCAGGCGCTTCCTGGCGTCCCCGCAGAAAGTGGAAAACTTGATTGTCTTAAAGAATCTCCGTTCAAACGCTCCTTTGATCAGTGCTCATGCCGGAATGATTTAAGGCCCGGAGGCCCGGGTGTTGATGGTGAGAAAGGCAATCCCGGAAAGACAGGCATGCGCGGCGGTGATTCTGGAAGTGTGCGCATTATGATTCAAGAGTATGTTCCTTCGGAAGGTGTTGATTCAACACTGCCTACTGACGGCGCCGGAATTGTCGATGTTGTGCAAACAGCTGGAGCTGGAGGTGATGGAGGACTAGGCGGCGATGGACAGGTAGGTGGTGCAGGAGGAGATGGCAGAGATTATGCAAATCGACTAAGCTGTCGGGGTGACACTGGGGTAGCCGGAAAAAATGGAGAGTCGGGCAATGTAGGTCCAAAAGGCGTTGATGGCGGGGTCGGGGGGCGTTGTATTTACATTGGTAGTGAGAATATCAATGATTGTACTCAAGGGGATGGTCGATGAAAAGGATTTATCTTCTTTGTTGTCAGAACCTGTCTTGCTCTCCAACGTACTATTCGTACGCCTGCGTGGCAGACAGAACCCTTCGCCTCGAATCTAAACCCTTTTGATCAACCTTTTTGTTGTGGTGATACCAAAAAAAGATCTTTTTACACCAATTGCATTAAGTATTTTCTTTTCTTAATTTCCTCTAGAATTTCAACGAGAATTGGATCATCTTTTCCTTCTATAAGATTTTTGTAGTCAGCTTTTGAAATCAACACTCTCATAATGTCATCTTTCTTGAATTTAAAAACTGACTCAAAGGAAACATACCGCCATTCTTTTTCATATGTGACGCTATATATGTTCTTTGGGCTTAAGAGCGACTGATCGACTGGTTTTAGCAGCATTAGATCTTCAACAAGTTTTTTCTTGTCAGACTCAAGTAGGTTGGTGGTATTTTTTATTTTTTCCAATATCAGCCACGGAAGTGAACAGGTGCTATTGTCGCAATAGTATACTGGTCTAATATGTCGAAGATTATTTATTTTTTCATCGAATAGATATTCTTTTAGGACGATAGTATCCTTTCTAAATCTCAGCCCATATGAGCCATAGTGATCTGAATGAAGACTGATGTTGTCGTCAGCTAGTTCGGTAAAGCAGTTTATCGCAGGTAAAAATGAGTTTTCTAAAATTTTATTCAGATCGCCAGCTGAACGCTGTTTGGATATTGCTACTTGAATCTTCGCTATGGATTTTGACCAGCTCTTTAAGAGTTGTTTGTCAGCTATAACGCTCTCTTTACTTTCAGAAAGAGGACCTTTGTAATCCCTCATAAGACTTTTGTACTCATCAAGCCCTACTAGTGACGGATAAAGGAATTTCTTTTTTAAAATGTTGAGTAGATATTCTTTTTTTACAAAATGAAATAAATCTGGAGATTGAATTCTGTCGGCTTCTTTGCGGTATTTGTGGTAAGTGAGGTAATTGGACCACTTACGAATTTCAGCTGATTTATCAGAGAATCCACTTAGGTGGTCGTTAAATAGTTTAACTATTTCTTTAAGTGAGTCTTCCGAATAATAGGGAAATGCACCTTTGAGTCCCCTCACAAGTTTCTCGTCGTTATGTTGATTGACGAGTCCCCTCATCTTCAATTTTAACAGGCAGATAAAAGGTTTTAAGTTTTTTCCTTTGGTCAAAGCTTCGATACTCAAGTTGCCCTCCTTCAAGTTGCAATGCGAAGTCGTTAGCCTTCCAATGTTAAAAATGGAATGAATAAACAAAATATATTTATTAATATTGATGGTCAATTGAGAGCCGAACCTGTTTCGGCTACCCGGACCTTTTAACGTTTTCAATTCTAACTCGCAGTTGGAATGATCTTCGCTACTCGTGTTCTCATGACGATTTGTAAATTGGCAGTAAGATATTTGAGGCAGAGCAAAAGGTATTGGATGGTAGGCGGGAAGTCGAAAGAACGACAAAGGCGTATTGGTCGATACGTCGACGGAGAGCTTTCGAGTTTCCAACACCCCAGGCGATTCCTTTTCCTCTGCCTCCTGCTGGGTGGGTGTGCGACTACGAGCTCTGGCAAAGTCTATCAGAATATGGCTCTCGCTGGCTCTGCAGGAGTCGCCTATGGTTATTCGCAATCGGACTATAAAGGAACTCAAGCGGCACTTTACGGATCTCTAGCGGCGGCTATTGCGGCGGTGACGACTTTGTATTTTGAAGATCCAGATAAGGAAGAAATCAAACTCCGTAACGAAGTGAAATCACTTAAAGCAAAGCTTGATCAGATTAATGAGCCGAAGCTGATTGGAATGCAACCTGCAATAATTGGAGCTAGGATACCAGAGAAATATAAATCTCTTATTCAACCTGGTGAATGGCGAGTGTATGAAATGGACGAATGGGTCGAAGAATCTGAGAACAGAATTATCCATCAGGACAAAGTGATGGAGTTAGTCCCGCCCAGTTTAAATCCTGGGCGTAAATGATCGATAAATTGTGATCTTGAACTTTAATAAAAGTCTTTATCAGTATATTGAAGGCCTGCTTTTGAGATTAAGGCATCAGCAAAGAGATAGTCTGTTTTTTCATCATTGTTAATGTCCCATTTTGTTCCATCCTTGAAAAGGACATAATGGTAAGTTCGATAGACCGTGTTTCCATTTGGAGCCCGTGCTGATTTGGAGCGAATGACTTGAGCAATTTCTTTTAAGTCGTGTACTTCAGTTGAAAGAGAAAAAAATCTGCGGATATAAAGTTTATTGTCTTGGACATATGTGTTCAGAAAGATGCTATGGATTGTGAATAAGAGGCAGAAAGTTGGAATCCATTTGTACATAATTTTATTGAGAATTTTTCCATTTACTCCTTGTTGATGGTACGAGACGAGACTTAGTTTTTCATAAAGGGTGCTTCCAAATTTTCGGATAAAGTAAAATTCCACGATTTTCCCACCAATGACGATTCCCAGAAATAGTGCGGGTATTGCATAAATTACTTCAGGTGCCGGCATCATTATTTCGTATTTTAAAAGGTTCAGATGAGTTCGCGCTATGAAACGAAGGATTAAGAAAATGAGCCAACCTGCAAGGAGCATTGAACCGATAACAATGTATGAAGCTTGAGACATCATTGACTTGAAGTGCTGCTGTTCTTCTTCGGTAAGTTCAGCCTTTGGTTCTGTCAATTTGAGCGATTTAAGCTTTCCAAGGCCTCTCAGAATAAGAACTGTAAGAATGGGAGTAAGGGCGTATCCGAGATATTGTGTCCAATGCGTGTTCATCGAAAACCTTCCCAATTGGAATAATGTATAAACAATAGTATAGTTATTTTGTTAGATCGTCCATATCTCAGTGGTCGAGTATTTTGAAGAGTTCCTGTCTAATACAATAGGAGTTCGGAAATTCCGATCAAGTTTCTCCTATAAACATTCTAAAATTTACTAAAGGAACATGACTTTTTGCAGTTTCGGTGATGGAATTTATTTTGGGTGGTACGAGTGGGATCTTTTCGGAAATTTATCAATACTAGATTTGCAGTTGTCTTTGCGCTGGTTATAGCTGGCTGCGTGAGTGCGAAGGTTGAACAGAGCACTGAAGGATTTAAAGATGGCGGCGCTCTGCAGGCCGCAAGTTTTGGCTCGGAGCCAATTTATATTCAAGTCATTTTTAAAGGAGATCGGGGAGAAACTCCGCACTCGTGGGACTATATCGGCCAAAAGATTGAGAAGGATGTTGTTAAGCGATTAACTAGTGAATTTCCAAACGCTGTATTTGGAAGCGTCGACGATCAACGAGAATTGGGTAACCTTGAATTGAGGCAGCAATTGCGAATCGAGATCAAAGGTAAAAAAGTTACGGAATCTTCAGTACTATCTATTGGTGAGATCTTCTTATCTGTAACTGGTTTGCATGAGTATGAAGAAGATTATTTGTATGAATTCAAAGTATCTTGGATGGAGCGATTCAATGTCGTATGTGCCGCCAATAGTTCTTCGATGGCATATTATGGCATCAGAGGACCAGATTTATACGATGCAAATATGCGGAGCAAGAGGGCTCTAGTTTACGCACAACTTGGGACTCATGCTGCGACGGAATTTCTGTCTTCGAAGATGCAGCTCCAAAATAGTTCTAAGCTTGCTTGTAAATAGAGCGCGATTATGAAGTAGGAATTTGAATTTTTCTTTTAAACGCCATCCGCATCATGCGGACATGAGTTGTGGTTTAATCAATCTCTAACTTAGCACGACAATAGCTTCATAGGTCTTCAAGAGAGGGAACTTATGAAGCTTTTTGTTTTTTTGGTGGTGGGTGTTGTATGTTTGGGAATTTCTGATGTGGCGCTGGCCCGTGACGCTGTGGAAATGGGCGTAACTGCGCAGGCTTATTTTTTGAGAATTGGTGTGGCAACTGTTGGTATTGGTATCACCATTGGCGGAATTCTTTATTCTCTAGGGCTTGGGCTTTGGGGGAGGATTCTACTGGTTAATGGCGGAATTGGGGCAGTTATCATTCTAGGCATTGCTGCTGTACTGAAGATCTTGAGTGCCATCACAGGCACTTCGTTATAGATCGAACAAAATCATCCATCTGCTGTGTAATCGCTACCTTGACTGTCCTCTGTGTATTGTTTCATGCGCTTGCGGGATTCAAGGTAGCTTCGCCTTGCATCTGAATAGTTTTAACCAATCTAATTAATATTGGGGTTGGGAGATGAATTTAGTGTTGCCCGGTACGCTTGTTAAATGATCGGAGTAGCAGGATACTTGATTAGAATCGATTGTCTTTCCTTTTTAGACTGATTTTTAGGATCTTAATTCGAGATAATAATATTAATCTCTAAAGTAGGCGCTAATATTACAGAATATTAGGTGTTCAAGAATTTGCATTAGGTTTTAACAATTTTTAATCAATTGACTAAAGTAATAGTTATTTGCTCCGAAAAAGAATGAGCTCAATAACTCTATCGGTATGTAATTTCAGGAGGACGCTCAATGTACTTCCCTTTAAGAACTGCCATTTTTTTGAATCTCGTAATTTTAATGAATTTTCAAGCTATAGCCGGAGACAGTAATCCACCTATTGATAATGGGATGGCGACTATCGACTTTTCAACGGCCGTCATAGGTTCTCCGACATCTTCAAAATACTCGGGCTCTATTGTCGTTGATAAGGATCATAAGATAAATCTCACCTGTATGATTTTATCATCTACAGGCGTGTCTCAGGTGCCTTGTCGGATTATGAATGGCACCTTAAGTGTAGATCACGCGACGTGGGCCCCTTATGAGACTTTCGTTACAAGTATTACTTTTGATCCTCCAGCAGTATCAGTTATGGGGACCGCGTCTGGTTCGATAGGTCTCAGCACAATGAGTTCACTTAATCAGGTTCAATTAAAAGTAGATAATAAGGTGGTACTTTCAAAAGATAATCCACCATCTGAATTTTCTTATCCATATTCATACTTTGCGCCTACAGGAATTTCCTTATTAACAATGTCTGGCACATTTCCTACGACTGTCGGTGCTAAGACTGGAGATCCCAATGCTTATTACTATTTGGGCTTAAACACTCTGACCTGGACTACTTCGCAAAAGAGTCTTACGCTTTCTGCCACATATTTAGATTCCGATGGAGTTGCTTCTGGAGTTACGCAAACTAGCGCCATTAAAAATAATGATACAATAGTTATGACTCTTGGCTCTGCTGTGAGATTTCAGTTGTTCAGTGGTGCGTCTGCGATTTCATATAGAGTTTCGTACTCCTCTTCTCCATCTTTTAAGCCCGCCATAGAATCAGACTCCAAACCTTTTTATGAAAATGTACTTGCTATAATTTTTGGTGGTAATTCCCAGGCAGCTAATCATGATTTAATGGCGGTACATAGTGGTACTCAGCAAGTTACTATTACTCCCTCTGATTCAAGTATCAGTCCTGTTGTTTTAAATTTAGTAGTTTCGAATCCGACAAATCTTGGGAATGTCTATTCTTGTGGTTCTTATGTGAACTGCGATGATTTGGTTCTTTATAGAGCGCAGCAATCTGGTTTAGCGCCTCAGTTTATTAAAGGCCTCATTTATCACGAATCAACTTTTACGTTTGATGAAAAGTCCTACAGATATGAACCACGAACCCAAGATCTGTATCATTTCAGCGGTGGAGAAAATTTTGTAAATAACAAAGTTTTTAATCAATATATTTTTAAATCAGAAGGCAATACTGTGACGGATGCTCAAAAGTCTTTGAGGGCAATATATAATGTGGTGTTGAATCGACAGACTGTAAAAGTGCCCAATAATTTTGAAGCTGTAGCGAGGGCATATCTTCCTGCAAAAGCGCTCGCAGAGGCAAATCCAAAACAAAATTGGGGAATTACCTCTGGAGATTTAAGTGGGAATAAATATCAATTTCCAGCACAGACCGTTGCTGCAGCAAGCTATGGGTTAATGCATATTTTATATTCGACGGCAATTACAGATGCATCCTTTACTGTAAAAAAAGATGGTATCTCAGTTGGTGATGATCCAGTAAAATTATTAGATGCAAAAACGAATGCTCAGTTAGGGGTCAAAATATTAAAATTAAATTTCGCGGATGTGAACCAAAAGGAAAAAATGGACATTCAGAATTTTAGCAGTGTGCGGGACTATACTAATGCAATTAGAAATGCATTTGCTGGTTATAATGGCGGTAGACGTAAATATTCGAGAAAAGTTCCTCAGGCATATGCCGATACAGTTGTGACTCAGACGAGACAGTTTGCTCCTGCGCCCATCAACAACATTTTTTCACACTAATGGTAGAAAGTAGAGTTTAGTTATGAATACAAATAAAATCATAGTTATGCCATTTGTTGCGTTGATGAGTTTTTCTAATTGCTGGGCTCTTAGATCGAGTGATGCAAGTAAAACTGAAAAGACGGTGATTGAAAAGCTCGTGCCAAGTGAATTGACTAACCTTAAGGAGCCTGTAAATTCTCAGCAGCTTTCTATTGGAAATGGAATTACCTATCACTTTGCTAGAGTAGAGTTTAATCGAAAAAAGTATCTTGCTGTTGCATATTTGGGTTCGATTTCTCCAGGCGAGTCCATTTGCTCATTTAAATTAATTCAAGACTCCGACAATTCGAAGGCGCAGTTTTCTGCAAATCCAGTATTGCATCAAATTCCTGCGGAGCTAGATGGTTGTTCAGATGTTGAGGTGAAGGATTTGGATGGTGATGGAGTCCCTGAGGTTATTGTGCATGCCTTTCAGTTTAATACTGAAATGTTGTACTTTTTTAAATGGGACAAAGATCACCTAACGGACATCACTCCTTCCCAAGCAGATAGCAAAGGAAGTTTAGATGTCGCTTTTAGTAATCCAGCTGTCAGTACGACCTCTGTCAATGGTAAGGCCATCATTATCGACACTCCCAATGTAGATGATACATCTGGACTCACCAAGATATACACTTTTAGTAATGGTCAAATTCATCAAACTGGATCTTATAACTTCTTTAAAATTATCGAGAAGAAGTTTTGGAAAACTGATGTCGTCATTTTAAATCCATCCTTTTCTTCGGAGGGGGCGTATACTTTAGATATCAAAAATCTATCTAAACATAGTCGATCTGTACGCGTTGAGGTTATAGTAAACGACAGCATTGTACTTAAGCCTCA
>CAZPYX010000146.1:0-10624 GCA_964590635.1 uncultured Bdellovibrio sp.
TGTCCGGGAAGGGTCTTTGTTGAAACCCGTTTCGGACTTTCCTGAGCTGGAGATTGGTTCAGTAACTTGGATCTTGGACTACAACCGCCAATCACTTGATGGTCACCGTATCACGAACAAAGAAATCATGAACGGTACAGATGCTGACCGCGTTGAGCGCACAATGAGAGCCAACGGTTGGGAAGTTATCCAAGTTCGTCACGGTGCTAAACGCCAGGCTTTGTTCGCGAAAAAAGACGGCGCCCTTTTCCAAAACTTCCTTGAGAAAGAACTTGAAGACTACGAACTTCAATCTTTGCTTCTTGTTCAAGACATGAAGGCCTTGAAAAAAGGCATCGCTAAAGAACATCCAGCAATGAAGAAATTCTTGGACAGCATCACTGACGAAGAATTGTTCGATGCAATCCGCGATTTCGGTGGTCATGACATGTTGGCTTTGGCTGACGCTATGATGACTTCTAAAAAATCTACTCGTAAGCCAACCATCATCATCGCTCACACGTTGAAAGGCTGGGGCTTGAAGTCCGCAGCGCAACCGGGCAATCACTCTTCTTTGCCACAAGAAGAAGAAGTGATGGAGTTGAAAGCTAAGCAAGGCATCAAAGGCGATAAACTTTATGAGCGTTTTGCTGCTAGCACGCCAGAAGCTAAGTTCTTGGCTACTCGTTCTGAAAAACTTTACGGCGAAATCAAAGCGCAACACGCTTTGAAAGCAAAAAACCAAGACTACTTCTTGAAAAAATTGACTGAGTTCGGCGAAATCCCTCAGTCATTGGACATCAATACAAAAATGACTAGCTACCCACATACACAGTGGATGCTTGGTCAGTTGACTGCAAAGTTGACTCGTATCGCGAACACGCCGCTTGATGAGAAAAAATTGGGCGACAAACAAAAAGCTCTTATCGACACAGAGAAGCCTTTCAAACTTCCTGGTGAATTGTTCATCTCTATGGCTCCAGACGTTGGTACTTCAACGAACTTGAATCCTGCGATGGATGGTAAGATCTTCGGTGCTCCGGTAGTTACGGATCACGAAACTGACTTGGGCGTTAAAGACCACAAACTTCCTGACTTGGTTCCTGGCGAAGAAGAATCAGATCGCTTCTTGCGTTTTGAAATCGCTGAAGGAAACGTTATGTCTTGCGTGGGCGCATTCGGAAAAATGCGTGATATCGTTGGCGTACCTATCATCCCGTTGATGACCGTTTACGATTTCTTCGTTAAACGTGCATTGGACCAATACTTCTACAACCTCTACTGGAAATCTTCTTTCATCTGCGTAGGAACTCCATCAGGCGTGACTTTGTCTCCTGAAGGTGCGCAACACGGTTGGAAGTCAGACATCCAAATTCCAAATCAAATCACTTGGGAGCCGTTCTTCTGCCAAGAGTTGGATTGGATCATGTGCGATACAATCAAACGTCATGTGATGAACGACAATGCTGGCCGCAACGGAACTATGCTTCGCCTAGTAACCCGCGGTGCTGAACAAAAAGACATGATGCACTACTTGAAAAAACAAGCTCGCTTCAAAGCAGGTCTTGAAGGAACTCTGGCTCGCGCTGAATTCCCTATCACTGGCGCTGTGAGTGAAGAAGAACTTGGAACGGCTGACGATGCGGCTATCTTAGCAACTATTCGTGAAGAAGTTCTTCAAGGTGCTTACTACTTGATCGACTACCGCGGATACGCGGGCTACGAGCCAGGCGACAACGTAGTAAATATTTTCGCAATGGGTTCCATGGTTACTGAAGGCATCAAGGCTTCTGAAGCCCTTCTTGCTCGCGGCATCTATGCCAATGTCATCGTTGTCACTTCATCTGATCTTTTGACAGGTATCTTGGCTCATGAAAATGATTACGAGTACTTGAAAAATGGCTTGGGCATCAACTCAAACTTGTACTTGAATAAAGCGGAAGAGGTTTCTTCTGGAGACCTTATCACGGTTGCAGGTCGCCGCGTTCCGGTAGTCAGCGTTGCCGACGGTGAAGCTGGTTTGCTAGACAATATCGGTTCAATCATCGGTGTTCGTCAGGAATCTTTGGCAGTTCGCAAGCACTCTAAGTGCGGTCGTCCTTCTGAAATCTACGCTTACCACCACATCGATGGTGAAGCGGTTGTTGAAGCCTGCGGTAAAGTTCTTGCGGAAACTGCACTTGAAAAAGTCATGGTTTCTGAAAATGCTTTGGGGGCAACTCACCAAGCTGAAAGCCGTTCAGCACACTGGACAGATTTGTGGCCAGCTAAATCACCTGTTCACAAACACTAGTCATTAAATAAATTCGAACAAAAAAAATGGGAGCCACAAGCTCCCATTTTTTTTAAAGGTACCTGCTTCCTATCGGTTCAAAAGGGAACCTGTTCCGTCAAGAATTCTTGTTCCCGCACACGAGCTATCTGAACAACGTCAATCCACACTGGATATATTAAACCTTTCCTAAAGTTGATAATCTTCAGATATGAAAGACTTAAAGCATCCTATCGCTTTTGTTTTCTCTGGTGGCGCAAGCCTTGGTGCCCTTCAAGTCGGGATGATCAAAGCCGTCTTCGAAGAAGGTCTTAGACCTGACTTCATGGTGGGAACTTCAGCTGGAGCCATCAATGCAGCTTGGCTCGCGGAAGACTTTAGTAACGAACGTATTTCCGAACTTGAAAACATCTGGAAGATGTTACGGACCCACGATGTTTTCCCTGGCGTATTATGGCACTCTCTCACTGGAGTTTTCACTGATCTTAATTTTTTAGCTTCATCATCTAAGATTTTAAATTTGATCGAAAAAAACCTGCAAAAAGACTATCGCAGACTTAAAATTCCAGCGCATTTTATTGCGACAGATCTTCTTACAGGAGCACCAGTGACACTATCCATGGGTGATCTTCATCAAAATGTTCTGGCTAGTGCAGCCATACCGGGAATCTTTCCTTCGGTGACAATTGACGGTCGAGTTCTGGTCGACGGGGCCCTCTCTTCCCACATCCCTATTCAAGCGGCCCTCGAACTCGGCGCAAAGACCATTGTTATTTTCGATAGCAGTTATCCCTGCCAGATCAAACAGGTTCCGACAAAATATCTCCCACGCCTGATGTACACTCTGACAATCCTTTTACAACACCAAGCTCGCTCTGCCATTACGACTTGCCGCGAGTCCCGGGTCAGCGTCATTTATTTGCCATCGCCATGTCCAATCAGTGTCTTGCCCCATGATTTCTCGCAAGCAGCGAAACTGATTGATGATGCTTACTCTGCGGTGAAGCCCTTTCTTAAGGACAATGCTAAATTTAAATCTGGTGTTATTGGACAGCCTCATCGTCACTATCAAGAATTCAAACTTGAACCGATCAAAAACCCTCCTGAAAGGTCAACCTAACTCCTTTCCTTGGAGTCAATTTGTCCTGGCTTAACTTTTGCTTTCACACCTCCTGTGTTCATATCAGCAAATCACGGAGCTTCTTGGCTCCATGTTATTGGAGTGGGAAATGTTTAAAGCAATTATCTTTGCAATCTTGGGATTTACAGCAACAGCGAGCGCAACAGATCTGGATTTACTGCGCAACTGCACTCGTACTTGTAGCATGGAGTGCAAAGCCTTGGCGCGAGAAGCCTCTTTTCTAATTGAAAAAATAGATAACTGCGGCGGTAACGGAGATCAAAGCATCATCAACGCATGTGTAAACAAATTTGGAGTCGGCAGTACTGGAAAGGAATGCATCAGCAAAGCTCGCTCCGCCGATGCTGTCGAATCTTGCGCGAATAGATTCGGAGTCGGCACCAGTGGCATGGAGTGCATTGCGTCCGCAAGAAACGGCGCGATTGTGGATGCCTGTGCTAACAAATTCGGAGTAGGCACCTCGGGTAAAGAGTGTATTCAAACTGCTCAGTCTGCAGATGTCATTGATGCCTGTGCAAATAAATTTGGTGTCGGCACCTCTGGAAAAGAGTGCATTGCAAGTGCCCGATCTGGTGACATCGTTGATATGTGTGTCAGCAAATTCGGAGTGGGCTCTATGGGAAAAGAATGCATTTCAAAGGCTCAATCAGCTTCAGCCGTCGAGGCCTGTGTCAATCGCTTTGGTGTGGGCAGCGCCGGAATGGAATGCATCGGCGGATTCAAACCTGCATTGAGTGCCATTGTCAAAAAATAGCTTTCGGGCAAATAATGTGACCGTCCTTACAAAGAAGAAAAAAATGAGTGGACAAATTCATCGAACACTCAAAACTTTCAAAAGGATGGTCACCATGGGACTTTTAAGTTTCTTTAAAGGCGCTGGCGAAAAACTCTTCCCCTCAAAAGATGCAAAGGATACCAAACCAGGAGCTGATGCCTCGGCATCAAACGTTGAAGCCATCAAGAAATACATCCAAGCCCAAGGTTTAAAAGTCGATAATTTGGAAGTCAGTTTTGACAGCGCCCAGGACAAGGTAAAAGTCTCTGGCAAAGTGGCAGATCAAGCCACAAAAGAAAAAGTTCTTTTATGTTGCGGCAACATCAATGGCGTCGGCAGCGTTGAAGACAATCTCACTGTGACAAATCCCACCCCTGAATCTCAATACTACACGGTCAAATCCGGGGACACACTTTCAAAAATTTCCAAGCAGTACTACGGTGACGCAAACAAATACAATGTGATCTTTGAAGCCAATCGTCCGATGTTATCCAGTCCTGACAAGATTTACCCAGGACAGTCTTTAAGAATTCCTCCACAAGGCCCGGCCCAAGAAAAGATGGCTCAGCTTTAAAGTTCTCAATTATATTTTAAGGAAGACTTCATCAATGCCGTAAATAATAGCGCGGGCTATCGCTTGCGGCATTTCCTCAACTTCAGTCGTAGTGTTCGCAATCTTGTAACTGTTTTTGGAGACGCAGGTCTTTCCTAGTAGGCTAGAAGATTTTTCATCTAGACAGTGCGGCTGCTTTCGCATTCCGCCTTGCCGACAACTTGGAAGATCCTTATTATATTAAGAATGGATTACAGCCAATTCACAGACTCACAGTTGCCGTTCGAAGGTGAATTCTTTCTTTCTCGTAAAAAGAAGTTTGAAGAGCTTATTTTCTTTGTTCACTTTTATGATGGTTCAAAACGTCAGCTGCTTCGTCATATAAAAATGGTGAATGACCTGGGCTTTGATGCCTTTGCGTTTCAACTGCAAGGGACCCATAAAGACATGCTCAAGCATCTTCCTGTTAATACGAATTTGAAATTTGGCATTAAGCACGCCTATGCGGATCAAATTGAAAAATTGCTGAATGAAATTCCTGGCAGAAAAATTATTTTTTCTTTCTCAAACCCTTCTGCCGCTGCCATTGAAGCCATGGCCCGCAGACATTGCTCTGACACTGTCGCCTTGATTTGCGACAGTGGTCCCACCGCGCGATTTCTGCCATCTGCTTATAAGCTCTTTGGCGAAGAGTATAAGGTGAACTCCTTTGCCTTAAAAGCCGCCCTGGCTCCACTTTTAAGTCTTGGCTGGAGTCCTCACCTTCATCGCGATATGTCGGCGCAATTGGACACTTTCCCAAAGGGTTTCAAAATTTTGTCAATCCGTGGATGGAGGGACAAACTTATACCGCCAAGTCACATTGATGAAGTCTTTGAACCCCATGCAAATCTTGATTGGACGAAATTGTCATTGCCAGAGTCCGATCATTTGACAGGTCTTCGTGATTTTCCCAGCGAATATATTCCCGGCGTTGAGAAGTTTTTGGAAAGCATCGCCTCTCCGGTTTCTAACGCACAAGAACAGGTCGCGCCGATTCATTAATCCCATGTAACTAGCCTGCCCACGTTCAAGTTCTTTACTCTGATTTTTGGAGGGAACTTGATCATGGACGTTTCATTTTTGCGACGATTTCTATTCTTATTCGTTTTCGCCTCTTCAATCAGTGCCTTTGCTTGGCCGTGGACACGCGGTCGCGACTCGCAAGCTGCACCACAAGGTTATTTATATCAGCCTGAATTTCAACGCATGACAGATGCCTATTTGCGTCTTTTGGACGGCTTCCCTACTGACAAATTAAACAATCTTCCCTCCGATCAAAAGGCCGCCTGCGTAGATCGCTACAATGGAATTCTTAACGATGGTCTTATTGATATTCGTATTGCCCTTGGCTATTTCGATTGGAGCACGGGAAGTGCCATCGGGAACTATGGACTCAGTCCCTCCATGGATCTGGGAGCCTATGCTGCCATCAAAGACATGTTAACAAATCGCTGTCGAGGAAACTTGCGCATTTGTGGGTTTAAACAAGATGGAAAAAATCCCTATGTCTTTACTCGCGATGTGATGGTCCTTGGACAAAAAGTTCAAGCCCGAGTTGAAATGCATTTCTCTTCAGCCACAGAGTACTACTCCAGCAATATCGGCAAGTATTCTGCGGATCAAAAAGAGCGCACGCAATTCATGGACAACTTCTTTGCCTCAGCCCTCCAAAATGCTGACGCCACATTTTACTTTGGGCACTCTCGCAATGGAGGCGGACCCGATTTTTCTCCACCTCGCTTAACCAGCAAAAACAAAGTTGATTATAGCGGGTATTACGAAGTTGTCCGACCTGGGTTTAAGAAAATGATCAGCGCCCTGTCTGATGGTTCAAAGCAAACAAAAATCTTCGGCTTGATGTCTTGTGATTCTCGCGATCACTTTCTAAGCAAGCTGCGAGCGACAGCACCTCATACTGGCGTCATCACTTCAACGGCTGTGCTCAATGTCGATGAGGTGTACACGGCGATGCTTGGCGCCATTGATGCGCTTTTACGTGGGCAGTGTCAGAAATCTTTTTACAAAGAATTACGTATGACGGATCGAAATCAACAGTTCATCACCATGGACGGCATGTTTGAATAAACAAAGGAGAGCTCTATGATTGAAATTTCAAAACTTCCCCATCCGGACTACTTGAAATATCCGAAGCGTCATACGCTATGTTTCTTCTCAACCATGGAGCAAGCGCAAAATGCGGCGGCTGCGATTCTTCGTCAAGACTTCAAGGAGGACGAATTAAATATCTATGAAGGTGAGCAAGGCTTGACGGCTGTGGATTCTGCCGGCAATCAGCACTCTGTAAAAGAAGCTTGGGCTCGGTGGGCACAAAAATTTCTAGGCTCTGGAGAATGGGATTTAATCGCAGAGGCGGACAAAGAACTGCGTGAAGGCCATCTACTTCTTAGCGTGTTGACGCTGAATGAAGAAGATAAGCAGAAGGTTGCGGAGTTGATGCTTCTAAATGGCGGCCACTCCATTCGCTATATAGCGCCTCTTTATAATGAAGAAATGACTCCTCCAAGCCAGCACCCCTCTTAAATAAAAAGAGGGCATGACAGTGCTGCAAAGATAGGCTATGTCTGCCTCATCAAAAATGAGGTCAGACATGAACGATTTAGAATTCCGTATTTATAAAGTTGCTTCTGTATTTGGTGATTGGCTTGCCGCTTTCGAGGGCGATGAAATGGTTTTCTTGGGCAACTACAGCTCTGGAAAAAAATTGGTCGAAGACGATCTCGCAAAATTCTTCAAAGATAACTATGGATTCAAGGTTGGTAAATTCACCCCAGCGAAATGGACAAAGGGTAAATTCTGGAGCACTCGCCATAAAATCAAACTTCAAGGCACTGAGTTTCAAATGAAAGTTTGGTTGGAGCTTTTAAATATCCCTGAAGGAAAAACTGTGAGCTACACAGACCTTGCGAAAAAAATCCTCAAACCATCAGCTGTTCGTGCCGTGGCTTCTGCTGTGGCAAGAAATCCAGTGAGCTTCTATGTCCCTTGTCACCGCGTTGTTGGCAAAGGAGCCTCAACAAGTGCAAAGCTCAAATACCACTGGGGTTCTGCTTTGAAAAAAGAGCTTCTAACTAGCGAAGGCGCTCTTTAACACTAAGTATCCGTTTTAATTCGTCTTTTCTTATACATTAGACAAAGGTCCATATCCTGCGGTTCTGCTTTGACTTACACATAATTTACATAGTAACTTATGTGTAAATGGAGAGCCGCATGAATACCTTAGCCCTTCCCGAGTTAGCAAATATTCCCTTCGTCTCTGCACAAGATCTTCAACCTCCTGCAGGGGTTCCTACTGGCATCAACACCCTGGATAACTTTCTTTTATGGAAAGGGATTCCGAAAGGTGACCTGAGTCTTTTTCAAGGGAGCCCCGGCACTGGAGCTACTTCTTTATGGGTCGCTCTGACTCAAAAAGCCCATGAACAAAATAAATGGGTCGCTTGGGTCAACGGTGGAGCCCAACTTCTGCCTACCCACTTAGTCAGTCGTCAGATCAATCTCAAAAAACTTCTGGTTGTGAAAGAGCCTCATGAGGCGGAACAACTGTTCTGGGTTCTTCAAGAACTGATCACCAGCTCTTTGTTTGAAGTGATTGGCTGTGAACTGAAAGAAATGTTCTTTAAAAATCATCAGCTGCAAAAACTCAAAAATCTTTGTCGCTTTCATAAAGTCGCTTTGATTTTCGTTTGTCATAAAATCAGTCGTTTTGTGAATCCACTTTTCAGTTTGATCATTCAATTTCAAAGGGATTTCATCACGATTCAAAGAGCCTTGCATCGCCCGACTCCTTTCAGCATGGCTGGCAGTGCGATTCACTCGCAGTTCTTGTTTCACTCTCAAGGTGATAAAGAGCAAAAACGTGTCGCTAAGAAATTCTTTCTTGAAAGCTCCGACATTTCCGCAGGGTCTAAGACCTATGCCGCCTACGCCCCTTAGAAATAAAACACCCAAAGGTCACCATGCGCACTTTATGTCTGAATTTTAAAAGTCCTCAAGAAAGTTCTTGTGCTGAAGCCTTCTTGACCCTCAGTCCGAAGGTTCAGTTTCGTTTTCCTCACTTTGTCTTTATCGACATCGAATCCACGGCTCATTTGCTTGGGGGCGAGGTGGCTTGCCTAGAGAAAGCCTTGCAGATCGCTCGCAAGTTTTCAGCAGAAGTCAGTGGCGCCATTGCGGACACTCCTCCCATAGCGCAGATGATGGCCAAGTGGAAGCCTTCGTCGATTGCCTTGCATGGACAAGAATCAAAATCTTTTCAAGGCTTGGGATTAGATGCCCTCAAAGATCTTGAAGGCCTTATGAGTTGGGCTCAAAAAAGACACATTGAACATGTGATCTCTTTTGCTCACTCCTTGGGAATTTGCACTTTAGAAGAAGTTTATAACTTTAGACTCGTTTCGCTTCGTGAGCGTTGGGGGGATTTTGGTGTTTTACTTTGGAATCGTTTGCACAGTCAGGACTCTCAAGTCATTTCACCTCTTGTTCCTCGCGATCCTCTTGTGGGGTATGGCTACTTGGATGATCCCATAGGGGTCGTAAATCTTCTTTTCAATCGCATCAAGCCCCATCTTGATATTTTATTTGCGCGCCTTAACGGCCTGGCTCGTTATGCGCAAAAAATGGAAGTGATCTTGCACTGCGAATACTCAGATAAAAAGCATGTTCTGCAAATTGAGCCAGTTAGCGCCAGTCGTGATCAGATGCTTTTTGAGGATCTGCTTTGGAAGCGCATGGAAAAAACCGAACTTGAGAATCCCATTCGCGAGTTTGAAATTTCTTTGTATGACGTTCCCGAAAAAATTCAGCAGTTGGATTTTTTTGAGCCTCGCGATAACAGCGAAGATCGTTGGCGTCGTTTGATCAGCTTCGCCAAACAAGCCAATTGCGAAATGGGCTTTTTGCAACTTGAAGCGAATCACTTCCCGGAAAAAAGTTTTAAGCTTGTAACTGAATGGCCTGAAGACTTTAAATCTGAAGATCTGGTTGAGCGTGAAGACAATGCTGTGCAAATTAAATCCACTTATGCCAAAGGCTTAGCGCAAAGCCCACGGCCTTCTTTGTTGTTAGAACAGCCCCAATTACTGTCTGATGAAGAGCTGCGCAGAATTCGTTTTGTCTCGGCCCTTCCCAGCGAGCGCATCGAATCCTCTTGGTGGCAATTGTCTGCGCAGGATTTGAAATATCGGGATTATTATTTCGCGCTTTCACACCAAGGACAATTATTGTGGATCTTCCAGGATCGCACGAGCAGTCAATATTACTTGCATGGTTATTTCGACTAAGGACATTGTATTAAAAACTCTTCGACTGGCAGACATCTTGGCTATTATAACGGAGGACGCTCTTTAAAAGATGCTACTCCCTCTGCCACACTCCCCCTTCCCCATAAACAGCCTCAAGTTTCAGACCTCAAGGCCAAAGGTTTTGTTGAACTGCTTGCGCGCAGTAATTTTTCTTTTCTGCGTGGCGCCTCCCATCCCGAAGAGATGGTCACGGAATCCATTAAACTTAACTATGATGGAATTGCACTTTGCGATCTCAATGGCCTGTACGGCGTTGCCCGCGGATACGCGACAGCCAATTCAGAATCTACATTTACAGCTTCAAAAAAACCCAAAGAGGGCTTTCAATATTTGATTGGCTCGGAGCTGACCTTAACGGATGAAAGTGCCATCACCTTGATTCCTAAAAACAAACAAGGCTATTCGCATCTTTGCGAACTTCTTACTTTAGGAAAACGCCAAGCCAGCAAAGGCTTTTCATCTTTGCATCTGGAACAAATTGAAAAATACAACCAAGATCTTTTGTGTCTTGCGATTCCTCCGATCAGCGAGGAATGCTATG
>CAZPYX010000147.1:0-10556 GCA_964590635.1 uncultured Bdellovibrio sp.
GAATGGCATGGCCGCCCAGTGTATGAAGTCCGTCTACGCCTAGGAGAAATCCTCGCAGCGGAAGCCCTTAAGAAAATGCACAGAGACAATATAGATATAGATATCATAGCTCCTGTTCCCGATACGTCCCGTGCAGCTGCCCTAAGATTGGCTGAAGTCTTGGAAAAACCTTACCGCGAAGTTCTTATTAAAAATCGCTACGTGCAAAGAAGTTTCATCGTCAATGAGCCTGAAGTACGCAAAGCCATGGTGAATTTAAAACTTCTTCCGGTCGAAAGCGAAATTCGCGGAAAAAAAATATTGCTGGTCGATGACAGCATCGTGCGCGGTACAACTTCGGCACGCATCGTTCAGTTGCTCCGAGAATCTGGCGCTGCGAAAGTTTATTTGGCAAGTACCTGTCCTCCGATTCGTCATCCGTGTTTTTACGGAATTGACTTTCCAGACGGAGAATCCCTTGTGGCCTTCGACAAAAGCGAAGAGCAAGTCGCTCATCTGTTAGGTGTGGATGGTCTTATCTATTTGCCTTTAGGACGTCTGAAGGAAGCCATTGGTCTTCCGAGTTTGTGCAGTGCTTGTCTTGATGGAGATTATCCAGTTCAAGTTTCCAAAAACGAATTTCTAGACACAAGAAACCGCAATATTGGTGGCGGTGGAAAGAATGAGGTGAATGTATGAAGATTCAAGTGATTTTCGGCAGTCAAAGTGATGAAAGAGTTTATGGACCTCTATGCCGTTCTTTAGAAACTGTCGGTGACGTCAAGATGGAAGTGGCATCAGCGCACCGTCACCCTGATAGAGTTCGCGAGCTTGTTAGGAACTCTGATGCAGACGTTTTTGTCGCAGGAGCGGGACTTGCTGCACATCTTCCAGGAGTGGTTGCTTCCCTGACCAAGAAACCCGTTTTCGGAGTGGCCGTGAATGGGGCTTTTGCAGGCATGGATGCTTTTCTATCCATTGCTCAAATGCCAAAAGATATTCCTGTTGCCGGTGTGATGGAAAATCAAGCAGACAAGATCGCAGGGTTCTTAAATCGCGCTAAGAATTTCAATCGAAATAAACTACGTCTGTCATGGAATCCCTACCGCAGTGAAGCTCCGTTATTGGCGAAGACTCTTGAAGATTTAAGAGACAAAGGTGGACAAGCCATTGAATGGATCGAAGCCACTCATCCCGAATGCCAAGGGGAAATCGTCCTTGCTGGAGAAAAACCCCAAGGACAAGGTCTGTGTCTTTATATTTGTGAAAAAGAGCACATGCAAAGTCCCATGACGGCGGCGCAATTTTTCACAGAGGCCCAGGGAGGTGGTTTTTGGGTGGGAGTGAATAACACCACGAACTTTTTTTTGCAGATTAATAAACTGAAGGAATTTGTATTATGAGTTCCGCAAATATGCTTTATCGCGGCTCGGTCAAAGATATTTATAAAGAGGGCGACAATCTGCTCTTCAAATACAGCAATCGTTATTCCGTATTTGATTGGGGAGAAATGCCAAATGAAATTCCTCAAAAAGGGGAAGCGTTGGCGGCCCTTGCGAGCTTGTTCTTTGAATACTTAAAAGAACAAGGCATCTCTTCACATTATCTTGGTCGTGCCGGGAAAGACTCGATCCTAGTTCGCGAGGTCGCGGTTCTAAGACCTCATTGGGATAATGGTGTTTACGATTACTCGATGTACAGCGATGAACCAGTGAATTGTTTGGTGCCACTGGAGGTGATTTTTAGAATTCTTCTGGGTAAAGGCAATTCTCTCGAAGGTCGCCTTAAGAAGAATCCAGGGTATCTTAAAGAGTTGGGACTTTCCGAGATTCCTAATTCTTCCAAGGCACAACGACCTCCCTTGGTGGAATGCTCCACGAAACTGGAAAGCTCCGACCGCTATCTGACTCGCCAGGAAATAAAAGAGATGGCAATAATCCAAGATTTAGAACTTGCGAATATGCGTACTTTAAGTCAAGACATCGCTCTTCATCTAGAAAAGCTGTTTGCTTCCTTCGGTGTGAAGTTGTGGGACGGTAAGTTCGAATTTTCTTTTGGCGCAAAGAACTCGGAAGGACTTCGCTCTTTGATGTTGGTGGACTCCATTGGTCCGGATGAGCTTCGTTTGACCTATGAAGAAGCTCCACTATCTAAGGAATTTCTGCGCCAGATTTATGCGCCGACATCTTGGTATAAAGCTGTAGGCAAAGCCAAGGATATTGCGAAAGAGCGGGGCACTAATAATTGGAAAGAAATCTGCAGTGAGGAGCTTCACGAAGTTCCCCAGGCTTTAAGCTCCGAACAGATCGAAGTAGCGTCTCTTCTTTATAAGTCGTTGGCCAATGAAGTGGCGCTTGCTATGAAAAGATCAGCTCCCTTTGAAAAAGAAGCCAATCTGCAAAGCTGGAGGAAGAAATGCGCGTTCTTGTTGTAGGAAAAGGCGGCAGAGAACACGCCCTCGCGCAAAAGATCTCTGAATCGAAGCAAATCCAGAAAGTTTGGATTGCTCCAGGTAATCCCGGCATGCAGCGCATGGGCTTTGAGTGTGTTCCTGTGGAAAAATCAGTAGATATTCTTTCTTTCTGTTTGCAGCAATGCGTGGACCTGGTCGTACTTGGCCCAGAGGGTGCGATACTTTCAGATCTTAAAGACCTGCTTGAACAGAAAGGCGTTTCTTGCCTGGCTCCTTCAAAGGAAGCCGCCCAACTTGAGGCTTCAAAAGTTTTTTGCAAAAAAATTCTGGTCAAGGCCCAAGTAAAAACGGCTACTTTCGAAGTGGCCCAAGATTGGGAAGGGGCTCGTAAGTTGATTGCCAGCCATGACTTTTCTAAGCCAATTGTGATCAAGGCCGATGGGCTCGCCCAAGGAAAGGGCGTTGCGGTGTGTGAGGATCGAGAGCGTGCATTGATTTGCGCTCAAGAGATTTCCACAGCGTATGGCTTTCCTTTACTGTTTGAAGAGTGTCTTGTCGGAAAAGAACTTTCTGCCTTTGCACTGTGTGATGGAAAGGATTTTGTTCCGCTGGGCACGGCTTGCGATTACAAACGTATCGATGCCAATCCATTTAGCGCCAACACGGGCGGAATGGGAGCTTACAGTCCCTGTGATTTTTTGTCTGCTGAGGATGAATTAGAGATTTCAGAAATTTTTAAGAAGTCTTTAAAAGCGCTCAAAAAACAAAATACTCCCTTTGTGGGATTTTTGTTCGCGGGCTTGATGAAGACAGAGCAGGGTCTTTATGTTCTTGAATTTAACGTTCGCATGGGGGATCCCGAAACCCAGGCTCTTTTGCCGAGGATTGAAAGCGATCTCTTAGATTTGATTGTGAAAACGGTGCAGGGACGTCTGAAGAATCAGAGAACTCAGTTCTTAGATGAACAATCGGTCCATGTCGTCGCGGCCAGTGCGGGGTATCCCAGCAATCAAATGGATCTAGGCCACGCCATTGAGATTTCTTCAGATATCGTTGAAGGTTCGCAAATATTTTTTGCCGGTGTCACTGCCGAACAAAACTCTTTGGTGAATTCAGGAGGACGTGTTCTTGGTGTGACAGCCTTAGCAAAAACTCGAGAAGAAGCAAGAAAGACCGCCTACCAAGCAATGAGAAGAGTTCAATTTAAAGGCCTTTATTTCCGAGAGGATATTGCCCTATGAAATCTCTGCGCATTGCGATTTTTGCGTCAGGAACCGGCTCCAATGCGGAAGCCCTTATGAATAAGATGAAAGCGCTTGGCAAAAAAGTGGAGTTTGTCCTATCAGATAAGCGCGACGCTTTGGTTCTGGAAAAAGCAATGCGCCAGGGTGTGAATACTTATTTAGTCGAAAAAACTTCAGATCGATTTACTCACGAACAAGAGATTTTGAAACTCTTGGATCGTCATCAAATTGATTGGATTTTCTTAGCAGGCTATATGCGTTTAATTTCCGCCGATTTTCTACAAGCAGTTGGTAAACGTCATCAGCGGAAGTCGCAAATAGTAAATATTCATCCGTCTTTATTGCCTCTTTATCCAGGATCGAAAGCTCTGGAAAGGGCCTTCGCCGATCAAGTCGTCGAAAGTGGAGTCACCCTTCACCTTGTCGACGAAGGCATGGATACAGGGCCTATTTTGATGCAGGAAAAAATAAGTCTTGAAAGTTATGAAGCCTTTTCTGACTTTAAAATGAGAATGCACGAACTTGAACATTCCCTCTATACACGATTCCTCGAACAAATTGTCTTGGGGCAAATCCCCACAAACCATTTTAAGGAAGTTTCCGAATGCTAAGTCAAAGACTCGCGGTACGAAGCCGCATTGATACCAGTGCTGAAGAAAATCTTAAAAAAGCCTTTGCTTTGAATTCCGCCATCGAAGAGCTGCATCTGTCGCGGGTATTCTGGTTGTTAGAGAAAAAGCCAGGGGCGTTCTCTAAACTCAACCTCGATAAATATTTATCACGTATTTTTTGTGATTCAATTTCCGAAGATCTGGCAACAGACTTTCCCAAATTCCAAGATAACAAAGTTTATGTCGAGGTTCGTTTCCTTGGCGGCGTGACAGATAACTGGGCTCGCTCTGCCACAGAGGCCTTGGCTCTTGTTTCTGAAAGTCCGTCAATACCATGGCAAGAATTCGACATCGAAGTGCACAGCGGTTGGCAGATTGAACTAGGGACCGATCTCACACAAAAGCAAATTGAAACGGTTTAATTTCACACTTTTGCAAATCCTTTGCTTCATAAGTTGGAAGTCCAGAGGGGCAGTGACTTAAGAAAATCAAACACTCTCGACATGTATCATAATTATTGGAAGCTGGAAGCTTTCCGCCAACCAGAGCTTCAACTTTTTCCTTTAGAAGCTTCGTTCTTGAAGAGCATCAATGAACAGCGTGGATTGGCATTAAGCTCTCAGGAAATTGAGACCATCATTGCGCACTTTTCTTCCCCGGCGGAAATGTTGAAACGAAAAGAGTGGGGCTGGGATGGGAAGATCACTGAAGTTGAAGTCGAATGTCTGGCGCAAACCTGGAGTGAGCACTGCAAACATAAAATTTTTGCGGCCGATGTCGACTACAGCGAAGTTGTCGGTGATTTCCCACAACTTGGTGAAAAGAAAATCACCAATCTTTATAAATCCTATATTCAAGCGGCGACAAAAAAACTTTCTGACTGCGGATACTTGGTTTCGGTTTTTAAAGATAATGCAGGGATCGTCGATTTTGATCCAAAGCTGAATGTTTGCGTAAAAGTTGAAACCCATAACAGTCCTTCGGCTTTAGATCCTTTCGGAGGGGCCATCACGGGAATTCTTGGCGTCAATCGCGACATTCTAGGCTGTGGCATTGGGGCAAAGCCCGTCGCTAACATGGATGTTTTCTGTCTGTCACAAAAAGATCTATTTCCTAAGAGTGAAGATCCAAATCGTCCTGAACTCTTAAAAGATCCGTCTGTGATTTTCCGAGGCGTTCACCAAGGAGTTGAGGAAGGTGGAAATCAAAGCGGCATCCCTACGGTCAACGGAGCTTTCCAGTTCGCTAGTGAATTTGCGGCAAAGCCTCTGATTTTTGTTGGTTCACTGGGCATCATACCTAAAGAAATTCATGGAGAGAAAACCGAGTTGAAGACCATTCGCGCCGGCGATCAAATTGTCGTCGCCGGAGGTCGTTTAGGAAAAGACGGAGTTCATGGTGCTACATTCAGTTCCTTAGAACTTAATGACAATGTTGCATCGAATGTTGTTCAAATTGGCGACAGTATCACCCAAAAACGCCTGATTGATTTCACCTTGATCGCCAGGGACCGTGGCCTGATTCAAGCCATCACCGACAATGGAGCCGGTGGAGTGAGTTCTTCCATCGGAGAAATGGCGCAATTATCCGGTGGAGCTCGAATGGATCTGGCAAAACATCCCGTGAAATATGTGGGGCTAGAGTACTGGGAAATGCTCATCAGCGAATCGCAGGAACGTATGTCCTTCGCGGTGGCTCCTGAAAATCTTAAAGCTTTTTTGAATCTTGCCGCACAGATGGGGGTTGAGGCTTCTCATTTGGGTGAGTTTACAGATTCAGGTAAATTTGAAGTGAGCTATGGGAAGCAGCCCTTGGCTCAGCTTGATTTGCATTTCCTGCACGAGGGCTTAAGCAGAATGCATCTAAAAGCGCATTTTGAAGGGCCAAAGGAATACAAACCCTTTCACCGCGCTTTGCCGAAAAGATCTTTGCAAGCGTCTTCAAAGAACCTTGGCGAAGTTTTGAAAGTAATTCTAACTTCCCCAAATGTGGCATCGCGGGAACCTCTGGTGCGACACTACGATCACGAAGTTCAAGCCGCGACCCGAGTAAAACCTTACGGAGGGAAGACACAACAAGGAGCCAACAATTCAGGAGTCATTGATCTTTCCATGCATGGTGGCTCTGAACACAATGCCGTGGCAGTTTCGAATGGTTTGTGCCCGCAGCTTTCATACTATGACACCTATCTGATGGCTCAAAGAGCCGTCGATGAGTCTGTCAGAAATTTAATCGCGACAGGAGCCAATCCAGAAAAGATGGCCTTGGTCGATAACTTCTGTTGGCCTGATCCCACACCGAAGTCTTCAAACCCCGATGCAGAACACAAGATGGGACAACTGGTAAGAGCCTGTGCGGGTCTTTATGATGCCGCTTTAGTCTATAAAGCTCCATTGGTAAGCGGCAAAGACAGCATGAAAAATGATTTTATTGGTAAAGTGAGATCAGGAGAAACAATCAAGATTTCTGTTCCTCCAACTTTACTGATGACTGCCATTGCCCAAGTTCCAGATGCTAGAAAGACTTTAAATGGTTTCTTTGCGAAAGCCGGAGATAAAATTTATCTTTTAGGCACTCCCACTGAAAGTTTAGTGGCGTCCGTTTTTGAGCAGGAATTTGTGACGGTCAGTAAGAAGCCTGAATATCCTGACTTGGTTAAAAACAAAGAACTCTATCAACTCATTTACGAATCTATTCAGCATGGCATGTTAGCTTCTTGTCACGACGTCTCGGAGGGCGGCATGATGTCTGCGGTGAGCGAGTGTTGCTTCGGGAATGAATTGGGTGCTTCTTTGGATCTCAACTCATTGAGCTGGGAAAATCTTTGGTCCGAGATGGGTTCGCAGTTTGTTGTCAGTGTCCCTGTCGACAAAGAGCCGTTGTTCACTCAGTACTTCGATCGCTGGGCTCTGCCTCTGGGAGTCGTGACAGACTCAGAGGATCTCAAATGGAAATTCCAGAACGAAGAAAACCAAGAGAGCTTGCAAGATCTACAAACGCTTTGGTCTGAAGGAGTTTTAAATGTCTACAATTCCTAATTTTCTAATTTTGTGGGGCGACGGCATTAATTGCGAAAATGAAACGGCCAGGGCTGTTGAACTTGCCGGGGGAGTTGCCACCAAAGTCCATATCAATGAATTAGTTGCCGTACCCGAAATGCTTCACAGCTTTCAAGGCATGATCATTCCCGGTGGATTTTCATTCGGTGACCACTTGGGTAGCGGGCAAATTTTGGCTCTTAAACTCGAGCGCTTTGTAAAAAAAGAACTGGAAGTCTTCGTTAAAAAATTCCCGGTTATGGGCATCTGCAATGGCTTTCAAACCTTAGTAAGATTGGGACTGTTACCAGACGCTAACTTTCAAAAGACTTGTTCGCTTATTAAGAATGAACAAGGACATTTTCAAAATGAATGGGTTGAACTGGAAAAGAACAATGCCTCGCCTTGTATTTGGACTAAAAATCTTCCCGAAAATTTTGTCCTTCCAGCGCGCCACGGGGAAGGATGTTTTATCTGCGAAAGCGAAGACGTCCTTAGATCCTTACAAAACAAGGGGCAGATCGCTCTTCGGTATAAAGAAAATTTCAACGGGGCTGTGGATCGAATTGCGGGGGTGTGTGATTCCTCCGGGTTGGTTTTTGCCTTAATGCCACATCCAGAAGCCGCGGTTCACGACTGGCATTTGCCCTTCGATGGAAAAGCCTGGGGTCTCGATTTTTTTAAAAGTGCTTTGCAATATTTGAAGGGATAACTTGTGAAAAGAATCAAACGTGCTCTTTTAAGTGTTTCAGATAAAACCGGCTTAATTGAACTAGCAACAGCCTTAAGCCAACAAAACATCGAATTGATTGCCAGCGGAGGCACTGCAAAGACTCTTGAGCAAGTGGGTCTCTCCGTGACTCCCGTTGAGAAACTCAGCGGTAAAGCCGAAGCTTTCCAGGGCCGCATGAAAACTTTAAGCTTCGAAATTTCCTCGGCGCTGCTTTTTCGCAGGGATGATGCCAACGATCTTCAAACAGCTCAGGATCTTCACATAGAGCCCATCGATCTGGTGGTCGTGAATTTGTATCCATTCCATGAAACTCTTAAGAAGGATGCAAGCTTCGCAGAGTGCATCGAAAATATTGATATCGGCGGACCGACAATGCTAAGAGCCGGCGCTAAAAACCACGAGTCGGTCACAGTTCTCTGTGAGCCTTCTCAATACGCAAGCTTTTTAGAAAACTTCAAAGCCCATGCCGGCAACACCACTCTTGAGTTCCGTCGCGAATGCGCAGCTAAGGTTTATACCATGACGGCTTTCTATGACATGGCCATCGCTGGCTATCTCACAAAAAGCTCTGGCAAACAATTGCGCTACGGCGAAAATCCACACCAGCAAGCCGTGGTCCTTGAAGACCCCTTTGCGCAGGGCTTGGCTCACAAAAAAACTCTGCAGGGTAAAGAGATGTCTTACAATAACTACCTCGATGCTGACTTCGCGGCCCAAGCTTTGAAAGACATGTGGGCATGGCAGGGAAGTTACACACATCCTTGTGCTGTCGTGGTGAAACATAATACGCCTTGCGGAATGGCCATCGCAGAGACGCCACTTCGCTCTCTGGAAATGGCATGGAAAGGGGACGAAAAAAGTTCCTTCGGCGGAGTCCTTGCTCTCAGCTTCCCGGTGACAAAAGAAGTTGCCGCTTTTTTCCAAGATAAATTCGTTGAAGTGATTCTTGCTCCGCAGTTCACAGAAGAGGCGCAAACATTGCTCAAGAAAAACTGCCGTCTGGTAGAGATCAACCTTCAGCAAGATCCCACTTGGCAGATTCGCAGCATCGAGGGAGGCGCTCTTTTGCAACAAAAAGACAGCTTTTCAACTGAACACTTTAAAGTGGTGACCGAAAAGTCTTTGCCAAAAGCAAAAGATCGTCTCGCAGCTTTTTCGTTTCTTTGCGTAAAAAATCTTAAGAGCAACGCCATCGCCATCTGCGCTCAGCATGGAGGTGAATTCGAAATGATCACTCTGGGGTCGGGCCAAACCAACCGTGTTGATTGCATCGAAAAACTAGTGGTCCCAAGGTTAAAGGATAAAGGCATCACGGACGTCTCAGAAATGGTATTGGCTTCAGACGCCTTCTTCCCATTCCCTGACTCCATAGAAATCGCCAGCAAAGTAGGAATCAAACACATCGTTCAACCCGGCGGCTCAATAAAGGATGCCGAAGTGATTGCCGAGGCCAATAAAAGAGGCCTCTCTATGATCTTCACAGGGCAAAGACACTTCCTGCACTAAAAGTAAGTAAGTTAGTTAGTTAGTTAGTTAGTTAGTTAGTTAGTGACGACGGTTCTCTTCACTAAAACAGAAAAAATAATTTCGAAGTAAGGAAGAATTCATGACAGAAGTAATCGACTACCAAAAATCCGGAGTAGACGTTCAAAAGGCCGATGCTTTCGTAGAGAGAATTAAATCCCTTGTCCCTTCAACCCACAATCAGAACGTAGTCCAAGGCATCGGAGGCTTCGCAGCCCTCTATCAACTAAGCTCCGACAGATTACTAGCTTCCTGCACTGACGGAGTTGGCACAAAATTAAAACTCGCCCAACAAATGAACAAACATTATGGCGTCGGCATTGATCTCGTGGCGATGTGTGTGAACGACCTTCTATGTGTGGGCGCAAAACCTTTATTCTTCCTCGATTATATGGCCTTCGGAAAGCTCAACACACAAGTCAGCGAAGAATTGATCGCAGGCATGGTCGACGGCTGCAAACAATCAGGCATGGCCCTCATCGGAGGCGAAACCGCAGAAATGCCAGGCTTCTATCAAAAAGATGAATACGATCTCGCCGGCTTCAGCGTAGGTGATGTCACGCCTCAAGACATGTACAAAGAAGAAAACATTGAAGAGGGCGACGCTTTGATAGGGATTGCCTCCAGCGGATTTCACTCAAACGGTTACTCTCTATTGCGCCAACTAGTAAAAGAAAATGAAACGGATCTGTTGAATCAACTTCTCGAGCCAACAAAGATCTACGTAAAACTAGTAAATTCCCTGAGAAAAAACCTCCCTGGCTCCATCCTAGCAATGGCCCACATCACAGGAGGAGGCATCGACAACATCCCGCGCATGAGCGAAAAATTTGACTACAACATAACCAACTGGCCGTCCCTAGAAGAAGTAAGGCCCGTAATCAAAGCCATAACCACAAGATCAGGCCTCTCCTGAACTTCCGGGTACCGGTTTAATAACATATCTGCCCAAACCGGAACTGGAAGACACCAAAAGCAAATCTTCGGTGTGGACACGTTCATTGATCAGCCTGG
>CAZPYX010000148.1:0-10472 GCA_964590635.1 uncultured Bdellovibrio sp.
CCTCACCCTATAAATACAAAACCCACAATTCGTTAGAATTGTGGGTAATAGTAAGGTCTTACGACTCCTTTTTTTAATTCATTATTTTGTACGACCTTATTAGCCTGCGCCGCCGTCTTGATGCTTAGGACGTTTTGTCGCTGAAGCAACAAAGAACTCACGGTTCATACGAGAGATATTTGTAAGTTGAATGTCCTTAGGACAAGCCGCCTCACAAGCTCCCGTTGTTGTGCAAGATCCAAAGCCCTCAGCATCCATTTGTGCAACCATGCGAAGAGCACGTTCTTTTCTTTCAACCTGACCTTGCGGTAGCAAAGCCATGTGAGAGATTTTTGCCGAAGTGAATAGTGCCGCAGAAGCATTCTTACAAGCCGCCACACAAGCACCACAACCGATGCATGTCGCTGAAGACATTGCTTCGTCAGCGTCAGCTTTAGGAACCAAGATGGCATTAGCATCAATTGGGTTGCCCGCATTTTGCGAGATATAACCACCTGCAGAGATAACACGATCAAAAGCCGCTCTCTCAACCATCAAATCTTTAATTACTGGGAACGCTTTTGCGCGGAATGGTTCAATAGTAAGAACCGCACCGTCAACGAAGTTTCTCATGTGCAATTGGCACACGGTTGTTGATTTCATCGGACCGTGAGCTTCGCCGTCGATAACGAATCCACAAGCTCCACAAATGCCTTCGCGGCAGTCATGATCAAAAGCGACAGGGTCATCGCCTTTTGAAATAAGCTCTTCGTTCACAGCATCGATCATTTCCAAGAATGAAGCGTCTTCAGAAACGTTATTCGCCTTATATTCAGCGAACCCGCCTTTATCCTGAGGACCTTTTTGTCTCCAAACTTTCAAAGTCAAATTGATATGTTTTCCAGCCATTTTACGCCTCTTAATTTTTACAAGCGAGTCGCTTGTCTATTTATAGCTACGAGTTGCTAAGTGAACGTTATCGAAAGTCAGCTCTTCTTTGTGACGAACTTCTGGTTTGTTATCGCCAGTGTATTCCCACGCAGCTACGTGACAGAAGTTTTCGTCATCACGTTTTGCCTCGCCATCAACTTGATACTCTTCACGATAGTGACCACCACAAGATTCTTTACGCTCTAGAGCATCACGACACATCAACTCACCAAGTTCGATGAAGTCTGCTACGCGGCCCGCTTTTTCGAGCTCAACGTTAAGATAATTTGCATCACCTGGGATACGAACATTGTTCCAGAACTCTTCTTTAAGTTTTGGAATTTCTTGCAGAGCTTTTTTAAGTCCTGCTTCGTTACGACCCATGCCACAGTTTTCCCACATGATATGACCCAGCTCTTTATGGAAGCTATCGACCGTGCGGTTCCCTTTGATATTCATCAATTTAGAAATTTCAACTTTCACGCCATCAGCTGCTGCTTTGAACGCATCATGAGTTGTCGTAACTTTATCAAGCTTCGTTCCACCAAGGTAGTTACCCAAAGTATACGGAAGAACAAAGTAACCATCTGCCAAACCTTGCATAAGTGCAGAAGCACCCAAACGATTCGCACCATGGTCAGAGAAGTTCGCTTCACCAGCACAGAACAATCCTGGAATAGTCGTTTCCAAGTTGTAGTCTACCCACAAGCCACCCATTGTGTAGTGAGGAGCAGGGTAGATCATCATTGGTTGCTTGTATGGATTTTGACCTGTGATTTTATCGTACATTTCAAACAAATTTCCGTATCTTTCAGAAATCTTGTCTTCACCTAAACGTTTAATCGCATCTGCAAAATCCAGGTAAACAGCTTTACCAGTGTCATTCACACCACGACCTTCATCACAACGATACTTCGCTTGACGTGAAGCCACGTCACGAGGAGCCAAGTTACCGAATGAAGGGTAAACGCGTTCCAAATAGTAATCGCGTTCATTTTCAGGAATTTCATTTGGATGACGTTTATCACCAACTGCTTTAGGAACCCAAACACGTCCGTCATTACGAAGAGATTCTGACATCAAAGTAAGCTTTGATTGATTTTCTCCGTGAACAGGGATGCAGGTTGGATGGATTTGTGTGTAACAAGGATTTGCGAAGTAAGCGCCACGTTTGTGAGCTTTCCATGCTGCTGTTACCGCGCAGTTCATCGCATTCGTAGAAAGGAAGAACACATTTGAGTAACCACCACTTGCAATCACAACAGCATCAGCTTCGTGTGATTCAATTTCACCAGTCAAAAGATTGCGCACGATAATGCCGCGAGCTTTTCCGTCGATAACAACAACGTCAAGCATCTCACGGCGGTAGCGAAGCTCCACGGTGCCAGCATCAACTTGCCTCATCATTTCAGAGTAAGCACCCAACAATAGCTGTTGACCAGTTTGTCCACGAGCATAGAAAGTACGAGAAACTTGCGCACCACCGAATGAACGATTTGCCAAAGTTCCACCGTATTCACGAGCGAAAGGAACACCTTGAGCAACCATTTGATCGATAATGTTCGCTGACACTTCAGCCAAACGATAAACGTTCGCTTCACGGGCGCGGAAGTCTCCGCCTTTTACCGTGTCATAGAAAAGACGATAAGTAGAGTCGCCATCGTTTTGGTAATTTTTCGCGGCATTGATACCACCTTGAGCCGCCACTGAATGGGCGCGGCGAGGGGATTCATGCACACAGAATGCTTTAACTTTATAACCAAGCTCACCAAGTGAAGCCGCTGCAGAAGCACCCGCAAGACCAGTTCCCACTACGATGACTGAGTGCTTTCTCTTATTCGCTGGATTTACTAGTTTATAATCAAATTTAGTGTCAGACCATTTTGTCTCAATAGGACCACTAGGAATTTTGCTATCTAATTTGTTAGCCATTTTCAATTCTCCTTACTGAGCCATCATGAAGCAGTAAATTGGTTGAGCGATGAAGCCCAAAGCGACGATCACAGCATATGTATAACTTAGTTTTTTCCAAGTATTGCGATATGTGCCTTCCATCAAACCCAAAGATTGGAATGTAGATCCAACACCGTGACTCAAATGGAATCCTAAAAGAATTAAACACACGATGTACCAAGCTACATATCCAGGGCTTTGGAAAACTTCGAGCATTAGTTTTGCGAGGTCACGCATTTCTACACCATGAACAGTCGTGGTGTAGTGAGCGCCGTATTTGAAAGTAATCAAATGCAGGATAATGAAAACAAGAATCAAAGATCCTTGAACAGCCATTGTACGTGACGCCAATGAAACTCTTTTCTTACCACTTGCCGCCACCGCATATTTTTGCTCTTTCGAAGCGCGATTGCTGCTTGTCAAAGAGACCGCCGTGTAAACGTGAACGATCAGAGCTAGAACTAGCACTACTTCCGCAACATAGATGATGTTACCGCTAGTAAGAGCGTGGCCATATGAATTGTAAGCATCGTGGCTTACGAAGATGAGTAAATTTCCGGCCATGTGTGCAAGCACGAAGCCCGCCCAAATCAAACCAGTGATCCCCATTAAGTACTTTTTCCCGACAGTAGACCCGAGAAATCCAGACATGGTGTTGAACCCCTTATTTCGTGTTGTTTGCCGAACCTTTGGTTCGAGGATTTATATTCTCAATAAGTTTTTAATAAACTACTCCGGCGGCCTAGAACTGTCCATGACACAGGTCATGTTTCGCAATACGTTAAATTTGGAATTTAGTTTTGCGTTTCCTGGACTTGCGATAGAACAAAACCTCTAAAAAACGGGGTAAAAATATGAAAATTTTTGTGTGCATCAAGCAGGTGCCAGACACCGAAACAAAGATTAAAATCTCTCCCGACCAAACCGGAATCGAAGCGGCGGGCATTAAGTGGGTTATGAACCCTTACGACGAATACGCAGTTGAGGAAGCCAATAAGCTTCGCGACGCAAATCCAGGCTCTCAAGTTTGGGTTTTGAGCGTTGGACCTAAGGCTCGTGTTGTTGAATCTCTTCGCACAGCTTTGGCGATGGGTTCGGATGAAGCGATCGTTGTAAACGCTGAAGGCTTGGACAACTTTGCAACTGCGAAGGCACTTGCTGAGGTTATCAAAGCTGAGGGTGGCGCTAAAGTAATCTTCTCTGGAAAACTTGCAATTGACGACAACGCTTCATCAGTCAGCCAAATGATGGCTGAATTCTTGGGCGTGCCTCATACAACTGTAGTTTCTAAATTCGCATTCACTCCTGAAAACGTAACTGTTGAGCGTGATATCGAAGGCGGAGCTAAGGAAGTTGTACAAATGATGACTCCTGCAGTAGTTGCAGCGAACAAGGGCTTAAACATGCCTCGTTACGCAAGCCTTCCGGGAATCATGAAAGCGAAAAAGAAGCTGATCAAAGAGATCGAGTTCGCTTCATTGAATATTCCTGCAACTGATATCAAAGTTAAATACTCTGGCATGACTCTTCCTGCTGATAAACCAGCTGTTAAAATGATCGCTGGCGATGCGGCTTCACAAGCTTCTGAGTTGGTTAAACTTCTTCGCGACGAAGCGAAAGTTCTGTAAGGAGCAATGAACATGGGTAAAGTATTAGTTTTTGCTGAACACACAAACGGAAAACTTAAACGCAGCTCTATCGAACTTATTCAAGCAGCTGCCAAATCTGGAAACACAGTTGTTGCAGTAGCTTTTGGTGCTCACGCAGGTGATGTCACGGCAGCTATGGGTCATAACGGCGCTAACGAAGCTCACATCGTTAAAGATGCAGCTTTGGATGCTTACAATCCTGAATCTTTCACGGCAAACATCGTTGCTATCATCAATAAAGTTCAACCTTCTATCATTCTTGCTTCTGCTTCATCTACTGGTAAGGATTTATTCCCTAAAGTAGCTGCTCGACTGAACACAGGTGTTGCAAGTGATTGCACAGAGTTGAAAATTTCTGGCGACTCTGTGACTGCTGTAAAGCCAATGTATTCTGGCAAAGCATTTGCGACTGTAAACTTCGAAAACAGCCCAATCAAAATTGTTTTGATGCGCGCAAACCAACTTCCGGTTGAAGCTGCTGACACTGCAAAATCTGCAGCCGTTACAGAGCACGCGGCAGTAACAACAGATCTTAAAACTTTGATCAAAGAAATCGTTAAAGGCGCAAGTGAGAAGCTTGATTTGACAGAAGCTAACATCATCGTATCTGGGGGCCGTGGCTTGAAAGAAGCTGCGAACTTCAAGATGTTGAATGACTTGGCTGATGTTCTTGGTGCCACTGTAGGTGCTTCTCGTGCAGTTGTTGATGCGGGTTGGGTAGGGCACGGCATGCAAGTTGGACAAACTGGTAAAACAGTTGCGCCGACTTTGTACATCGCTGTTGGTATCTCTGGCGCGATTCAACATTTGGCTGGCATGAGCGGCTCTAAGGTGATCGTTGCAATCAACAACGACGCAAATGCACCGATCTTCCAAAAAGCGACTTACGGAATTGTGGGTGACGCTTTTGACATCGTTCCAAAATTGACTGAAGAGTTCAAAAAGGCTCTTCACCACTAAAGAAATTAGGCTCGGTGTTTAGAAAATATATTCTTCCGATTATTGTTTTCGTATTTTATCGAACCCTCTCGTGGACGTGGAGGGTTCGAATCATCGAGCCTGATTCTCTCAAACAATCCCTTAAAGACAAAAAAACCGTAGTACTATCGCACTGGCATGGTGATGAACTTGCTTTGGTGTCGATTGTTAAACGCTACAATATCGCCACAATTGCCTCGCAATCCAAAGATGGCGAACTCATGTCCAAAGTTTTAAAATGGATGGGCGCAAAAACCAGTCGCGGCTCTTCAACTCGCGGCGGAGTTCAAGCCCTAAAAGGACTGTTGCGTTTACTAAAAGACGGGGGAAATTGCAGCTTTGCGGTGGATGGCCCTAAAGGTCCGTTACACAAAGTGAAGCCCGGTGTCTTTGAACTTTCACGCATGATCCACGGTCCAATTTATGCGGTCGGCGTGTATTGTGATCGCGCGATTTACTTTCCTAAATCTTGGAATAAAACTTTTCTGCCAAAACCCTTTGCTCGAGTGATCATTTATTGGGTCGGACCGATGGAAGAGATCAAAAAAGATGTCGATCCAAGAAACCCAGACCTTGCTCTAGAGTTAGAGACGCTTTTGCATCATGCAAGGGCCCAAGCTCTTAATTCCATTGCCGATATTGATGCCTAGTGCTAGCCTTTTTCCATAGTACGAATTCAACTTTTTAAAGGGACTTTTAAAGTATGAAACTTGTTATCAGCATCTTGATGCTCATCTCGGCAACCTCTTTTGCGCAGAAATCCACAGAAGTGGTGGCGCAAGTGGGTAATAAAACAATCACACTTGAGGACTTCAATAAAAAGTACAGCGAAATCCGTACTCAAACGATCAATCCTCCGTCAAAGCAACTCTTCCTTGAAGACTTGATCCGCTACGAAGTAGGCGTTCAAGAAGCAAAAAAACGCGGCTTTGAGAAAGATCCAATCGTTCAAGATCAATACAACCAAGTTCTTTACAAAGCTCTTCTTGAAAAAGAACTAGGACAAAAGGTTCAAAAGATCCAAGTTTCAGACAAGGAAATGGAAGCTTGGTATAAAAACAATCCTGAACTTCGCACAAGCCACATCTTGATCGAATACAAACCAGGCGCTACTCCTGCTCAAATCGCTGAAGCACAAAAACGTGCGACAGAGATTTTTGAAGAAGTTAAAAAGAGCAAACGTCCATTCGAAGAACTTGTTAAGTTGTACTCTGATGACGCTCTTTCAAAACAAGTTGGCGGCGATATCGGCTGGCAGTCTCGTGTAACTCTTGTTCCTAACTATTACGATGCAATCCAAACTATGAAAGTCGGTGAAATCAAGGGCCTCATCGAAACTCAGTTCGGCTTCCACATCGTAAAATTAACGGGTCGTAGAAGCTTTGAGAACGCAAATAAGCGTCAAATCAGAGCCGCTGTCTTCGATGAAAAAAGAAAACAGCTCTTCAATGAATACTTTGAGAAGTTGAAAAAGACTTACTCAATTAAAGAAAATAAAAGTGCTCTTAAATAATGATTCTTTCGCTCAAAGCGAATGAAAATTTCTTTTGCTTATGCAAAAAGGAAACACTTTAAATGAAATTTCTTAAGAGCCCCGCAACCACGGGGCTTTTTATTTTAATGAGTATCGCTTTGGCGGGTTGTCCGTCTAACTATCAACGCCTTTCAAAGAAGCCCGTTGAACAAGTGAATGATCATGTTCTCACAACAAAGGAGTTCGCCAATCAGCTCGCCCGAAAGCTGCGCAACTTCGATGCTCTGGCGGCCAAAGATCCAAACAATATTCACAGAATTAAAGAAGAAATTTTGCGCGATTTCCTCGTAAAAAGTCTCACTCTTGATTGGGCGCGAGCCCAAAGCATCGTGGTTTCGGAAAACGCTCTGGATAAAGAGGTGGATAAGTTGCGAGCCAACTATCCAGACGATCTTTCATTTCGAAGATCTTTAGCTCAAGAAAATCTTTCTTTCTCAGAGTGGCGCGAGGAACTTCGCTACGTTTTGATCGAACGGGAAGTTTTTAAAAAAATTAATGAAAAAGTCAAAAATCCTTCCGACGAAGAGATCAAACGCTATTACGAAGACCGCAAAGATCAGTATAAGCGCAAAGAACGCATTTATATTCGCCAGGTGGTCGTCGATAATGAAGCCAAGGCTGACGCGATCAAATTGGATCTAAAATCGAAAGATTTTTCTGAAGTAGCGAAGAAGTTCTCGATCACACCTGAAGCTAAAAGCGGCGGCATAGTGGGCTGGATTGAGAAGGGAACTGTGGACTACTTTGATCCTCTTTTCAGCGCAGGATCAGGCTTACAAACGGTTAAAAGTCCATTTGGCGTTCATCTTATCAAAGTTGAAAAGAAAGCACCGGCCTCGACAGCTCCTCTAGACGAAGTAAAGCCACAGATTATTCGCGGCCTAAAAGCACAACGCGAGCAGGCGGAATATGTCGCATGGCTTGATGCACAGCTCAGAAGTAGTAAAGTCCTCAAAGACTATGATTTGATGAACTCTATCTCTGTCGATACTCGAGGAACGAATGATTAGTGTTTTATTTGCTTTGATGATGTCTGCCCCGGTAAAAGCCGAAGTGGTCGAAAAAACTTTGGCTGTGGTTAACTCCGAGATCGTACTTGAGTCAGATCTTAAGCTTTTACAAAAACGTATGACCAAACCTGGTATGGTCGACGACGCTCTATTGATGGATAAGTCTGTAGACAGTCTTAAAGGTGATCGCAAGGCTCAGCTTAATTATTTGATTAATGAAAAATTGATTGAATCCGAAATCAAACGCCTCAATCTTGCGGTGACTAATGACCGTGTTGAAGCTGAATTCAAAGATATGGCCAAAAGAAACAATGTTCCTGAGGCAGAACTTGAGAACATTCTTAAAGGTCAGGGCATCACGGCTAGTGAATACAAAGTCTTCTTAAAAGAAAAAATTGAAAAGCAGTCTTTGATGGACCAAGAGATCATCTCTAAACTTCGTATTTCTGATGATGATGCTTTGAATGAATATCTTAAAAATAATCCCAACAGCCGTCCATCCATCGACGAGTTCAGCGTTGCGCATATCTTCTTTAGTCCCAAAAAAGGCGGGTCAGAGTCCGCTTATAAACGCGCAGAAACTGTTCTTGCTAAACTTCGCAACGGTGAAAGCTTCGAAACTTTAGCTGAACAATACAGCGAAGATCCTAATTTTTCATCTGGCGGAACTTTAGGAACATTTAAGTCCGGAGAATTTCTTCCAGAAATCGAAGAAGCCATTTCCAATCTTAAAGTTGGCGAAACAACCGGTATTGTAAAATCACGTCTTGGTTTCCATATCGTAAAACTTACGGGTAAAAAGTTGACGACGGATCCAAAATTCGAAAAAGCAAAAGAAAGAATTAAAGCGCAACTTTTGGAAACAAGCTTCAAACGTCAGCTGAAATTCTGGCTTCAGAATAAACGAGATGAATCCTTCGTAAGAATTAACGAGTAAAACCATGAGTGCCTGCAAAGTCGTTCTCACCACTGGAGATCACGACGGCATTGGCTTGGAAGTCACTGCCAAGGCACTCCACAAACTGGGCCCACAAAAGGGAGTTCAATTCTTTTTGTGGCGCAAGGATGGCGCTTCAGCTAAGTACCTCAAGCTCATTGACGAAAAATTTACGCGCATCACAGTCGATGACCTCGATGAAGCCTTAAAAATCGAAGGTCCCTATTTAGTTGATATCGCCTCTGACCTATCGCCGGCCCACTGGGTTGAGCAAACCGCTAAAGCCTGTTTTCACAAAAAGGTTGATGCGATGGCGACCGCTCCTCTTTCTAAAACTTCAATCAAAGAGGCTGGATTTAAAGATCTGGGCCACACTGATATTTTGAAACGAATTTCTAAGGTTAAATCCGTGCACATGGGGTTTATCGGCGAGCATTTCAACGTCGTTTTGGCGACAGGACACTTGCCCATTGCAAATATCACTAAGCACCTTAGTTTCTCGGTCGTTGCTGAAGCACTTTTGCATGCTAACCAAGTTCGAAAGTCTTTGCCAAAATCATGGCAAAAAAAGCCGATCGGAATTTTAGGTCTCAATCCACATGCCGGTGAAGAAGGTTTGATCGGGAAGGAAGAACTTCTGATTTTTCCCAATCTAAAAGCTTTCGCGAAAGAACATAAAATTCCGATTGAAGGACCCTTAGTGCCTGATGCGGCTTTCTTCCCTGAGAACTGGAAGAAGTATTCTGTTTATGTAACCCTCTATCACGATCAGGGATTGATTCCTTTTAAAATGATTCATGGCCAGGACAGTGGAGTACATATTACATTGGGTATTCCGTTTGTTCGCACAAGCGTGGATCATGGGACTGCTAAGGATATTTTCGGTAAAAATAAAGCCAATCCAAGCTCAATGCTTGATGCCATTCGCTGGGCTATAAAATTAGCTCGACAGCATTCATAGTTAATATTATTTCTAATGATTCCAAATGCTTACTCTGACAAAGTTCAGACCGTAGACAAAATGAGGTTACAATGTACGTACCAGTGATTTTTAGAGAATACGACATCCGCGGCGTTTATAATGGCCAATTCGACGACCACTTCGCATACCTTTTGGGTCGCGCCTATGTTGTTTACATGAAGCACAATAAAAACATCTCAAACCCAACTGTGACCATTGGCCATGATGCACGCGTTAGCTGCGATGCTATCGTAAAAAATCTAGCGAAGGGTCTTACTGACTCTGGAGCTAAAGTTATTCACTTGGGTCTTGTAACCACGCCAGTATGTTATTTCTCAACATTTGAAATGAAGGGTGTTGACGGGGCTGTTCAAGTAACTGGCTCACACAATCCACCTGAGTTTAATGGTTTTAAAATCTCTGTTGGTAAATCGACCATCTTCGGCGCCGAAATTCAGAAGCTTCGTGAAATCATCGAAAAAAATGAATACATCGACGGAAAAGGTTCAGAAGAACATTTCGATATCAAGCCGATGTACTA
>CAZPYX010000149.1:0-10450 GCA_964590635.1 uncultured Bdellovibrio sp.
AGCCACATGCTGGGGTGGTAACCAAGGCCAACTGGGACTCAATGATAAGATCAACAGAGGTGGAAAGGCCGGTGACATGGCAACTCTTCCCGTGATTGATGTCGGCACCGGTCAAACTGTCAAAACCATTGCCTCAGGAGCCAACAGCACCTGTGTTATTCTAGATACGGATCAAATTAAATGCTTTGGTGGCAACTCATGGGGGGCAGCTGGGCTCTGGAAATAATGTTCCTTACGGTTCGGGACTTCCAGCCGGAGATCTGCTTCCCATCGGGCAATGATGACCCTAGTCCCCGGTGGGACCGCCGCAGACGCTTGCGAAGTTCTTACTATCGAACAAGAAAAAACCCACTTTGCAAACAAAGTGGGTTTTGTAACTTGTCAGAATAATTCACAGAGATGTTCTTAGAATGTGTAGCCGACGTAAAAGCGCAGTGCTTGAGCAAATCCGCTTCTTAAATATTTTTGTTGAACGCTATCCAGCTTATCGCGATAAAAAGACTCAGAGCCCGCAACAGTTTCGGATTTTACGGTGCTCGCAAAAGGAAGACTCAAGCCGATCCAGTCACAGCCCAATGTGAAGTTATTCCACTGCCATTGCTTTCCGATGACTAGGCCAGCACCCAGTGATTCTTCGGTGAAACTTTCTTGGTTTTGAAAAAGGATATCTGTATTTATAGGTGACACAAAAGGGGTCTTTCGACAGGCTTGGATTAGCGGCGCCAAGCCTTAGCAACTTGCTTGCTGAAGAAGTCCGGAGCTAAAGCATTGATCCATAGTTTCAGCTTTAAATTGAAATCTGCTTTGTGTGACTTTCCTTCGAAAAATTGAGAAATCACGTCCAAAGCCACATCTTCAGGAATCGCATAGTCGAAGGACTTACCGATTTGATAATACCGCAAAGAGGTGCGACCCATATCCTTTTGCAAAGGGGAGTGCTGACTTTGTGCTATGTAAGTCATAAAAGGAACGTGATTCGCTTGCTCTCGTTGCAAAGACTCCGTCAAAGTCCAAAGGGCCGCATGCGACGAAGCGTAGGTGCTCAACAGCGGATAGCCGCAACGACCACTTGACGACAGAATATTTAATACGCCGTGGGAAGAGGCATTCCTCCACTCTTTCAGGTAAGTTTGTATCAATTGAAGGGGAGCAAAAAATTGCACCTCGAAGATATCGCGAATTTGCTTTTCAGTTTGATTTTCTAAAAGATCTACAGTGAGTCCCCCTGATGAATTGATCAGTCCTGAATATTTTAAGTTGGGCATTTGTGACTTTAATTTTGGCAACCAATCCTCAGAGGTAAAATCAACCAGAGCTGAACCCGCAATCAAAGTTTTTTCTTTGGCAGAGAGGTTTTGTAGGAAGGCTATCATTTTTGCTTCGTTGCGACCGATCAAGAAGATGGCCTGATCATGAGCTAGAAATTGTTTGGCAATCAACATACCCAAATTTCCAGTGGCCCCGTTGATGATCACGGGATCTTGCTGAGCGACTTGAGTCATAGAAGGAGTTAATGTCGGAGTTGTTGTTGGTAAAGGCTTTTCGATCAGTTCAGATACGGATTTGATAAATACTTCCAACTCAGATCTGAGAGTGAAGAAGTGCGGGGACACGCGCACATAGTCGCCGCGAACTGTAACCGAAATTTTCTTTTTTTCGAAATATTCATGAACTTTGCGATGATCAATCTTTTGCGGAATTCTAAAACAAAGAATTCCAGCGGTGAGGTCATTTTCCCCTGTGAAAAGTTCAAGACCCAGAGCTGTAAGTTGATTGCTAAGATATTCAAGATGACTTTGAATCTGGGCATGTACTTTGTCGATGCCAAAAGAATTTATCAAGCGCAGGGATTCACCCATTCCCAATATTGGAACATAGTTGGGAAGTCCTGGCTCGAAGCGAGTCATTTCATTGGAAAATTCCAACTTCGAAAGATCAAAGTATTCTGGATAGCGATGACTTGTCCAACCGACCATTGGAACAAATAAAGTTTCTAGAAGTTCTTTGCGGGCATAGATAAAACCACAGCCAACAGGACCTAAAAGCCACTTCTGCGAGCCCGAGCCCATAAAATCAAAACCCATCTCTGCGCAGTTGATGGGAGTATTGCCAATGGCTTGAATAGCATCGACACAGGAATAGATTTTATTTTTCCGACAAAAATCTGCGAATTCTTTTAAGTCAATGCGTTTACCTGTTTCGAAACTTACAGCACTGACGCTGATGACTTTGACGTTTTTCAAATCAATATTCTTTAACGCCTCGGTGATTGTTTGATTTTTTTCGATAGAGAATGGAACAAGTTCAACGCCAAAGCGTTCCAAATTTTTCCAAGGATAGTAGTTTGACGGAAACTCATTGTCAGGAACGAGAACGCGATCGCCAGTTTGCAGATTCAAAGCTAGAGCAATTGTGCTCACTGCACTGGAAGTATTTTGCACAAAGGCAATTTCGCCCGCATGGGCTCCAAGAAAACGAGCAAGCTCTTTGCGGATTAACTCCACCTTGTTCAAACTTTGATAGAAATGTTTTCCTAATGGTTCTTGCATCAAGCCGATTTCATCTTGCATGGCCTTGATGCTGGAGCTGGGCACAGGACAAGTGGCTGCGTAATTTAGAAAGCACTGGCCTTGAAGAAATGGCAAGGACTTACGAAGTTCTAATATTTGCAGTTCATTAATCAGTTCCTGTGGTTTTACTTCGCTCATGACAATTGACCTTGATCTTTCTTCTGAGCTTCTTTGTAAACTCGTATGAAACGAATGATCAAAGTAAGAGATCCGCCAATGATGACCCAATAGAAGAAATAAAGAATAAAGTCCAAACCCCAATTAAAATGAATACTAAAGAATTGAAAGAGCGAGCAAAGCATCAAGGCCGCCAAACGATCCGTTTGTCCCACCGGACCCACGCTTTGTACGGCAAGTCCTGAAGGCACGCCGAAGAGCCCAAAGAAAGGAACGGCCCAGGCGAATAGCAATACGAAAACACCTAAAGGATAAAGACCCTTAGTAATAACTAAAGTCGGAATAAGAATCATGTCGCAAAGCTCGGGAGTGATGCGATTCAGAATATCTCCTAGTACTGTCGATTTTTTATAGTGAACAGCCACCAGCCCATCGAGGGTAGCCACAACCATTCGCACGATTCCTAAAAGGCCACCGATGATAAAAAATATTTCAGGTCCGCCTGTCATCGCATAGTAGTAAGTCCATGCCATTAAAAGGCCGACAGGAAGAAGAGCGTAGCTAATTTTATTAGGATTCACGTTTTCACAAGCGGGAAGCAAGAAGCCAATCACTTTACGAAAAGGATATTTTAAAAGATATAAGCCAATGTCCATGATGAGTCCTTTTTGCTGAAGCTATAAAAATTTAATAATGAAATAAGCGACGGGAATGGTGAAAACCAGGGCATCGATACGATCAATGATGCCAGACCCTCCTGGAAGCCAAGTACCAGAATCTTTTTGTCCGTACATTCTTTTAATCAGCGAGAATGCTAAGTCGCCAAATAATCCAAGGATTCCTATGGAAATAATCACAAGTAGTAATTTTGTTAGGCCAATGCCATCAATATGAAGGACGTTAAAACTCAAAGGAAGTCCAATCAGTAACAGAATCAGGATGCTCACTAAGCCTACCCACCAAGTTTTTTGAGGGCTTACATTTGCGGCTACTTTTTTATGGACGATCTGACTCCACACTGAAGAATTCACTTCGGTTTTGGAAAAGGCTTTTCCCGTCCAATAAGAGACAAGATCACGGATTTCAGTCAGAAAGACCACTAGTAAAAAGGCGTGAGCTTCCATGCGATACAAAGCGAATGCCAAAGGCAAAAGCACTGCAAAAAAATTATAGCTTAAAGTCATCGAAGATAGAGTGCCCGCACGACCACTAGTTTGATTTTGCAGAACATAGAAGACAGGAATCAACACGCCCATGAAGACGAGACTGATTCCAAGGAATTCGTATTCCAATCCAAAGTAGAGAAGAAGATAATTAATTACGCAGCCTAAAGCTGGAAACACAAAATATCGATCTTCGCCTATCTTCTTCAAAGACTTTTCGTCAGGAAAGATCAGGCTGTGATATTCGGCTAAGGACAATAAACTGCCACAACAAAGTAAAAGAGCTAAAACCGCAGGATGCAGAACCAAGGCGATTGCAAAAAGAGAAAGCATCCACCAGAAGGTTAAAGTTCTAGCCATTAATTCATGTGCACTCTTGTGGCCGTTCTTTTCAAGCTTCGTAATAAAGACAGAAAAAAAGGAGAGAAGACCAATGCAAATAAGAAAGAATATCAGCAACGACGTCTGGCCACTGCTCCCAAACTGATAAAGTGCGAGCCCATTTGCGATCACAAAGAAAACTATCTGCAACATCTTACCTGCCGTACAAAGTGTGTGATTGGTAGCTGAGTCCTTGTGTTTGTTTTTTAATTTTATAAATTCTTAAAAGACCGGTGAGGAAAGTCAGTGCAGCTAAGACCAGCAGAAACTGATTAATATACATCGCCGTCATTGGGGAAAAGAAGCAAGCGATGGCAAGTGCGCAAAAGAGCAAGCTGCGTTCAGGCTTGCCTCCAAGAACAGATTCCTGGCGACGAATATGTCCTGGAAGTGCCCGGCCTAATAAACCAGCGAACTCTGCGAACCAACAACAGATGAGAAGAAGTGAAAGATCAAAGGCATTAACGAATGGAATAAAAAATAAGACTCCGTAGCAAATGGTGTCGCCCCAAATGTCGCCCAGTTCATTGAGAACTTCTCCCATAGGGGTCGCTGCATTGTTAGCTCTGGCGATCATGCCATCTAAGGCATTAAAGACCAGTCTGAAAAGAACCAGAATTGGGAAGGCTAGTAAAGGCCAAGCGGAGTTTAAACTTGTGGGATCTAAGTTTTTAAAACCGAAATAGAGAGCGATCGTGGATAGGAAGACAAAAAGCCAACCGAGCAAGCTTGCATGGTTGGCGGTCATCCCTGAAAAAGCAAACGAGGTCGCCAGTATTTGAAATCTGGCTTTCAGGGAGTACAGCATGATTTTAGCTTTCTAGTACGAAGTCCCAACGAATTTTCACAGTACCATCACCTTCGATAATTCCTTTAGGAGGATTCGGGAACGGCGCAGCTGCGCGGAAGGCTTCAACAGCAGCGTCATCTAAATCGTGAACTCCAGAGTCCATAAGAACCTGGATTTTCACCAAGGTTCCTTTGTCATTCAAGACGATCATCAACTTGGTCACGCGATCCTGTCCTGTGGAGGCAGGAGATCGGCCTTCTTTAAACATTTTCGATAATTTTTCGCGCACGCGTCCTTCCCAGTGTTGAGAAAGTTGGCGTCGAATGCGGTTGTAGTAAGAGTAATACTTGAACTCACGCGTGTTCAGCATGGTTTCAAGTCCGTTATCCACATCCTTGATATAATCATTTGTTTTGCTCGCGTTGGATCCGTCTTTGGCGACCTCAGATCCATCGCCTCGACCAAGGCCTTGGCCAGCGTCGACGGCCGCTTGATCGCGTTGTTTTTGTCTTTCCATGGCTTCGTTAGGATCGAAACTTTTGAAAAGATCTTTCGCAACTTTTTCATCGCGGGACTTAACGTCTTCTTTGGCTTCAGCTTTTACTTTGCCATCGCCTTTCGGACCTGATCTTGGCTTCGCAGCCTTTTTCAAGTTTTGAAATTCACCTTTGTCCACAGCAACAGTTTGCTTAGTTACTTTTTGATTTTTAGCGCTAAGGAAACGAGAATCCACGGGCTCAGTTTCATTGAGAGATTGTTCGCTCTGCTCAACAACTTGATTCATTGGACGATCTACTTGTCTCTTCTCCTGAAGTTTTTCTGCCGCTGCCATTTTGGCAAGGTCTTCAGGCGTAAGAAGATCAATACTCACGCTTTGTTCTTTTGGTTTAAATAATTCCTGCTCTCCAAAAAGGAAGAGTCCTCCCAATACCAAAACGTGGACCATCAACGAAAGGGACACATACTTTTTGAAAGACGGTGACTTCATCATAGGACCTCACCCCTCTCTATCGGTATTATGACACGACAAAATGAGGTTTGGGTGAGCTAGTGTTAAAAGAATTCGACACAGGTCTAGTAAAGTCCAGGCCCAGACTTTGACGAAAGGGAGTTTCTAGAGTGAAAATGAGACAACTATGAAATTTGACTCGTGGTATTTAACAGATGTAGGCCGTCGACGTGAATCTAATCAGGACTCTTGCTTGATCAATAGAGAGCTTGGGCTCTTCATTGTTGCAGATGGCATGGGGGGACACTCCGGCGGGGAAGTCGCTTCTGCTATGGCTGTCGAGACGGTGGAAGAAATGATGCTTCAACCGGATGCCATGAAAAAATCACCACGTGAGCTTTTGCAACTTGCTTATGAAGAAGCTTCCCGGCGCATTTTCGATAAGGCGGCAACAGAGCGCCCCGAGCTTGCAGGAATGGGCACAACCATGGTGATGGCCCATGTGCGTGGAAAACATTTGTATGTGGGAAACGTCGGTGACTCGCGCTGCTATTTATTTAAGAAACCATATTTGTACCAAATTACCGAGGATCATTCTTTGATCAACGAACAACTTCGCGCGGGCGTCATGAGTGAAGAACAAGTGATGCAATTTGTCGGACGAAATGTGATCACGCGAAGTGTGGGCTACGAGAGAGACGTCTATCCCGATATTATCGAGAGAGAAATTTCTCCGGGGGAAATTTTCCTGATGTGTTCCGATGGACTTTCAGGATTGGTTCCAGATCAAAGAATTTCTGAAATTTTAAATCAAAATACACCTGACAAAGCAGTCAAAGCCTGTGTAGAACAAGCCCTGGCTAATGGTGGAGATGACAACGTAACAGTGATGCTTTTGCACTTTCACGAATAGTTGGCTGGTTAGTACTTCGACTTTGTCGGAGTAGGGCTTCACTAAGAAAGTTGTCTCAGGTATATAGCTGAACTGAATAGGATTGGGTTTGGAGAAAAAGAAAGTCACATTATTTGTCGTGAGCAATCAAACGGGGAAGACTCGTAAGATTGTCCTTTCTGCCGCTTGGCTGAAGGCGATTTCTTTCATCTCAGCGATTGTGATCGTTATTTTCGCAGCTGGTATGGTGGATTATTTCGGTTTACTTTTGCAGGCCATGGAAAATAAACGCTTAAAAGTTGAAAACGCTCAACTCATCAAGCAATTCCAGATCGTTGAAAGCAAAGTCAGCGCCCTAGAGAATTCTTTGGAGCGTGTGAAGACCTTCACGACAAAATTGAAATTGATTACCAACGTAGACTCTGATGATCGTATCACAAAGCTGACCATGGGGCCGAAGCCCGCAGCTGGTCAGCAAGTGGAAGAGTATGAGCCGATGGAACAAAGACCTGACGGTGAAGCGCTGGCACAACAAGATCAGGTTTTCGCAAATAAAAAGCCTCTGAATGATCAAGTGGGTGAGCTGGCTAACGAAACCACAGACAAAGACTATGCGTCTTTGGTGGTGCGTATTGATAAGGCCGTTAAGGAAACTCAGCTAAAAGAACAAAGTGTTATCGATTTGTGGGAAGGCTTGTCGGAAAGACAGAGCTTGCTCAGTGCGACTCCAAATATTAAACCCGCTAAGGGTTGGTTGACCTCGCGCTTTGGTTACAGAACTTCTCCGTTCTCTGGAAAATCTGTTTTGCATGCCGGTTTAGATATCGCTGCCGCGCCTGGCTCTCCAGTTTATGCGCCAGCTGATGGTGTGGTGACCTTTGCAAGTTATGACGAAGGTTACGGAAAACTTGTCAGTGTGGATCACGGGTACGGTGTGAGCACTCGCTTCGGTCATATGTCTCAGATCTACGTCCAAGTTGGTCAAAGAATTAATAAGTGGGATGTCCTTGGGGCCGTCGGTAACACCGGACGTTCAACGGGACCGCATCTTCACTATGAAGTTCGCATCAATGGAACTCCTGTAGATCCAATCAATTACATTCTTGATGAATGACATGGTGAAAGGGATTTTTCGGTCTCTTAGAAGAGCTTAAACTTTAGAAGTAAGCTCTTGAGTGACGGGAGGTCCTGATGAAAAACCTTAAACTTTTCATTTTTTGTCTAATGTTGTTTCCTTTAAGATCCCCAGCGGCGTTACCGCCACAATTTTCTGAGTGCTTGATGGGTGATAATGGGGCTGTTTCTACGGTGTCCACTCAAGATATTCAAGATATCGCCAAAATTTCAAAAGTAACCTATTGTCAGAATCAATTAGGACTTACCAACAAGTCAGACACAATTAATTTGCTAAAAGATAAAAATATCCAGATCGGGATTTCGCTCGCTAAAACTAATTATAGCCGGGAAGACTTGGTGGAAATGGCCAAGGTCGGTGGGTTTGTTTTATATGTCGATAGTTCAAAATTAGCGAAAGAATATTTGATCGATATTGCTAAGGCCGGGGCGCAGTTGGTGATTATCAGCGCCACTTCCGGTTTGGCCTTGAGTGATTTACAAGACATTGCCCGGGCAAGGTCCTTTGTCTACAACGTGAATTCCGGGGTGACGAAGGATGATCTGAAAACTTTGGTGGATATGGGAGTTCAAGTGGTGATTCGCTCTGGGCAATCAGCTTTGTCCAAGGATGATATGGTCGAAGTCGCCAAGGTGAATCCTGACTTAGTCAGCATCATGCCTTAGCGACCGTCAACAACGGGCAGTTATTGATTCATAACGGAAACAGCTGGAACCGGGCACTGCAACTCTTTCAATTTTTGACTGATAAGGTTGGCATCGACTTGATAGCCCTTGCCGATCAAAATGCGTTTCGCTTGATCGACGTAAGATTCAGATGTTGTGCGACCGTTTAGTTGGGTCACGCCACGACAAGCGTTTACAACCGCCGTATCCATTTTCACGTCCAAGACAGGATCAATCATGTCACAGAAGAACTGGATGGATCCAAGATGGTCCATGGCAGCACTCCAATCCAACCACGCGCCTTCAAGTTGCTGACACACGATTTCGTTTTCACGAGAGCCCAATGGCAATCTTTCTAAGTTGAAGTTCCCAAGACTTTTCATGGTCTTTGTATCTTCAACTTGCTTCTTAGGATCTTGATACATGCCACCTGCTGGAGTGTAGACAATATTTTTACCCTGACCAGAATCAGTCAAACTCCATGCACCGTTCTTCAAAGCTTGAACGCCCGCCAAGAAAGCAGAGATCGCTTGAGTGTGCATAGTTCTAGTGTGGTCAATCCACGCCAATACTGGCGGCTTACCGAAGCCCCAGTATTTATTAACGCCGAACAATCCTGATTTTAAGATCACCATTCTTTGTGCAAGCTCAGAGCGATCAATGATTGAATTGTCTTTAGCAAGTTCCTGCATGGCTTTTTCAACACGCTTCACAGTGACTTGTTGAACTTGAATTTTATTGTACTGAGCTTTCCATCCTCTGTACTCCATGCTTTGGTTCAATTCATTTTCCAAAGCTATTTTGTTCTGACTCACGATAGCCGTAGTTGCAGAGATCGACTGACGAATGCCCGTGATCCACGAGTGCCCTGCTTGTGCGCAAGAGCGAAGAGCCGCATCGTTTTCTGATGCTTGGGGAGCGAGCTCCGCAATACGTTTAATAGAAGTTGTATTTAGCGATTTCAATGTCACCACTTGAAGGCGTTGTGATTTGTTAGCCTGAGATGTTGCAAAATCCAAGTTGTTAAATACTGATGCTGGGAAAGACTTTCCATCTCGTGACCAGTTCACAAGCTCTTGCGCCAACGTACACACCATCAAATCATCATTGTTTTGGCCCACTTGACCGTCAACTGTCGCCAAGTCTGTACGATCGCTGGCAAGTTGCTTCTCAACTTCAGTGATATTCTTAGTTACTGTGTCTTTGTATTTTAATAAAGCAGAAAGCTCACCTGATGGTTTGCTGAAGTTGCTTTTATAAAGTGCTACGTCTTTTTCAAGTTCTTGAGTGATCTTTTCAATTTTTCCGCTTTGAGCAAGTTGCATAAAGCGAACTTTTTTAGCGACCTTCGTAAATTGACAAGTATTTTGTAGAACCGCTTTGCGATGTTCTGGAACCGTCATATCCAGAGTGTTGGCATTGATCATCTTAGCCATCGCCGATATACCTGCAGTTGCAGCAACACCACCGATAACGAATGGTAACGCTGGAGCCAAAGCTGCGTTCATTGAAACCGCGAACAAAGCATAAGGAGCGATGCCATTAATAACGTCATTCAAAGCCAGCAAAGCTTTTCCCGTCGACATTGTTTGACGTCCACATTTTGAATTGAGGAATGTATTGTTGTTTAAGATGTCACCAACATTTGAAACGGCTGCCAAGGCTGCTGTCATTGTTTGATCAATCTGTGCCGTGTTCACTTGATTTGGATCTTGAGTGGCCATCACCATTTCAATTGTATTGATGCTATCTTTGATGGCTTTGCCATTGTCCTGCAAAGTACGGATG
>CAZPYX010000150.1:0-10411 GCA_964590635.1 uncultured Bdellovibrio sp.
CAATCTCGAGGATGTTTTCCGCGCGAACTCTTTCAAGGCCTACGAAGGCCAAAGAGATCGCCGACAGCGCATTTCCCATCAATACTCCCATGAAGGGAATAAAAAAGATCGACTGATGGACAGCTTCTGCTCTGAAAAAGACTTCCAGGGCGATGAAACCCAACGGCCAAACACTTCCCAAAAGCGCAATCAAAGATGCAACATAATACTTCATGTGCTTTTGTTTCAATCGCGAAGTCACTGCTTGCGCGGCGACTAAAGTCATCACAACCAAAATAAAAAGATTCACGGCGAGAGATTCGCTTTTAAGCACCCAGCGCAGAATGTAACCAACACCAATCAGTTGAATGGTTGTACGTAGGGAAGCAATTAAGAAATCTTTTTCTAAACTTAGCTTAAGGAATTTAGAAATGGCCATGGCAATAATAATCAGAACAAAGGCCATGGCAATTTGCAGATTGCCGAAGTCTTGAGCATACAGGGAATTAGCACTGTTCATTTAGGCACCAAATATTTTATGAAGTTGAATTGACTTTGATCCTTTGAAATAGATCAAGTCAAAGGCAAAGCGCCATTTCTCAAGACTTTGTGTCTCTACGGAGGATTGAAAATGACGAATGCGTTCGGATGCCATGCCCATGCGTGCAAGTTCACATCTAATAATCTCAGCCTCAGATCCCACGGTGGCAACCGAGACAGTCGAAGTTTCGTCAGACGAAATATCAAAAAGATCGCCAATGAGATGCGCGATTTTCTTGTGTTCTTCTACAGAGCTTTTGCCGAGTTCAAGCATGGAGCCTAAAACCAGAAGCACTTTTTTGCCGTGTGAAATTTTGCGAAGTTGCTGTAAGCCCTCAGCCATACTTTCCGGACTGGCGTTGAAGGCATCATCGATGGCCGTGATCTGATTCCATTTAAACATCTGAAAACGTCGAGGTACGCCTGCGAAGTTTGCCAAGCCTTCACGAATGGCGGCAAGGGGAGCGCCCATGGCTGATGCCACAGCAACGGCTGCCGCAACATTAAGGCCCTTTGCGGAGCTTTGAAAAGGACAGAGTAATTCAAGATCTTGGTTTTCAATGCGTAAGATGACTCGATCAAAATTCTCGGTTTGGATCTGAATGGAATTTGTTTTGCCGAATCCAAAACTCAAAATATTTTTTCCAGTTTTCGTGGCGTAATCCAAAATAGGAGCGTTGTCGCCCAGGACAACTAAAGTTTTGGCATGCTCGCTATCAAGACAAGACAGTTTTTCTTTCCACAAATTTTCTTTGGAACCGAATTCGCCAATGTGGGCCGTGCCGATATTTAGTAGAGCCACAACAGAAGGTTGCAGATAGCTTAAAGGTGTACAGAAATCATTCAAGCGACGCGCGCCCATTTCGAAGGCAGCGCTTTGACAATCTAAAGGAAGGCGAAGGATCTGCGTTGCTAAGGCAATTTTAGTATTTTGGTTATTTGGACTGACAAAGCAATGATCTTGATGCCACGATCTTAAGATGGCACCAACCATCTCTTTCACACTGGTCTTGCCAGCACTTCCCGCAATCACTGCAACTTGCGCAGTTATGCTAGGACGCCATTCACATGCCAAAGAGAATAAGTATTCACGCAATTTTGGAACTGCAGAGTGTGGAGCTTTAAGATCATTTTCAGAGATAAAGTCTTTGGCGGTTTCTTCGTAAGTAAAACCGACGGCACCCTTAGCTAAGGCCTCAGTAATGAAGGCATGCTGATTGACTTCTTTGATGGTCATCGGAAGAAACCAATCCCCCGATTGCACCATGGATAAATCAGTCTGAACTTTCGCGAACAGGGTGGCGTTCATCTTAAACTCGAAACTGACTACGAGACTTAAGAACGTCTTTCAATGAATTTGTGTTTCTATACATCTCCAACATATCATCGGCTGGAGTTTTTCCAGTGATAACGCGTTTTTTGAAGACTTCAAGAGCTTTGGCATCATAGCCCCACTCTTTAAGAACTGCTGGAGCACGCTCTAGCAATTCAGTCGCTCGAGCCGACATATCTTCGGCTTGAAGACCGTGGCGTGCAACCTGACCCAGATCATAGATGCGAGTCTGTTTGGTGGCACGTCCTTGAAGTCCTTCATCTAAAACCAAAGCTAAGAAAGATAGGAATTGAGCTTCGATTTCTTCCAAAGAATTTGGCATATCAAAAACTTTGAATTCATAGCGATTTTTTTCAGTAGGATGGAATTCGATCGGAGGCGCAATGTAGCTACGCTTATGCATGCGGAAGCTTTTTCCAAAACCTTCGCGCAGCTCCCAAGGTGCACCATCACAAAAAGGAGAAGCCACACTAAGTGCTGATAAGGCCGGACCATAATAGTTGATCTTAGCTTCAAGGTCCTCTTCGCTAACCATGGCTGCAAGATTTTCGGGAAGGCTGATATTGATATCAGGACCAAAAGTCGTCATGACCTCCATGGACCACTGCCAATAGTCATGGCGACGTTTATTTTGTGGTCCAGAAAATTTTGAGTGAAGCGGGTGATGCGATAAACATACAAGATCATAACCATGCTCATTCATCGCTGCTTTCAGGCCAGTGAACAAGGTTGTATGGACGTTCAAAACATGCTCAAGACTGTCGCAAACTGGCGTGCGGATTTCCACACCCTTAGGAAGAATTTCCTTTGCCCCAAGATCCATGTCAGGAAGATGATAACCTTCTACCACAAATGGCATCAATTTAGTTTGTGGTGGTTCCAAATCCAAACCGTCACAAGAAGGAATACCTTCTAAAGAAACTGTTTCGAAGATGCCATTGAGCAATTCAAATGTTAAGTCGTGATGCCACAAAGGAGTGAAATCGTCCTTTTTTACGACTAGATATTCCGATTCAAGACCGAAACGAAATCCTTTGGCAAAATTCTTTTTTTCTTCAACTGAAAATTGAGTAAAGTTCATGGGCACACGATCCTTAATTGAGTTTCTGTTTTCTTTTATTTAAATAAGGTTGAACGAAGATAACGATTCCAGAGATTAGCAGGAAGAAGACACCTAAAGCACTTGGAAGGAAGATTCCATATCTAACGACAGGGCCGAAATAAGCACCTTCATGAAGAGAGGTCAGGAAAGAAGCTCTGCGAATTCCCGTACCTGTGACTGCACCAGTGGATCCGCTGATCTGAATTTCCCACTGCGTGTTCTTTGCGCGCAAGCGAATGTTCCCCGTTGACGGGCGAATGTCGATTTGGGAAACGTCTTTCCAGCTATCAATCTTTGCATCGGGAACGCTTTTTGCTGCCTCAAGAATCTGTTCAAAGGAAATATTAAGGCTCGATTTCGTCGGCTCATACTCAGGTTGCACCCAAGAGTTGAATCCGCGAGTTGCTAAAATGATTCCCGTCGTCAGCGTGATGACGAAAGGAAGTGCGATAATGATAGAGATCCAGCGATGCCATTTGCGAAAAGATCGAAACATAATGCGAAAAGGTATACTGCATGGAGGCGGTTTCTTAAAGGGAACCTTTCTCATGGGTAAATAATGAAAATCAAGTGAACGCGTGACTGCTAAGAATATGGAGAGGTGTTTATTTGCATAAGGGGCGTTAATAAGCAGCAGTATTTAAGTAAAGCGAAAGAAAATTTTTGGTTTAGCTCTGCGAGTTCACAGCAAGTCGCTCTGATTACTCTCAAATGTGAAGAATACATTTTGCTCACCTCAAGGGAGATCTTCAAGATGGGCCCAGGAGGTATTAATGAAATTCTTAGTTTTAGCTCTCACTACGATGTTTTTAGCATGCCCTGGATTTGGTCAACAATACGACAATGAGGACCATCAAATTGTTATCGACGATGGTGGAGCTCAAGTTGAAGCCAAGAACTACTATTATGACTTTGGAGGTGTTCGCGTAGGTCATAGTGCGACGGCACGTTTCACTCTGTCTAATAATGGGCGTTTTCCAATTTATATTGATAGCATCAGAACCAATGGTCAGGGATTTGCGGATAGTCAAAACTGCCCACGCCTTCTTTTCACTGGTCAAAGATGTCGCATTTATGTTCGCTTTAGCCCCTTTAATAAGGGTCAATACAGCGGTGAGCTCGATATAAATCTGACGGGTAGCCAAGACATTATAGTTCATTTAAGAGGGCGTGGTGTTTCCAGATTCTAGGCCTTGGATAGTTAAATGATATTTAGCAGGCTCTGGTTGCAAAATAAAGCCAAGGAGGCAGTTATGAAGGTGCGACATGTCGTAGTTTTCTTGGCTTGTCTTATTGCGACCTATGCCGTTGAGGAAATGAATAGTCAGAAAAGAAAAGCTCGTTCAAAAGAGCGCCTCACCAAACTCACATCGAACTGGAGTGCCGACGAGATTTCAGGATTGCACTAAGTGTGATTTGCTATGAACATATCTAAATGAATTTTGGAAGTGGCTTCTTGCAAAGTCTAAAAAGCTTTTTTATCCACGAATCTTCAATAAAGAAGTCTCGGGCTTGTGAAATCTATACGGATGGAAGTTTAAAACATGGCCGGGGAGCTTGGGCCTATGTTGTAGTTCAAGATGGTCAAATTAGCAGAGAGGCTTTCGGGCCCGCTAAGAAAACCACCTGCACTCGCATGGAGTTTCAAGCAGCCATTGAGGCTTTGCGCACTCTGCCTCCAGCGACCACAGCCACAGTATACTCTGACTCGCGCATTTTGATTGATACGATGACTTTGTGGCTGGATGGGTGGAAGCAGAATAACTGGCTAAAGAAAAGTGGTCAGGAAATTCCCGGTGTGGACCAAATCAAAATATTAGATTTGTTGAATCAGCAACATTCAATCTCTTGGAAATGGATTAAAGCCCACTCTGGAGTTGTGTTCAATGAGCGTTGTGATCAACTTTGTATCAAGGCGCGAACAAAATTAAATTAAGCTGTGCGCTTTTTCTCGCGACTCCAGGGATCTTTGCCGGATTGAGCATAGGAATTTTGCACATATTCCAGCTGTCGCTCGACCATCTTATCAAAAACGTGAAGTAAGTTGTCGTGCTGGCGTGACGTTAAGTCATAACCACTGACCTGTCCCAAGAGTTCAATACTTTGGTGAATGGCTTCAATAGTAGAAAAGCAATTTGCGTTAGGTTGGCGTCTGACGCGAAAGTTCGAAGGCTTTTCCGGGGAAAAACAAATCTTCGGAAGATTTTGAATGTTTGTACTTTTGCGAATCATTTTCTTGGCTGTGGCCCAAGTTCCATCAATGACAAAGATGCGGAGTTTTTTAGTGTGCGGGAAAAGATCTTGTCGTTGCTGTGAAGTCATTGGGCTAAGATTGTCAGAGTTTGCACCAGGATAAAGAATGACAGAGTAAAATCCCGGATCTGCAATGAGTTGCTTCACTTGTTGATTCATTGAATAATCCTCACCTGAAATCAGATATGAATTTTGCAAGCACAACGAAGACATTCTGCCCGTGGCGATACGACGACGCACTTCGATGGGGTGTATGAGGATCACAAACTCCATGCCTGGATCAAAGCGCTTCACGTAAGAGCAGTAGCATCCCTGATCAGGCTGAAGACAGGTGGAGCAGAGGCTGCGAGCAAGGTTCTGGGATTGTTGAAGATTTTTTCGTTGTTCCAGGTAGGTTTGAATATTCATGATTGCTCCTGCTCTCATGGTGAATAGAGATCAGGTTTGTGTCACAAGAAATATGAATGAGGTCCTGAATAAAAAAAAGCCGCGATCTGATTCGCAGCCTTTTTAGAGAAAGTAGAGTTTAACAGCACTACTTAGTCGTATTATTTAACCGTATTACTTTACTGACTTATTTTACAGTGCAGATAACTGAGATATCAGTAACTACTGTTTGGCCTTTTACAGCTGCCTTAGGTAAATGCAAAGTTCCAAGGTTGAAAACATGTCCAGTAGTTCCAGCAGCTTCATTTGTGTTTGAATAGCCACCAGAGCGATATGTTACACCGTCTACAACAGTGTCTTCATATTGAGAAGCAGAAGTTGAAACTGCAACCGCGTTGCTAGAAAGATCTTTGCTTGCATAGATGCGAACAGAAGTGTGAGGTAAAGCAGTTGGAGCGATATAAACTGTAGAAGCGCAGTTTGCTAAAGATGGCTCATCCCAGTTTTCGTCAGCGAATGAATCAGCTGCAGTAAGAGTATCTAGAGTTTTACCTTGATTAAGGTAAGTAGCTTGGCAGCTCAAAACCAAATGAGTGTTGCACTCTGGAGCGGCGAAAGCGATAGAACCAACAGAAAGAACAAGAACAGTCATAAGGGCGCGGATCATACGAACTCCTGCTAAAATTGGGTGTTTTGTTAGTGGCAGTTGTATAGATCAGTCCGAAGGCTTTTGCGAGGAAAGATTTGTCAGGATTTTGCAAGGGCGTTTCTGGGAACGTAGGTCGCAAGGACCTTGTTTAGAGCGATTAAACCAGAATTTATGTGAAAATAATCCAAAGGGTGCAGTTAAAAATACTCTGGAAAGAAAGCTCCCATCGATAATACGAAGGGAGCTTAAAAATTAAGCCAAGGCTTTTTCGATCGCTTTTGTAAGAATGTCATCTTGAGGATTCATGTCTGGGGCAAAGCGTCCCACGATTTGACCATCGCGTCCGATCAAGAATTTTTCAAAATTCCAAAGAACATCAGAAGGATTGTGACGGAATTCTCCGTATTCATTCAGTTTCTTTTCAAAATTGCTGTCAGGATTCTTCACAGTGTGAGGAACTGTTTGAGTCAGGTAGTTATAAAGAGGATGTTGTCCTTCGCCTTTAACTACAATTTTAGAAAACATAGGAAACTTGATACCAAAGTTCATTGTGCAAAATTCATTGATCTCATCATTAGATCCTGGTTCTTGGCCGGCAAATTCATTTGCAGGGAAACCAAGGACCTCAAGACCATTTGCTTTATATTTTTCGTAAATGCTTTCAAGCCCCGTGTATTGCGGAGTCAGTCCACACTTTGAAGCCGTATTAACAATAAGAAGCACTTTGCCTTTGTATTGCTCGAGTTGAACAGGTTTGCCTGTGATATCAGAAACTTTGAATCCGTAAACATTGCCTGACATAAAAACCTCTCTAGATTGTCGGTGTGATTGAACAACTAGAGCATAGCGATATTGCGATGAGTAAAGGAAGATTAATCTCTATAAATTGGCTCATGTTCCCATTTGAAAATGTTCCTCAGCGCGGTGGAGTTTTTTTATGAGACAATTCTCGAACAGCGGAGGAACGTCCCGCACCAATGTCGGTAAAAGCACCCGTTGGTGAGCCCTCCACATCATCTTTGGCCATAGAGACAGCGTGTCCTCGTCGATCGGTGTAACCAGAAATTTTCGCGTCATGAAGACTTGCTTCGCCGTAATCGAGGTTTTTTTCATTGGGATCAAAATCGGGGGGGCGTTTGTGGCTGGAAACTCCTTGGGGCTGAGCTGTCAGGTTCCCATTGAAAGTATCATCTGCTGTTTTCGGTTTGCTGCTTGGTTTGGAGATTTGTTCTTTGCCCATAGGCCCTCCGTCACGAAGTGATGTTCTACAAATATGATAATGGATTCACGCTTTCGGTAGCAGTATGTATTCTGGCCATCCTCTGGGCCTCCGTCTGATTTGATCTGCACGCATATTTGCTATTATGAAAAAGGCCCATAGGAGGTTGTTATGGCGAATAAGGAAGTCACTCCTCAGAAAAATCCAAATCAAGCCCGAGGTCCTGGTTCTGATGTGCCCGCGAAGACTAAGGATGCCAATGAGACTTATCTGAGCGAGATCTTAGACGACGAAGGACATCGAGATCATATCAATAAGGGAAAAGTGCCACCTAAAAAGCCGGTGGATTCGCAATAGTTTAATATGCATAAATCGCATATTCGAATTCTATTTATGCGTATTTTGGTGGATGGAGATCTTTGCTATTATGCCTCTATCGAAGCAATTACAAATAAGGAGGCTTCTATGATGCAGTTTTTCTCTTCTCTGAAAGAGCGAATTTTTCAAACACCAACAGTTCAAATGGATGCAGAACAAAATTCTAGCTTGCTCGCTTGTCTAGCAAATCTGAACTAATTATTCTAAAACTTGATTACAAGTACCCGCCGAGCTATCTAACAAATGTTTAATTTGTTCCATTATATGCTCTTTAAATCTCTTTCGTGTTCCAGAACGCTTGTTCATGCTTTAACTTCCTGCTAGTTTTTATAAAACTGCAGGGGGCTAAGAGTGGGCGACAAAGGTAACAAGCTAGCAAGTTTTCTAAAAGATGGCCGAGTCAAAGCGGGTCTTTCTCAAAAAGAAGTCTCTGAATTTTTAAAATACGATACTCCACAGTTTATTTCAAATTGGGAGCGTGGAATCGCGGCTCCACCTATTTCTATTCTAAAAAAATTGGCTGATCTTTATAAAATCTCTTCAGAAAAATTGTTTGAAGTTGTTTTAGCTGAAGAGATTCGTCTGACCGAAGAAAGTTTGCGTAAAAGATTTAAGATGTCAAAGGCCTAGGCCCTGAAGTTTTAAGAGGGAAAATACCCTCTTAAAGTTTTTTAGTCATTTCCACTTGTTGGGCTTTGAAGCCAATCTTCATATTAAATTCGATCATGTTCTGATTATTATGGAACACACCTGTGATCATCATTGTGGCACCATTTTGTTTCGCCCAACGTTCGCCAAGTCTTTTAAGCTCTTTACCAATGCCTTGCTCGCGATGCTCTTCGGAAACCCATAGGGAATGAATGTGGGCGACTTTTTCTTCGTGCTTTTCTGATAAAGCCACCCAATGCATGCCAATGATTTCTCCTTCCGGAGTTTTCGCCAATAGCATCAAAAGATCTTTATTGTCTGCGGAGGCTCTTAGGAATTTGCACCAGTTTTGAATTTGCTCTTCGGTGACGCGATAAGTAGGGTCCCAGTTCAAAGGGGCGCTTTCGTGAATCTGAGCGGTACGGTAGACTTCGCTGGGTTTTTGAAAATTCAATGTGGTGTAGGTGACATTTTCCATAGACGGCACTTTACAAGACTAACAACGGTTGGCAAAGGAAAAGGAGCTTTGACTCAATGAGGGGGCGAAGGTAAGGATTCAAGAGTGAAAATTATAAATACTGAAAATACACTCAAAGTTTCTGGGCGCGCATTTAAAAGTCTTCTTCCGGATCTGCTTTTTAGTTTGATCTTTATTGGACTGGGAGCCGCAGCTATCGTGATCTTTCCTCAATACAAAATCTTAGCCAGTTTCTTGATGGCATTTTTCTTCTTCGCTTTTGCGCGAAGTTTGTTTCATCACTTTTCATCGTCTATCACAGTGACAAAGAACTCTTTTGAAGTTCATCATTTTGGTCGCACCTTTAAGGCCGAGGGGACTCCTGTAAGAATCATTTTTCCCTACATCCGACCGAAGGATTATGATTTTGGAGTGAGTGCTTGTTTTGTGATTGGCGAGCACAGCGGCTGGACGTCGTTCGCTAATGTGAACGACTTTGTGAACTTCGTTCATCTAGCGCAAGACCTATATGAAAATATCGAGATCGATGATCGCACTGCTGATTTATAAAATTATTGCTACTATATGAGGCATGAAACTGTTTTGAGCCTCGCTTTGTGAATTCACAGTGATATGCCACAAGGTGGCAAAATAAATAATCTGTAAATAAACGGAAGGAAAGGTTGACCCTACCCCCTTACTTCTATACAACTGAATCCTCTGAACAAACCCTGTCGCGGGGTGGAGCAGTCTGGTAGCTCGTCGGGCTCATAACCCGAAGGTCGTAGGTTCAAATCCTGCCCCCGCAACCAATTTTTCCGACGGATTTGTTATAGAATATCAAAGGGTTATAGCTGAAAGGCAATAACCCTTTTTTCGTTCTAAAACCATCAAAATTCGAAAAAGGGTCCACCAACTATCGAACAAATACGAGCTCAAACGAAATGAAACAGATTATCTTGCCCGTAAGATGTCATGATCTTCAGAGTTAACGAGGATCATGAGATCGTTCCAATCTATGCGGCACTTTCGGAAATCCGACCCGTATCTTCTGATTTGTTCATAGTTCTTGTTCGGTCTGGTTTACGCATCAACGAAGCCTTGGGCCTTTGCGGTACCTTCATTTTTCAAGGAGATCTGGACGGAAAGAAGTCTCAGCTTATCCACAAGCGTCTGACCCAATATGAGCTTGGGAACTATCACGGCTATATTTGCCTTGAGAGTCAGCCTGCGATAAGTTCCATGCACATTTCAGAAAAATGGATTGATCGTTTTGAGAAGACCTGGATTCCAGGGTCTGTGCCGCGCAAGCCCCTTAAGTGCCGAAGACGGATTGATCCGAAATATTTTCGATATATCCTTATATATGACGTGACCGCGTGGAACATTCTTGTGGACCGCGCCTTGGATGCTGAAGCTCGTGCAGCGAAGGCTTTAAGAAGCGGTCTTGGGCCACAGGATTTTTT
>CAZPYX010000151.1:0-10404 GCA_964590635.1 uncultured Bdellovibrio sp.
AAATCAACACACCTGCATTAATGAAACCGAATCCCTCAAAGGCGTCGATGGTTGGTTGTCTCCGGGAAAAACAAAACCACCTTCAAGCGGCATTCGCTACAAGCTGACTTTTACTTTTGCCAAAGGAACAGCAGAAGGACGTGAGTCCACCCGCGTGACGATTGATAAGAAAATGGAAATCCTGCGCGACTTCTTTTCAGACCCCGAAGGCATTGAAAGCGATGGCTTGGAAGAAAAGATCCTGTTCTATCGCATCGAACGTGAACTTGTTATTCAAGACACTCTGAAGAAAGCCCAATAAATAGAAATAAAAAAGGAAGCATTCGAGCTTCCTTTTTTTGTACTTAAAATTTGTTTTATCTTAAAGAGCGAGCTTTTCTTTTTTTACGTAAGTCTTCCAAAGACCTACAAGTTCTGACTGCTTCATCTGCCCCTCACCCAACTTTGTCCCGGTGAGTTTTTCTAAACCTTCCACCGCTGGAAGTTGAACACGGGTGTCTTTGTCAGAAAGAAGATCGGCGAAAATTTTAAGTTCGTGATCCTTGGGCTTCTTCGCCAAAACTTCGACGATTTGATGGCGGATCCACAAACTTTGCGCGCCCTTGAAATTATAATTCTGATTCAACTCATCCCACAAAAGATCGCGAACTTCAGCTGTTTGATTTTTATCCAAAACCTCAACCGCCGCAGAACGAACTACCAAGGCTTTATCTTTAATTAACTTTTGCGCCAGCTTTTGTCCTTGGGCAGGATTCACTTCAGACAAAGCGACAAGGGCTGCGTTTCTCATGTACCACTGAGAATGACTTCCTGCTTTAAGCAAATCCGGAGTGGCCTTATCGCCGCGAGCTTCCGCCGCCGCCATCAAAGCCTTCCAACGCATGCTCATAGTTTGTGATTCATTAAAAGCAATGGAGATAAAAGAGTTATAGAATTGCTCGCCCTTCCCTGCAATTGCATTTCTGCGATTTTCAGTGGGAAGTTTCAACATCTCAGCGGCTGAAGTTAAAGTGCTGGATGAAGGTTTGGCAACAGCTGCTAAAGCACTTGAAGAAAGTCCCGCAATCAAAAGAGAAGCCACAATTTTAGTTTTCATTGATTCACTCTTTCTTAAGAAATGTTCAACAACTCACTTCGTCGGCCCTAAGCTCATTGAACTGAGCGAATTAGCTTTTCGAACTAGCTTTTTTTAGAGACGAAGTTTTCGAACTCATTCATCAACTGATCGTTTTCTTGAGTCTTCTTATCTGCTGCTGTTTTTCCAGAACCCGCTTTTTCGCCAACTTTATCTAAGGCCTTTTGACCTTCAACCGCCGCCGCGAATTCTTTCATCAATTCATCATCAATAAGATCAGAACCTGCCGCCTCCGCCGGAGCCGGTTCAGGAGCCATCTGTGCCGCAGCTTCAGCAAGAGCCGCATCCACCATATCATCTGTTGAAGCCACTGCTGGCTCAGCTGCTGGAGCTGGCTCAGCAACAACATCAGGTTCTGCTGCAGGAGCTGGTTTGACTTCAGGAACAGCAGCCGCTGTCACAGCCGGAGCACCGCCCGCTGCTTTCAACGCTTCAATTTCAGACTTCAAATTTTCATTTTCATCTTTATATCTAGAAAGATCCGCAATGTCTTCGCTGATGATTTCGTACTCTGCTAAACGTGATTCCAAATCGCGAATCTTTGCACCAAAATCTTCTTTTTCAGCGTCGCTCATACCCGCACCAGCTTCGGCCGCTGGAGCCCCCGATTGCACTGACATGGCCTGAGCTTGGGCTTCAGCCAATTGGTTTTGCAAAACCTCAATAGTCTTTTGATTTTCAGTAACCGTGTGTTTTAGTTTTTCAACATCCGCTGATGCCGCGCCACCAGTAGCCGCCGCCGGAGCTTTCGAACCATGATCATCTTCATCAATATGTGCTTCCACCGACATATCTTCATTGCCGTTAGAACGTTTTAAAGAAGAGCCCTGTGCATCTAAAATTTTTTGCAAAGTTTTTTCTAACTGAGCCGTATCCAGGTTGCCACCTGCGCCAAGTTCCCCGCCTGCGGAACTCTTTCCAAAGAAAGAGCGATACCCCAGAAATAAGGACAGTAAAATAATAAGCCCAACCAGCCCTTCGATGATGACCGTGTTGTACTGATTCCATATTGTTAGAAAATGTTCGATTGTCACAATTCAAATTCTCGCCCATCAGCGAGGGGTCGTCAATGCTAGACCTGCGATTATATCCAGGCTATGGTTTCATAATAAGACGACTATCTATCAGGAGAACCGATGGCTGCACAACCCTACGACCTTCTTATAAAAGGCGGAACTTGCCTCCTTCCCCATCCTTCAGACCAAAGCCTTATTGAACAGCAGGCCGACATCGCTATTACAGATGGCCGCATCATTAAAATTCGCGACAATATCACTGAGCCTGCACTCAGAGTTATCAATGCCCAAGGACTTCACGTCCTACCAGGAGTCATCGATAGCCAAGTTCACTTTCGCGAACCGGGAATGACTCACAAAGAAGACCTCGAGTCGGGAACTCGCGCTGCTATTCTTGGCGGAGTGACCAGTATTTTTGAAATGCCAAACACCAATCCTCCGACGACGACCATTGAAGCCTTTCAAGATAAGCTCAATAGAGCCAAAGGTCGTGCTCACGCGAACTATGCCTTCTTTATGGGGGCGAGCCACGACAATGTTTCTGAAATCGCAACCCTTGAAATTCAACCCCATTGTTCTGGTATTAAGATCTTCATGGGCAGCTCCACAGGAAATTTATTAGTTGAAGATGACGACAGTCTTGAAAAAATTCTCAGCCAAGGAAGTCGCCGAGTGATCGTGCACAGCGAAGATGAAATGCGTCTTCGCGAAAGAAAGCACATCGCGGTTGAACAAGCAGATCCCCACTATCATCCGGTCTGGAGAGATGTTGAAACTGCAGTAAGTTCCACCACCCGTCTTCTTAGAATCGCTCGCAAGACTGGAAGAAAAATCCATGTTCTGCATGTTTCTACTGCGGAAGAGATGGATATTTTAAAGGACTCTAAGGACATCGCCACCGTCGAAGTGCTTCCACAACATCTGACTTTGTATGCACCAGATTGCTATGATCGCTTAGGAACCTACGCCCAACAAAATCCACCGATTCGTGAAAAGCGACATTTAGATCGCATTTGGAAAGCCTTGTTGGATGGAACTGTCGACGTGATTGGTTCAGATCATGCTCCTCATACACGTGAAGAAAAAGACCGTCCCTATCCAAACTCACCATCTGGAGTTCCTGGAGTTCAAACTTTAGTTCCGATCATGCTCAATCACGTCCATGACGGTCGCTTAAGCCTGCATAAATTTGTAGAGCTTGTGACTGTGAATCCTTGCCAAGTTTTCGGCGTAAAAAACAAAGGCAAACTTCGTCAAGGTTTTGACGGAGATATCACGATCGTTGATCTTAAAAAAGTAAGAACCATCGACAATTCTTGGATTGCCAGCAAATGTGGATGGACTCCTTTCCATGGCATGCAAGTCAACGGTTGGGTAACGCACACAATTGTCGGCGGTCATGTTGTCATGGAAGAAGACCAAGTCACGATGCCAGCGCAAGGTCAGCCCGTAAATTTCGAAGGAACACTGTAATGTCGTCTGAGTTGGGCTCTCCAAAGTCGCAGGCGATTAGTTTATTTGTCGCAGGCCTTCTGCCCGTCATCGCCTTCACCGTTATCGAAGAGTATTACGGAACCATTGCGGGTTTGGTCGCCGGTATGATCTTTGGGGTTGGCGAAATCTGCTGGGAACTTTACAAACACAAAAAAGTACAAAAGATCACTTGGATCGGCAACGGTATGTTGCTTGTCCTTGGAGGAATCTCTTTGATTTCGTCAGAGGGCATTTGGTTTAAATTGCAACCCGCCTTGATGGAGGGTTTATTTGCCCTGTTCTGTTGGGGATCTTTGTTATTTGGAAAGCCTTTGATTGTTTATCTCGCCGAACAACAAGGTCAGAAGTTTCCGACCTTTCTGAAAGATAAGATGTGGGGCGTAACTTTACGCACGGGTTTGTTTTTTGCGGTTCACACTGCTCTTGCAGTCTGGGCCGCCTTATCCTGGAGTACGACGAATTGGGCGTTGCTAAAAGGTGTTGGCTTAACCGTGAGCTTTATTATCTATTTGGGATTTGAAGGCATTCTGCTTCGCCAGACCGTGATGAAAGAACACAAAGAAGAATTGATCAGGCAACACCTAGAGGCGGCCAAACAAAAGCTTGAACAGTCCTAGATTTGAGCTCGGACCGAAGAGACATGGAGTACAAAAATGGGAAATGCATTTACAAAACTTGTGGGCATTCAACATCCAATCATCCTGGCACCCATGGCCGGAGGCCCGAGCACTCCAGAACTGGCCGCTACCATATCCAATGCTGGTGGTTTAGGTTCGTTGGGTGGAAATTACCTTTCCCCCGAAGCACTGCGCACTGAAATCAAGAAAACAAAATCTCTGACTGCATCGCCCTTTGCCGTCAATCTTTTCATTCCAAACTCTTACACAGTGCCTGCTGAAAAAGACACCCAAGAGATGCTGGATTATACGAATGATATTCGTCGCAAGCTGGCACTTCCGCTTTTAGATAAAGTTCCGCCGACAAAAAATAATTTCGAAGAGCAAATGGCCGTGGTTTTAGAAGAGCAACCTGCGGTCTTTAGCTTTGTGTTCGGCCTACTCAATGAGCACCATATTAGTGAATTAAAAAAACGTGGTATTAAAATTATTGGCACAGCAACTACTTTGGAGGAAGCCCTCCAACTTCAAGATAGCGGAGTCGATGCCATCACCTTGCAAGGTTTTGAAGGCGGCGGACATCGCGGTGTTTTCGCAAACAACCAAGATTTTGAACTTCAGCTTCGTCCTTTACTAGAAAGTGTTCAGGGACAGATCAAAGTTCCCATCATCGCAGCCGGTGGTTTGATGACGGGACAAAATATTCATGCCGCTTTTAATCTCGGAGCTTCTGCCGCCCAACTAGGAACTGTGTTCTTATTATGCAAAGAGGCTGGCACGGCTCAATGTTACCGCGAAGCCTTGCTGAAGCCTGTTCCCAATAAGCACACTGAAATCACCGATGCCTTTAGTGGTCGCAGAGCCCGCGGCTTACTGAATCAATTTATGAAAGAGTTCAAAGCGAAGGGAAAGAATCCTTTGCCCTTCCCTGTGCAAAACACTTTGACCCAGGATATTCGCAGAAGGTCGATTGAAATGGGGATCCCTGATTATTGTTCTTTATGGGCAGGAACTCATTTCGAACAACTGCAGGTTGGAAACCACGCCGTCAGCGCCACAGAAATTATGCAGACGCTGATTCGAGAAATGGCTTAAATCTTATTTTCCCTGGAACGCAGGAGTTTTTTTATCTTTGATAGCCTGTAAAGCTTCAAAGTGATCAGCAGTTCTTTGCGTGATCCCTTGATAAGCAGCGGCCAAATCTAGAACACTGTGCAGATCATTCAAATAAGCCTGTTTCATGGTCTTTTTTGTCATTTGCACAGCTACTGGAGCATTGCCGACAATCTTATCTGCCAACTTTTCAGTTTCACTAACAAGGTCCGTTTCATTCACGAAATAATTTAATAGCCCCCAACGATATGCTTCCTCGCCGACCACCAAATCACCCGTTAAAGACATTTGCATCGCTTTGCTAAAGCCAATCACTCTTTGCAAAAAGAAACTTCCCCCATCACCAGGAACAAGTCCTAGCTTCACAAAAGTCTCTCCAAATTTTGAACTCGCAGTTCCAATGCGCAAATCACACATCATCGCCAAATCACAACCGGCACCAATTGCCGCCCCATTGAGCATGGCAATAACTGGAGTTGAAAGATCTTCGATGCATTTAGGAATCTGCTGAATGCCACTCATGTAGCGCATGCGAAGTTCATTGGATTCACCCTGGAACATGCCGGTTTTGTTTTCCATGGCCTTCACATCGCCACCAGCGCAGAAGTTTTTACCTTCCCCGGTGATCACAATAACGCGAACTTGTGGATCGAAATCGGCGTACTTCAAAACGGAAATCAAAGACTCCGTCATCTCGTAGCTAATAGCATTGCTTTGTTCAGGATTATTTAAAGTAATCCACAGCTGCGAACCTTTAAGGGCCACCTTTAAATGCGAAAACTCGGGAGCATAAAAATTCATATTTATCTCTTAGGGAAAAGGCCTTCATGCTTGGTCAGAAGATTTTTTAACCAATGACCAAAACTGTCTTCAGGACCCGGCAAACGATCCGGTACCAACTGGCCTTGCTCACGCAACATCGAACAAAGCATTTTAATTTGCTTCTGAGATTCAGGAGTGTGTGCAAATTGAATCCCAAATCCTTCAGAACGAGAACGCGCTGTTTTATATACAATCTTGCCTGTAACTTCATAAACAGTGCTATTGAAGTTCCAAACAAGTTTTGCCGTGTCCCCTTCTTTAAGATTGATCATTGACATCGCAAAAAGTCCGCCCTCAGAAATATTTCTGATTTGGCCTGACTCATTGGAACCATTGATTTCCACCGCATGTTCGAATGTAAAACGAGGAGCCGCTTCCCACCAGCGCAGTCTTGGATCCAAGTACACGTTGCGAACCGCTGGAACAACAAAGTAAGCCACCGCCAAAAGATCGATAACCAAAAGAACGATCAAGAAAATCAGATTGGCCTTGTTCGCGTTCGTTGAAAAGCCATACAAGTTCGAAAGAAAAATCAAAAACAAACAACCCAGATACGCCCAATAGCTCCAGCGCTTGCAAATGAAGATAAAGATCCCGGCCAAAATCGGCAACAGCGTGTAGCTCAGCAATAATGGCATTGGCATAAAATCCATCCAGAAGCGCCAATGCTGAAGCGGCGTGTTTCCAGTGCGGTGAGCATTGATTAGAAGATTCCCGATCGGGGCAAGAATATGAAGAACAGCGAGAATAATAATGGCCCAAGGTTTTCTTTTCATACTCAAAGGATAGGGGCAAGCACGGCACTAGACAATAAAAAAGAGGAGCTCATCCTGAGCCCCTCTTTTTGTTATCATTAGGTGGTCATATCCAATCCGAATCTGAAGCGAACCAAATTCGAACTATTGTTTGCAGAAAGGAAGATCGGGCTTAATTTGGCAGATGATTTGACAGAGAGATGGATCCCCAATTGGACAAGACCCATCACCGGGAGGCTGACCTGGTTGGTCAGGATTTCCCGGATCACCGCCGGGAGGTTTTTGTTGGGATTTCCCAACATTGATATCCAAAGTGCTCGCTGTTTTTCCATCAGCGTCTGTCACAGTCACTGAAGTTTTGCCATTGGCAACCGCCGTCACAACTCCGACATCGGAAACTGTCGCGGCTGAAGCATTGCTACTTGCGTACTTAAATGGTGCTTTTCCGTTCAAAATAGAAAGATTCAATGTCCCTTGTGGACCCAATGTGGCTGCGGCAGGCACGACGAACATCTTTTTCGACAAAACTGCGTCCACTGCATTGAAAGCATCAACTCGGCAGTTACATGCGGTTTGTATTGACACTTTAGTTCCCGTGGTTTGCAAGATCGCGCGGATTTGCGCACCCGTCAAAGTGCTATCCTGTGATTTCAAGAAGGCCACCAAGCCAGATACCAAAGGTGTTGCCATGGAAGTTCCTGACAATTCGCCGTACTTATTGTTCGGCAAGGTACTAATAATGCCATCTCCTGGCGATGCTAAGTGCACCATCGCGGTTCCATAATTTGACCAAGAAGGTTTTGCATCATTAGAACTTGATGCCGCCACTGTGATCGAATTCGGATAACCGTTGTTTGCAGGATACACCTCCGTCGAGTCATTGTTTTTACCATCATTGGCTGCCGCCGCAACAAAAACGATTCCTTTATCATCCGCACGTTTTACAGCCTCAAGAAGAGGTTGTGCTGTTGAACGTGGCACCGTGGCTCCCCACGAAGCCGAAATCACTTGCACGCCTTTTTCGATGGCATAGTCGATGGCCTTGATACCATCATTCAGATCTCCCGATCCTTTTTCATCCAAGAAACGCAAAGGCATGATTGAGATTCCCGGCGCCATACCAATGGTGCCTCCGTCAATCAAACCTGTCGCACCGATAATGCCTGAGCAATGAGTTCCATGCCCCGGATTTTGGAAGCTGGTCTTATCCATGGGATCGTTGTTTTTATCTTTGAAGTTATATCCTTGAATCATATTCGGAGCGAGGGACTCGTGCTTGTAATCTGCTCCGGTATCAATCACCGCTACGATTACATTTTTGCTGCCACGATTGCCTGCTCTTTGCCACGCCTTTTCAGCTTGAACTTTGGCGATGGCCCACTGCTGTTTCAATGCCGCCGCATCCACAGGAGCAGAGAATGCTTTGAGTTTAAAATTAGGTACAACATACTGAATCCCCGGCGTGCCTAACAATTCCGCCAAGACTTGTGCTTCCTTGCTTTTTGCGATGTCCACTTTCACTAAAGATGCCGTTGGATTGTGATCCATAACCTGCATGCCGACTGATTTGGTGACGCCTAAATTGTTGATGAAGTTAAGACCGTTTGTGTTCGTGTACTTTACTAAGAACTCGCCAGCAAACGCTTGGGAGCCGAATAGCAACGCACTAAAAAGAATCGTCCGTTTCATAAAACCCCTCCGTGGTGTCCTCAAGGATATTCAACTTTTAGGCTTTGGCTGCACTGGCAATATGAAAAATGGATTTTATTTAATTGACACAACTCATCGAAAGTTGAACACACCTGGGATCTTTTCAAGAATGACTTGCGCAGCTTAGCTGGACACTATTTAGCTGGACATTGTTTAGCTGGGCCGATGATTTTCAACATTTACAGTCTGTTTTCAAACTTAGCAGAACAACGAGGCATCATGACATATCTTCACTCCATCATTCTGGGAATTATTGAAGGCATCACAGAGTTTCTTCCTATCTCTTCCACAGGTCACATGGTCATCGCAAGTTCTGTAATGGGTATCGGTGACAGTGATTTTACAAAAGCCTTTGAAGTCATCATTCAGTTCGGAGCTATCCTTTCAGTTCTGGTACTTTACTGGAGACGTTTTCTTCCAAACTGGAATTTCTATAAAAAACTTTTTGTCGCCTTCCTTCCAACTGCGATCATCGGCTTTGCTTTAAAAAATGTCGTCGATCAACTTTTAGAAAGTGTGCAAGTTGTTGCATGGTCACTGATCATTGGCGGATTGGTTCTTGTTTGGTCCGATAAAATCTTTGGGCATTTGACCGCAATCGGTCGTAAGACAAGTGATTTAACATACAAGGACTCTGTCAAATTGGGTCTTTTCCAATCCATCGCAATGATTCCTGGGGTTTCACGCTCTGGTGCAACAATTATGGGTGGTTTGTTTTTAGGAATGCAAAAGAAAGAAGCGGCAGAGTTTTCATTCTTTCTAGCTGTGCCAACCATGGCGGCGGCAACTTTGTACAAGCTTTTAAAAATTTATAAAACCATTCAACACGACCAAATCAGCATTCTTGCCATGGGAACTTTTGTTTCTTTTGTGGTCGCCATGATTGCTATCAAATTCTTCATGGGTATTGTAACTAGATATGGCTTCAGAGGTTTCGGCTACTATCGTATTGTGCTAGGAATTATTATCTTGGCGCTGATCTACACCGGCCATCAGTTGCAAATGGTTTAATTAGAATTAAGGATATAAATGGAAAAGTTTCTTTTTGAAGAATCACATATTTTCTCGGCAGATATCACTGCCCTTCTAAAACATACTGTTCTGATCATGGCGAACTGGAAGTGGATTGCATTAGCTGCCTTTCTTATCATCGGTATTTTCCTTCGACCTGTCTTACAGTTTGTTTTAAAAGAATTTAAAAAACACAACCCATGGGGAAAAAGATTTCCTAAAAGTTTTATTTCCTATTTATTTAAACTGCAGATCGAACGCCCTATCGCTTGGGTTTTGATCGGTCTTTTGTGGTTTGCCTGCGGTGACACCATTGAACTTACTGGTAAGTTTCAAACTTACTATGAGCATTTCCTTAAGGCCTTCATCGCTATTCATGTCATTCGTTTGATCTATTATGCCGTGGATGCTCTAGGATCTGTTTTTGCTGATATCGCTGCAAAAACAGAATCAGCCATGGACCATTAATCTGTACCTTTCGCCAGCAAGATTTTAAAAGTTCTTGTCGTGGTGTTGGGATTCTTGACGGTGCTTCAAAGTTTCGGCTTAAACGTCATGTCGCTTCTTGCCGGTCTGGGACTGGGAGGTTTGGCTCTAGCCTTGGCTGCTCAAGACACCGCTGCAAATCTTTTTGGGTCCGTCACTATTTTGGTCGACAATCCTTGTAAGATTGGCGACTGGGTAAAAGTCAAAGACGTTGAAGGCACCGTTGAAGAAATCGGTTTCCGCTC
>CAZPYX010000152.1:0-368 GCA_964590635.1 uncultured Bdellovibrio sp.
ATGGATTACTTTAAAACTGTTAATGATGGTCATGATCATTTATTCGGAAGTTATGTGCTTTCGGAAGTGGGTAAGATCATTCGTGCTTGCACGCGCAATATTGATATTCCGGCTCGCTACGGTGGTGACGAATTCTTGGTGGTGTTAACGGAAACAAATCATGAGGGCGCCATGTACTTCTGCCAACGTCTTCGTGAAAATATCGAAAAGACGACTTTTAAAAATGGCGATGACTCGATCAAATTGACGGCGTCATTGGGTTTTGCAATCACGGTTCCAGGCGAAGCCTTGAGTGCGCGGGAGCTTGTGCGCAGAGCTGACCATGCTTTGTATGATGCAAAACGTGGAGGTCGCAACCAAGTGTGCTA
>CAZPYX010000152.1:378-10388 GCA_964590635.1 uncultured Bdellovibrio sp.
GGAATCATGCAAACGCGGTTTCATCGGCTTATCCGGAAGCTTGACCATGTTTGTAAGGTAGCAAAACGTGGAGGTGGAAACCAAGGGTGCTACCACAGGCCGGAAGCCAGCAAAGTTGTCGAGCTAAAAACGGGCGCGCAGAATCGCAAAAAAGCCTCTGGCGAGTAGATCCCTCACGAATAATTCGTTGACTGTTTTTGCTTAAGCAAGGACAACCCTATTATGGTTGCTTCTAATGTTATTGCCTCAGAGAAATTTCGTAATCGGGCCGCATGGATTTCAGCCATCGCCAGCTTAATTATTTTCCTTATCAAATTGGGCGCCTATCGCCTGACTGGATCTGCAGCGGTATTGTCCGATGCTTTGGAAAGTATCGTTAACGTTATCGCTGCCATCGTGGCCCTTTTTGTTATTCGTTTTGCATCGCAACCTGCAGATGAAGATCATCCTTACGGACATGGTAAGGCTGAGTATTTTTCTGCCGCCTTTGAGGGCGGTCTGATCTTTTTCGCCGCGTTGATGATTATTGGCGAAAGTATCAAGGCCATGATTAGCCATGAGCCCCCTCAAAAGTTAGAGATCGGGGTTTTAATTATCGGTGGCGCGGCTTTTCTTAATTTGCTTCTGGGAATTTATTTGAAGCAGGTGGGAAAGAAGCATCACTCTGAAGCTTTGCAGGCCAGTGGTACACATGTCATTTCTGACGTGACGACAACCGTGGGTGTCATGGTGGGACTTGGTCTTGTTATGTGGACTAAGATTGAGTGGCTTGATCCCGCGATCGCGATTGCCGTCGGTTTGCAGTTGGCTTTTTCAGGATTCAAAATTGTTCGCCAATCATTGGGCGGTCTGCTTGATGAAGTTGATCAAAATGCTTTGGATAGTTTGGGCGCGGCGCTCGAAAAAAATCGCAAGCCTGGTATTATCGATATTCATCATATGCGTATTATCCGCTCTGGAAGTTTTCACCACGTCGACGCTCACTTGGTCGTACCGGAATTCTGGGATGTTTCGCAGGCTCATAGGGAAACTCAGGATTTTGAGATGGCGGTGGTTCGCGATTACCCTGTTGATGGAGAGATCGCTTTTCATTTGGATCCTTGTAAAAAATCCTTTTGCGAAATCTGCAATCTCGAAAATTGCCCAATTAGGCAAGTCTCATTTAAAACTTTGCGGCCGTTCACAGTGAAAAGCTTGACCGATGGGCCTATGCCGACTAATTCATTGGCCTATGAAAATGCCAATCGATCCAACTAGACGTCAGATTAATATCACCACAAATTTGCCTCACCAAACAGAGTACACTTTGGCTTTGAATGGAGAGTATTCTCATGTGGCTTTTGACGAAGTTCGCGCGCCTTTAAATAAAGGCAAATGGCGTTCTGATGTGTTTAAGGCTGATGTTGCGACCCCAATGGACGTTGAGATCGGAACTGGCAACGGAACTCACTTTGCTCATTACGTTCAAAAAAATCCGTCACGTTTGTTGGTAGGATTGGAGTTGAAGTACAAACCGCTTATTCAAACAATCCGTCGCGCGATGAACGCGAACTGTTCTAATGCAGCGGTCGCTCGTTTCCATGCATTCAATATTCAGGAACTTTTCACTGAAGGTGAAATTAATAACGTCTTCATTCACTTCCCAGATCCTTGGACATCGCCAAAGAAGCCTAAGAATCGCGTGGTATGTAAAAGAAATTTAGACCTTCTTTATGATATGCAAAAGCTGGGATCGATCATTGAATTCAAAACGGATTCTTTGGTTTACTTCTTGTGGGCGATGGATGAGATCCGCTTGTCTAAGTATAAAATTCTTTTTGAGACTCAAGATTTGCATAATTCGCCGATCAAAGAAGAAAACTTTGAAACCGCTTTCGAAAAGATTTTCCTTCGCGAAGGAATCAAAATTAACTTTGTTCGTTTGCAGAAGGTTTAAAGTAAAAACGCGAAAGGTGTTTTTTGAAAGCACCTTTGCTTGAACCTATTTTTTTAACAAATCAAATTCAAATAGTTCTTAGTCTATGGTGACAGCGTGAAAACGTATTCTCGTGTTGTTGCCTATTGTCGTCGAGAGCTGTCGTGCATAGTGTTCGTTAATCGTAATTTCCCTTTATCAGATCCATCAGACTCACCCGAACTTATTGGGCCATCGAAGAAATTCTCTGTCATAGGTCGTTCGTCGCTTAGAATCATTATGAGATTGCCCGTGGCTGGTTTTTAGATCAGGATTTTCTTTGGAGGATCTTATGCGCATTACTTTTAAAGTCATCATGGTGTTAGGTTTGTTCACTTCTTCCATCGGTCTTGCAAAGACATTGAATTGTCAGATTAAAATAAACGACGACGTTTTAACCGAAAGCCAAGTAGAGACAAAGACGAAGGAAAAAGTTTTTATCTCACAAGCAGATTCAATTCGTGCATACGTGACAGAGAAAGTTGACGACATTTATACTTTGGAGGCGTTCGTCGGCAATGAAGAACTTCGCATTTACAGTGAAGGCGTTTTACCTACCTCAGCGGATCGTTTGGTCGCAAGTCTTTGGAGTCGTAACACAATGGCTGATATCGAGTGCTCTTTACGTAAATAGATTTTACCAATAAGTCGTATCGATCAAAATGTCCCCAAGGACCTGAACCTGGCAACTCACGCGTTGCCCATGGGGAAGGCCCTTGCTTTCGCGAAGGAAGCTTTCGGTTTCATTTTCCGGGCTCAGGTTTTCCATGCCCTCAATAATTTGAATTTTGCACTTAGCACAAACGCCATCTCCACTACAACTTGAAGCCACTGGAAGGTCTGCTTCGAGCAAGGCTTGCATTAAGTTGGACCCCGTAGAAACGGTCAGGGGAGTTCTGTTTTTCTTAAAAGAAATCAAAGGCATGGCCCATTGTACTGACGCGGTCCAAAACAAGTAAAGAACTAATGAAAACGGGGCTGTTTATTGATAGCCTAGGCCGGTAATTCAACGAGGTACATATGTCTGAGACTCACGATTCAAAAATTGAAAATGTTATTATTATTGGCTCGGGCCCAGCGGGTTTGACGGCAGCTATTTACTCAGCTCGTGCAAACTTGGCTCCTTTGATGATCGAGGGTGAAGAGGCTGGTGGCCAGTTGATGCTAACTACGGAAGTGGAAAACTTCCCGGGCTTTGAACATGGAGTGACGGGTTCTGAGTTGATTGGTGTGATGAGAAAACAAGCTGAAAGATTCGGCACTCGCTTCATTACTCGCAATGTGACTAAGGTTGATTTTTCTCAACGTCCTTTCAAAGTTTGGATTGGCGAAAAGCTTCATTTGGCAAAGTCGATCATTATCTCTACGGGTGCAAGTGCGAAGTACTTGGGTCTTCCGTCTGAAAGAACGTACATGAATCGCGGTGTTTCTGCCTGTGCGACATGTGACGGCGCTTTCTTCCGTAATCAAGAAATCATCGTTGTTGGTGGTGGTGATACGGCAATGGAAGAGGCTCAATTTCTGACTCGTTTTGCTTCTAAAGTATTCCTTGTGCACAGACGCGATCATTTCAGAGCCTCAAAAATCATGGCTGATAGAACGATGAAGAATCCTAAGGTCGAGGTGATCTGGAACTCTGAAGTCACTGAAGTTCTTGGGGATGGAAAAAGCATGACCGGCGCAAAAGTTCGTAATGTGCTTAATGATGAAGTCAAAGAACTGCCAGTCACGGGCTTGTTCCTAGCCATCGGTCATAAGCCGAACACTGATTTGTTTAAAGGTGTTCTCGATATGAACGAGACAGGGTATCTTGTGACTCAGCCAAATACGACTTACACAAACATTCCAGGTGTCTTTGCCTCTGGAGACGTGCAAGATCACGTATATCGCCAAGCGATCACAGCTGCAGGTACTGGATGTATGGCAGCGATTGATGCTGAAAGATGGCTTGAAGGACAAGAAGCACACTAAGGACAGTATGAAAAAGATCAATACCAAGGATTTGGTTACTAAGATTGAGAAAATGACCAAGGCACGCATCGCAGGACAGGATGTTGTACCTTTGGATCAATTCCGTGAGGCAAAAAAGAAGCTCGATCCTAAATTTATTTTAGTGATTGAAGATGACGAAACCATGCGCCACGCGATGAAAAGAATCTTAGAGACAGAAGGTCATGTTATCAAATTGGCTGCGGATGCGACCGAGCTTTCTACGGTTCTGGATGATAGCTCTGTGGATTTAATTTTGATGGATGTGGGCTTGCCTTGGGTGAATGGATTCGAACTTGCTCAGTTATTGAAAGAGCATAAAGACTTGAAAAAAATCCCATTGGTCTTTGTTTCAGGGCAAGCTTCAGAAGAAGACATGAAGAAGGCTTTTGAGATTGGCGCTGACGACTATATTAAAAAGCCTTTCGACGTAGAAAAGCTTAAGAAGACAGTCGACACCCTTCTGAAATTGAATAATTAAAGTTTAAAATATACAGATTAAAAAAGGAGTTCAAAAGACCTCCTTTTTTATTTGTGAAAGAGCTTTTTAACTCTACCTAAAATCTAATTGAAAAGTGTCTCGAGAAAATCACCAAGCTGTAAATAAAACGGAGCCTTGGGTTTAGGGCGAGTGAGTCCTTTAGGCTGAGGCCGGATTTTGCATCATCAGGCGGTCGGAGGACGTAATGTCTTTAAATCGCGTTTGGCTCTCTATTTTGGTGGCACTATTTGTCTCTGTCGGGTTTCTTGACAGCAGCTTTGCTTTAACACCCCTAGAACAGTCCCTGATTCAGGAGCACTCACTACTAGACAATAACGGGTATGTGAAATGGGAATGGATGAAGAACGATTGCGCGAATTGCGAGATCCTTTTACTTCCAACTCGCCAAGAAGTGCGCACTGAAAAAGTCCGTCTTTTTGTTCAGGCTCTGGCTGCCCATAAAGCAGAGATGCAAGATCTTTATCAAGTGCACGGTGCGGAATACAACCTTTTGGCTCATATGTCCGTGGGTATCCTGGGACGTGAGTCCTTGTTCTTTACAAGTAAACGTTATCGCTTGAAAGAGGCCATGCCTTGGGCTGTTCATTTGGCGAAGATCATCGAAATCTACTTAGATGGTTCTAATAAAAAGGCATCAGATAATAGCCGAGGACCTACACAGATCAAAGTTGTTCCAAGCAAAGTGGCAGAGCGTTTTGGTATCAACTCTGACAATTTATATATTCCAGAAAATGCCGCCATCGCGACAATGGGATATCTCATCGAAGCCTTGGGTGAATTGAAACGCCGAGTGATCGTAAATAATTTGGGTTTTGTAACACCAGAAAAGTACGTGGATTATTTGCCTTACATCTATTTCGGCAGAACCAAAGCAATCATGCAAAACACCGCAACACCGGAGTCAAATTCCTACGTTAAGGACATGAAACGCTACATGACATGGATTGAAGTCTACGAACGCGACACAAACCTTCCTCTGCACTAAACGTACTAAAAGGTACCTGCTTCCCTTTGGGTAAAATAAGTACCTGGTTCCTTTTTAACCCAAAGGGAAGCAGGTACCTTTTAGCCGGCGGATTTGCGTAGTTGGGCTTGGTAGGCGACGTAGGCTTTAAGAAGAGCGTCTAGTCTTAGGGTCATTGCGACGTCTTGTTCGATGAACATCAGACGGCGTGGATCTGTAAGATCTCCGACGATTTTCGCTCTGAAAAGTAGGCGGGCCTTTGAGTGATCTCGTTCGAAGGGATTGACGATGATTAAGTCGAAAGGCTGATTCAAGAAATCCTTCGGGATTTCGTCTTCAAGCTGAGTGCCGCTTAAAGAAATATCTCTCGAATGCGTTCTGAAGGAACGTGCCTTTGAAACCAACACAACTTCGATTTTAAAATTATGACGAGTGTCTTTACGACGATCTGATCCGGAACGGCGCTCGTCGTCTTTCGGAGCTTCGCGCGGAACGATCTTCTTTTTCGTCGTAGGATCAACTTTGATCTCGCTGATCTTTTTTAAATCAAGATCATCACCATTGAAGTCTTGGTGAAAGTAGCCATAGAAGTCGTCTTGAGATTTAAGAGCATCTCCCGCGACAACATTTGTATAAGGGCTATCAATCTCTCGAGATGAAGGTGCATTATGTGTGGCGGTCAGCGTGTCTTCGCTGGTCTTCTCAGTAGCACGTGCACTTGGAGTCGGCGGAACTATGCCGATGCCATCATCTGCTGGTGGCTTCGGTGGTCTCATAATCACAAAGTATTTTTGATCGCTATTGAGGAATTCTTTGATGCAAACCCATTCTTCCCAACCTGGTGTCCAGAGGAAGAACTTGCTAAAGTCGGAAGCTTTTAAAGTCAGCAAATGGGCCTGCGCCTGAACCAATGATAATGGCTTAGACTGCACTTTCGTTTCAGAGTCGAAAAATAGCCAGACTTTGCCTTGTGTTTTCATAAACTCCCTGGGACGCATAGGTTCCAAGGAGTTATCGGTAAATTAAGGGACTTCTTTATACGCGGAGGCAGGAAGCGACGTGATTTGAAGATTTAAGCTCCAACGCCGGGACCTTAGTCTTGCACTCTTCAACCGCGATAGGGCAGCGAGGGTGGAAATGACAGCCTGACGGAGGATTGATTGGCGACGGTACGTCCCCAGTCAAAATGATACGCTCTTCTTTGCGACGTGGATCTGGAACCGGAATCGCAGACATCAATGCTTTTGTGTAAGGATGCTTAGGACTTCTGTAAAGCTCCTCGGCTTCGGCTTTCTCAACAATTTTACCCAAGTACATAACTGCCACTTGAGTTGAAACATGTTCCACAACTTTCAGGTCATGGGCGATGAAAACGTAAGTAAGGCCGAGCTTGTTTTGAAGTTCCATCAACAAGTTGATAACTTGCGCTTGAATAGATACGTCCAAAGCAGAAACAGGTTCGTCACAGATGATCAACTCTGGGTTCACTGCCAAGGCGCGGGCGATGCCCACACGTTGACGTTGTCCACCCGAGAACTCATGCGGGTAACGATTCAAATGTTCGCGACGAAGCCCAACAAGGTCGATCAATTCATTCACACGATCCAAACGATCCTTTTGTGTTTCGCCGATACCGTGAATGATCAATGGTTCTTCAAGAACAGAACCAATGGTCATGCGTGGATTCAAAGAAGCAAACGGATCTTGAAAGATAATTTGAATTTTTTTACGAATCTCGCGCAGCTCTTCGCCTTTGATATTCGTAATATCTTTTCCGTTGTAAATAATTTTTCCAGAAGAAGGATCATGCAGGCGAGTTAAGCAACGACCTAAAGTCGATTTACCACAACCAGATTCTCCAACCAGGCCCAGTGTTTCACCTTTTTTGATTTCAAAGGAAACATCGGCCACGGCTTTTACGCTGGCGATTTCACGACTGAAGATACCGCCGTGAATTGGGAAAGACTTAACTAGGTTTTCAACTTTCAAAAGAGGAGTGCTCATTATTTTACCTCTTGAGACAAGGGATGATGGCAGGCAACTTTGTGGATGCCACGCATATTTTCGAGTGTAGGGTAAATCGCACGGCAATCATCCTGAGCGTAAGGACAACGATCTGCAAAACGGCAACCTACAGGAAGATTGTAAAGACTTGGAACCATCCCTTTGATTGTTTTCAACTGATCAAGTTTATGACCTGTTTCGAAATGCGGGATAGAATCCAAAAGTCCACGCGTGTAAGGATGTTTCGGGCGATAGAAAATATCTTCGACAGTTCCGAACTCAACGATACGACCCGCATACATCACCGCTACTTCTTGGCACATCTCTGCCACGACGCCAAGGTCATGGGTGATCAAAATCATGCCGGCGTTGAATTCCTTCTGTAGCTTTCTCATCAAATCCAAGATTTGTGCTTGGATAGTAACGTCAAGAGCTGTCGTCGGTTCATCGGCAATCAAAAGTTCAGGGTTGCAAGAGATCGCCATGGCGATCATCACACGTTGTCTCATACCGCCCGAAAGTTGGTGCGGATATTCGTGGAAACGTTTTTCAGGAGCTGGAATACCAACAAGACGTAACATCTCGATAGCACGTTCGCGAGCTTGTGGTTTGGAAAGATCTTTTTGATGAAGCAAAACGGCTTCTTCGATTTGATCACCGATTGTGTAAACCGGGTTCAAAGAAGTCATAGGCTCTTGGAAGATCATCGCGATTTCGTTACCGCGAATGGTGCGCATTTTATCTTCAGAGAGTGAAAGAAGATCTTGGCCCTTAAAGAGAATCTTGCCGGATTCGATGCTGCCTGGCTTTTGAATCAAACGCATCACAGACAAAGAAGTTACGGATTTACCGCAACCAGATTCGCCCACGATTCCAAGGGTTTGGCCCTTTTTAACGTAGAAACTAACGTCATCAACAGCGCGGAAAGCGCCTTCGTCAGTTTTAAAACCCGTCTTTAAATTTTGAACCTCTAAAAGGATATCACTCACCGGAGACAGCCCCCCATTCTAAAAGTTTTCATCTTATATATTTCACGCCGCCCTGAGGCAAGTCGTGATAAGGTGCCAGGTTCTTTTTTCTGGCGGGGCTGCGTTATCGGATTTACTCCGTCGTAACTGGAGTCGGAAGCAGCTCTTTTACCATGCTATGAAGTTCATTATAGTGCTTTAAAAATCCTCGCGGCTCATATTTGCCCAGAATAGCTGGGTTCGTATAACCAAAGTCGATGGCGATGGAGGGAACTCCCGCATTTTGGGCGGAAACCATGTCAGGGATGCCGTCGCCAATCATGATCGTATTGTGAGTCCCATGACCGGCCAATTTCATCATGGTTTGCAAAGGCAGAGGGCTTGGTTTGCGTTCTGAAAGTGTATCGGCACCAAAGATATTCACCCAAGGGAATCGGTCCAGCTTCAGATGCTCGATGATTTTGCGAGCTGGGGCTTCATTTTTGTTGGTGATAATAGCCACAGGACCTGGGTAATTTTTCAAAAACTCTTCGACGCCGGGAAAGATGCGAGTTTTATTAAGCATTACGCTTTGATAGTTGTGAAGAAATTCCATTTCCAGTTCGGTGATTCGCTGGGAAGGCAGATTGTCGGCGACGAAAAGATCGGCGATCAATTTCTTAAGGCCTTCCCCGATGTGGGCGATAATTTCTGTGTCGGATTGTGCGGGTTTCCCGTTATCAGTCAAAGTGCGGTTCACAGCGGTGATAATATCTGGGGCCGAATCAATTAAAGTTCCATCGAGGTCGAAGACAAGAAGTGGGTAATTCATAGCTCGCCATCTTGCCAATCTTCAGCTTATTGCACAATCTCAAAGTCCACTCTGCGGTCTGAAGTCGTATTGCTTATCGTAGAGTTCTCCTCATAACTCGCTGAGCCCATACCTATGGCCTCTAATTTGTTTTCAGGAACTCCCTTCGAGATCAGATATTTGCGCACGTTGTCTGCGCGACGCTGTGACAAACTTAAATTTCGTGAGGCAGATCCAGAGATATCAGTAAATCCGGCAATGCGAATTTTTTGAAAAGATCGAGCCAGGGACGGCAAAGACATCGCGATTGTATTCCGTCGCAAATTTTGAAGTGATAAGCGTGCCGGATTTCAGCTCGGCTTCAATGACAAGCGTCGCATGAGAAATTCCCGCCATCAGGCGATTCCTCTGGGGGAAGCTATACGGCGTCGCGCGGAATTTCGGTTCAAATTCGGAAAGGAGCGCTCCGCCCATTTCTAAAATCTTTTCCGCAAGCATTTTATTAGCGCTTGGATACAGCACGGAGCGGTCGAGGCCGGAGCCGGGAATCGCGATTGTTTTTAAACCCGTGTCGAGCGCGGCTTTGTGAGCGATCGAGTCGATGCCAAGCGCAAGGCCGGAAACAATGGCAATATCATAACCGCGAAGTCCGGAAATTAATTTTTCGCAGGCATCTTTTCCATATGGGGTAAATTTTCTTGAGCCAACAATGGCAAGGAGTTTTGTATCGAGGCCGGGCAAGACGCCTTCAAGGTATAATTTCTTCGGCGCATCGGGAATTTCAGATAGCATTTCTGGAATTTCATCGCCGGTAAGGATTTTTGTTTGAGGACTTTTCA
>CAZPYX010000153.1:0-10299 GCA_964590635.1 uncultured Bdellovibrio sp.
AAATAAGTTGCCAAACCCAGAAGTGAATCTTCGACAAAGTATCGGAGAACATGCGAGTCTTAAGAAGTCTTTGTGAGGAGTGATAGATCCCGGCAAAGATGGCATTACCACCAAAGGCAAAGATCGCCGCATTCGTATGCAACGGACGTAAACGTCCAAAGGTGATCCATTCCAAATTGGCATTCATGGGCCAATAGGCAAGTTGAAGAGCGGCGAGCAATCCAAACAGAAATGCCGCCAAGGCCCAGATCATCGTAGCGAGGGTGAATTTTTTAACAATATCATCATCGTAAAATATCTTTTCGATGAGATTCCCTGAAGTGTTCACTTTAAATTCCTTTCGTTATCATCTTTTAAAATTCGGTGTGCGGGAGTCTCAAGGTCATCAAACTGACCCTTGGAGGTGGCCCAAAGAAAGGCTGAGACAAAGCCAATTCCTAAAATCAAAGCCATGGGAATCATTAGCATCAGAATATTCATTTCAGCCCCCAGACTGAGGAAAGAATGATAAGAGCAGAACTGATTGGCATAAAAATCGCCGCCATCATCGGGTTGATAAAACCCAAGAGCGCCAGCAAAGCTCCCAATGTATTATAAATTAATGAGATCGTGAGATTGCGCAGTAAAACTTTGCGAGCTTGTTTGGCAAGTTCGATAAAGTCTAAAAGAGGTTCAAGACCTCCGCGGGTAAAATAAACATCCGCACTTTGCAGGCTTAAATCAATACTGCCTTTAACGGCGATACCAAGATCAGCTTGTTGCAGGGATAGCGAATCGTTGGCGCCATCGCCAATCATGCAAGTGTGAGAGTATTTTTTGAGAATGTCTTTTTTGTCTTCAGGGAATAATTCCGCAAAGCTATTTTCTTCCGGGATGTGACAAGCTTGGCCGACGTTTTTGACTCGCGAAGCTCGGTCACCGGAAAGAAGGAAAGTTTCTAAGCCCAAAGCCTGGATCTTCGCAATAACTTTGGAAGAATCCTTGCGAAGCACATCCACAAAATAAAGTCGGCAAAGGCTTTCATTGTTTTTAAAAACTTCAACACCAATTTCGGAATCGTGGGTGGAGTCAGAAAGATGACGAATTTCATAAAGATCCTTGTCAATGAAACCACGCACACCTTTGCCCAGAATTTCCTGGGCATCTTCCACGGGCCACAATGATTCGTCTGTTTTCCAAGCTTTGCGAAGGGCAAAGGCTACGGGGTGATAGGAGTGAGACTCAAGACTTAAAATAATTTTTTGCAACTCGGAGGGAATCACAGTGGGCGCAGTATAAGTTAAACTTAAAAGTCCTTCTGTCAAAGTTCCGGTTTTGTCAAAAAAGATATTTTTGACATTTAATATGCTTTCAAGGCTGTTCGAGCTTTTAAGCAGAATGCCCATGCCTTGGGCTTTTTTAAGAGCTAATCCTAAGGTCAAAGGTGACCCAAAGGCCAAAGCGCAAGGACAAGCCAACACGATCAGGGCCAAGGATCTGTTAAAGGCCTCCGTTGGATTGATGAAGTAATAGAAAATGAAAAACAGAATGGCGACACTAAAAACAGTGAGGATCAGTTTTTGAGCCAAGCGATCTGTAAGAGTCACAAAATTGCTTTTTTGGTAGGCTTGCTGATCGAGCTGTTTAAAGAGCTGACCGACTTTGCTTTTTTCGAAAGTTGTCAGAGCTTTGATTTCAACTTGATCATTCAGAAGTTTGCTTCCGGCAAACAGTTGCATTCCCGCAGAAAAATCCTTCGGTAGGGATTCTCCATTATATAAAGACATATCGAGGCTGGCCCGCGCGGAGATCAATTCGCAATCCACGGGCAGGGTTTGAAAACGTTTGATCAAAAGACGATCTTGAACTTCAATTTTGCTCCACGGAATGGATTCGTTAACAAAAGAACCAAGGCGAAGATATTTTTCGCCTTGGAACAAAGAAGAAGATCTTACTGGTGCAAGATATTTTTGTTGAACTCGCTTCAATAAATAACGGGCGCTGAGAATGAAAAATATAAAACTGGCTGTGCTATCATAATAAATAGAACCATCGCCGTGAAGAAGGTTGTAAGTCGAAAAAGTAAAGCCGGTGAGCATCGCAATTGAGATCGGCAAATCTACATTAATGATTTGATACTTCAAAGAGTTCCACGCCCCTTGATAGAACGGGATCGCACTATAAAACAGAATTGGTAAAAAAAGTAAAAAGCTGAGCCAATTGAAGGTCACCGCGTAGGCTCCAGCCAAACCCGCATACACGGGAATAACAAAAAGCATGGTGTTGCCAGCACAGAAACCCGCGACTGCAATACGCATTAAGAAGCTTCTATTTTCCTGCTTATAGCGTTCATGCAAGTCATCTTGGGGACTTAAAAGGCTGGGCTTGTAGCCAAGCTCTTGGATGGCCTGTGCGACTAGTGCTAAAGAGGCGGTTTCATCAAGTTTGATGGCAACAGTAGATTGGCCAAAGTTCACCCGAGCATCGTGAACACCTTCGCAAAACTGCGGAAGTTTTTCCAAGAGATGCACACAAGAAGAACAGTGCAGGCCCTCAGCAAAGAAAAGATAGTTGTAGTCTGCGCTGGCTGACTGACGATAAATATTTCGAAAATTTTCTTGGTCGAGATAAGAATAAGCATTCTCAAACGGTGCTTTGATGGGATTTAGAAGCTTGCGATCAAGCACCTCGCAAGCGTTGCAACAGTAGGCATCTCCGTCTGTGAGTGCTCCGCAATATTTGCAATTTTCTTTAACCGCGAGTTCCATAGTGTTCCTCTGGAATCACTATGGATGAGTTCAGGGCCTCAAAGTATGATGCGAATCATAGCTCAGGGATTTCTGGGTAAATTACACCCCCGGAGGAGATGCGCGGATTTTGAGTTTTTCTTTTAAAATAATACGAATACTGCGACCATCGGATTGGTCAATAAGACCTTCTTTTTCAAATTGAGCCAAAGTGCGAATCACAGTCTCTGGAGTCGTACCGGCCCACTGTGCAATTTCTCGACGTGTCCAATTTTGATGCGTGAAGTGATCTTGTAAAAATAAAAGAGCTTCGGCCACGCGTTCTGCGGCGCCCTTGTCCATTTGTCCCATCCACTTTTCTTCGGCAATGCGCAGGTCTTTCGAGACATGGGTCAAAAGTTTCAAGGCCATTTCAGGATGTTTGGTGAAAACATTCATAATGTCTGCTCTGGCGATAAAACAAAGCTCGCAGTCTTCCACAGCGATGGCGGAAGCATGATAGGGTTCATTTGCAAATAAAGAGCGATAACCCAAAGCCGCACCGGCACCCATAAGGCGCAAAGTGTGAGCGGCCCCAGAAGGCGAGGTGACTTCTAACTTCACCAAGCCGCTTTGAATCGTGAAAATTCCCAAGGGATCATTGTCTGCATAGAAAATAACTTGTCCTGCTTTAAAGCGACATGACACTTTCGCCATTTGAATAAGTTCAATGGCATCGGGAAAAGAGCATAAAATGCTTTCTTCTTTCATGTCGCAAGATTGACAATCAGTTCCGCTATGTTTTGGGCAATCAGTTTTAGGGCTGGACATGACGTTAGGATATCAAACAAACGTATTCTTCCGTACTGAAAACGCACTCCAATATGCAAATCTCGTAACATAATGTCTCTTTGCTGGCGGATTTTTTAGTAGAAGACTGTTTCTGTTATAAGCGGGAGGGCAGCAAAAAGATGCAGACTCTGTGAGTCACATTAAAACGGGTGGGTCTAGAACTGGAATGCTTAACAAAAGTCTAACAATATTCCAATTGCCATAGGTCCTAGGTCTGTTTCTAATAGGGCAAGTTTGTATCGCAGCAAGATGTTGCAGATACAGAAACCACAAACAGCTCTAGACGGACTTGGAGACGTATGCAAAAGCTTCTTCTTGTATTTGTGATCGGTGCAATAGTTTCAATCAGTTACCAGGCTTCTGCTCAGGATCGACAGGCTTCTGGAAGCAATCCTCGTTTTGACAATTTCTATACCGTCGGTGAAGCGCAGCAGCTCGTAGATGAAGTCGGCGATCAACCAAGTATAAAAAAACAAATGGATCCGCTGCAATCTGCGCAGAATCTTTTTTCAGATTCTCCAGAGTGGATGATGGAGCTAAGAGCTAAAGTGATTTCGCTTCTTCGTTTCGATCACCATGACGAAAACTATGGCGACGTGAATGAGCCGTACAATCGCTCCAAACATTTCGGAACTTGGATTCACGATAAGACCGATGGCACTTGTTATAATACTCGTGCTAAAGTTTTGATTCGGGATTCGAAAACGCCTGTGACGTTCAATCCGAAAGGTTGCACAGTGGTTTCAGGAACTTGGGATGAGCCCTACGTTGGAAACGTGGTCACTAGTGCCAGCGATATTCAGATCGATCACTTCGTTCCCTTGAAGAACACTTATATCAGTGGCGGATGGAAGTGGGATTACAGTAAGCGTTGTCTGTATGCAAACTTCATGGGCAATGACTTTCATCTGATTTCTGCTGATGGTCCTCAGAATATGAAAAAAGGCGATAAGACTCCTGAAGGTTATATGCCTCCGAACAAAGCCTATGTCTGTCAGTACCTTGAGCAATGGTTAAAAGTGAAATTGATCTGGGAATTAGGTTTAACTCCGCCAGAAAAAGATGCGGTTGTTTCTTTGATCAGTCAAAATCACTGTGATCTGTCCAAGTTCAACTATGCAGCCAAAGATTTGCAGCAGCAAAGAACCTTTATGGCTGACAATGCGGGGCTCTGTCAGTAGTACAGAGGGATGAACGAAGAGCGATCAAGACAAGATAAAGTGTTAGGAATGTTGTGGGGGCTGCATGCAGGGGATTCTCTGGGCGCCCCTCTTGAGTTTTTGCCGCCGTCAACGGCGTGGAATACTCACACCGAAATTATTGGTGGTGGTAAGTTCAATTGGAAAGCGGGCGAAGCCACAGATGACACGGATCTTATGCTTTGTGTGATGCGTTCGATTCAAAGCTCTTCTGAATTCTCTTTCGATATTCTAAAAAAGGAAATGCTTGCTTGGTATGAAAGCAAGCCTCCTGATATTGGAACTACTACCATCAAGGGTCTTAAAAACTTGGCGGCTGGTTTGCCCTTGCGTGAATGCGGTTTCGTGAATAATGAATTTCAAGGGAATGGTTCCATCATGCGCGTGGCCCCCATGAGTTTGATGGACGAACACATAACGATCCACTATGAAGGTCAAACAGAACAGACGTCTTTAAAAGAAGTCCTAGAGACCCAAACAAAAATGACCCATGGCCATCAACACTGCGTAGATTGTGATGTGGTTTTTGTCGCGGCCTTAAAGACAGCTCTGCAGGGCGGAGGTAAGGCTGAGATTTTTGCTAGTGCAAAAAAGGAAGCCCAAAGCATTTCGCCAACTATCGCCCATCGCTTGGAGTCCTTGCTGACTCTTCCTTGGGAAGAACTGCCGACTTCTGGATTTTGTGTGGATACATTGTGTGCCGGGCTTTATGCCTTTATGAATTATAACTTCTTGGAAGAGTCCCTGATTGCTGTTGTGAATCGAGGAGATGACTCTGATTCCTGTGGCGCGGTGGCCGGTGCTCTGTGTGGAGCTTTTTATGGCAGTGCAGCCATTCCCGCACGGTGGCTTAACAAATTAGAATTTAAAGAAGAAATTCGACAACTTGTGGATGCTTTTTTTAGACAGCAGTAAACTTTCCTGAGTAGTATAGAGTTCATGACATACACAACGGTTGAACTCTTTGGTGCCATTTTCTTTGGTCTTGCAGTTATTCACACTTTTTTGGTGGGACGAATTATTGCATGGTCCCATCATTTTCCTAAAGATTCACTGTGGAGAAATATTTTACATCTCTTGGGTGAGATCGAAGTGGTCTTTGCGATCTGGGCTTCGTTATTCATGATTGTCTATATTGGTGTGGATGGTTGGAAGGCAGCCATCGACTATCAGAAATCCTTGGAGTTCACAGAGCCATTCTTTATTTTTGCTATTATGGTCGTTTGCTCGACGCGACCTATTTTAACGGCGGCTCGTCAGTCGATTTTAATTTTGAGCACGATTGTACAGAAGGTATTCCGCACCCCAGCAGTGCTGACGGATTTAGTTGTCATCTTGATCATAGGTCCATTAAGCGGAAGTTTTATTACGGAACCGGCGGCGATGACGGTGACGGCGTTCTTGTTAAATTCAATGCTGCAGAAGGAATCGAGCAAATTGATTTATGCCTTGATCGCTGTCTTGTTCGTGAACGTTTCCATTGGCGGAGCCTTGACTCCGTTCGCGGCTCCGCCAATTTTGATGGTGGCCAGTAAATGGAACTGGGACTTCCAATTTATCTTCACTCATTTCGGTTGGAAGAGTGCATTGGCTGTGATGGTGAACGCCTTGGGATTGATTTTGATTTTCAGAAAGCAATTTCAAGAAAGCTGCGTCACTTTGAAAGAAGTGGAAAGTCGGCTTGCGGCAAACCATGCGCCGATTCCATGGTCCGTGACCTTGGTGCATCTGGGTTTCATGGTTGGAATTGTAGCCACAGCTCATTATCAAAATGCGTTCCTAGGATTGTTTTTGTTGTTCATGGGTGTCGCTAGTGTGACTCAGCGTTACCAAGATCAACTTCGTCTGAAGGAAAGTTTGTTGGTAGCGATGTTTTTAGGAGGAATTATCCAATTCGGAGCTTTTCAAAAATGGTGGTTAGCACCTCTGTTGGGAAGTATGAATGATACCTTACTCTTTAAAGGAGCCGTTGCATTGACTGCAGTCACAGACAATGCGGCTTTGACTTACCTTGGGTCCCAGGTCGAAGGATTGTCTGACGCAAGTAAATATGCCTTGGTCGGGGGAGCCATCGCCGGTGGCGGTTTGACAATCATCGCCAATGCTCCGAACGCAGCGGGGTATTCTATTTTGAGCCAAAAATTCCCTGGAGGTATCAATCCTTTAAACCTTCTGGTAGCGGCATTGATTCCGACTGCGGTCGCAATTATTTTCCTGTGGCTGCTTTAAAAGAGCAGTCATAAAAAATATTTTTTTGGGCTCTAGACAAAGCAGAAACGCTTCGCTATCCTACTTTCATCTTTTTGAGAGGAGGACATTTATGATTTTAATCAATTCGCTAAAATCGCTTGGCGCAATGACTGGAATTATTAAGATGATGGACCTCTCTCTTTCAGCCTTTTAGGTTACAGTCTTAAGAAATCAGAACTTTTCTGCGCTTTCATAAAAAAATAGAAACTTCGACGAGGTCGGAGTTGAAATAGCCGCTGCGATGTGTTTCGAAGTTTTTCGACTCAGTCGCGGAGTAAAAAAATATCTCCTTTGAATTGGATTCATATGAATTTTTTCAGACGTTTGTTCTTCACCGAAGTTTCACCTTTGGTACAAAAAGCGAAGACCCAGATCATTCAAGAAAGTGATCTTTTGCCTTTGCCTGCGGATATCGATCCTCGAGTGGTTTCCATCGATGTCGACAAAGTGGAATGGACAACGCCCCATGCGCATTTGTTCTCTTTGATTCGTTCGCTAAAAAAATATCTCGTGCCTGGTTATTCTTGGTATATCGCCAGTGCGGTGTTCTCGCTGTTTTCACCGGTGTTGGTGCATCGTTTTGTGGGTTTAATTTCAGACGGGGTCACGAAAGAGACTCTGAACGAAACTATTTTGATCGGGACCTTGTTGGGGTTCTGCGGATTCTTGTCGGGATTCTGTATTCAGCATTATTTTGTGCGAACCTTGCGCTCATATCAGCTTTTAAGCAATTTGCTGAATGAAAAAATCTTCCGCCACAGTTTGAAGTTAAGTTTGCAAGCCCGTCAAAAAAATCAATTGGGCGACATTGTCAATTATATGGGGAGTGACAGCGATTCGGTCTCTGACTTCGCTTTGATTTTGGCGGACTTGGCCTATGCTGTGATTATGATTTTCGCCATCGTGGGAATGCTCTTCTATTATATAGGATGGTCGACCCTGGCGGCGATTGCGGTTCTTTTGACATTGGCGCCATTGACCAAGTTCATCAGCAAAACTTTCACAAAACTTGACGATGAGATGATGACTCACCGGGATCACCGCGTGACTTTGATGACTCAAGCCCTCAATGCGATCCGAGTTGTGAAGTATTTTGCCTGGGAAAAAAGTGTGGCGCAGGAAGTGAATGATGTCCGCGCCAAAGAATTGGCAGCCCGTCGTCACTTGGCCCGCGCGGAAACATTCTCATCCCTTGGGTATTTAGGTGTTTCGACATTCGTACTTTTTGTTGCCTTGGCGGTCCATGCTTGGCGAGGTGAAAAGTTGGATGCGGCTTTGATCTTTACGTGTATTTCTTTGTTTGGTCTTTTGGAAGGACCCTTCGGAGAGCTGTCGCGTTTGATTTCTCGCTACACCCAAGCTTTGGTGGGCGCACGTCGTATTTTGAATTTCCTTTCGCAAGAAGAGGTTCAAGAAAAGACGGGGCGATTGGATGAATCAGGAAAAGCAGCCGGGGTTCATGTTGAATCTTTGACGGTGTCATATAAAGACGCGGCCTCTGCAGTGCTTAAAAATATTTCTTTCGCTGTGGCTCCCGGAAAATCTTTGGCGGTAGTCGGCCCCGTGGGATCTGGAAAAAGTTCTTTGATCTATACTTTGTTGGGAGAAATTCCAACATCTGCGGGAGTCATTGATTTTACCGGCTTGGATGCTGACGATCTACGCCCACGCATTGCCTATGTTCCGCAGGAGGCCTATATCGTAAACGCCTCTTTGCTGGAGAATTTAAAATTCGGCGAAGACGTTAGCGGAGAAGAGCTGCGCAGATCTTTACACAACGCTTGCTTGGATAAAGACTTGAAAGAGTGGAAAGCCGGTCTGCGCACTGAAATCGGCGAAAAGGGTGTGAATCTTTCTGGCGGACAAAAACAACGTGTGGCCTTGGCTCGAGCATACTTATCTCGTCCCCAGGTCGTGTTGCTGGATGATCCTTTGTCAGCGGTGGATGCGGATACAGAAAATCTTTTAGTGCAGCGTCTGATTTTTGGCGTATGGAAAGAAAAAACTCGTATCGTTGTGACTCATCGTCTTCAGCATTTGGCGATGTTTGATCAGGTCCTTTACATTGAAGACGGTGAAGTCAAAGGGCTTGGCTCTTTCGCAGAATTGAAAGTGACTTGTCCAGAGTTCGTCGAATTTTATTCAGAACATGGGAAAACCCAAGGAGAGCACAAGGCTTCAACAACTCAAGAAGTTGTGGCCACGACGGCAGACACCACGGTGCCTGAGATTCCTGAATCCCGCGTGACGGAAGATGAAGATCGTGAAGTTGGAGCGGTGAAGGGTTCTGTCTACTGGGACTATATCAGTTCTTTAGGAGGCGATGGTAAATACACGAAGCCTTTGATCTTGGTGGCGCTATTGCTAGGTGCGATCGCTGTCACGGTTTTACCATTGGCGCAAAAGTCATGGTTGTCATTTTATTCCACACATCAAAATCAGTGGAATGCTTTAACAGCCATCGGTATTTACGGTGCAATTGGTATCGCGGTGCTAGTGGGAAGCTTGGTGGATAATTTGTTCTGGCTCAGTCGCGGAATTCAAGCAGGCAAGGACATGCATGACAAAATGTTGAAAAGTGTTTTGAAAGCGCCAGTTAGATTCTTTGACTCAACACCGGTGGGACGTATCTTACAAAGATTCTCGCGGGATGTGGAATCCGTGGACGTCTATTTACAGTGGAGTTTTAGTTCTGCTGTGAATTGTGCTTTGCAAGTCATTGCCTCTTTAGTGTTGATCCTGGGTTTGATGCCTTACATGGTGTTTGTGATTGGTCCAGTGATGTTGCTTTATTATTTCTTGCAACGTGACTATCGCAGACCGGCTCGCGAAGCGAAACGCTTGGACAGTATTGCGCGATCGCCTCGTTATGCTCACTTCAAAGAGAGCTTACAGGGCTTGGTGGTGATTCGTGGTTTCAGCAAGTCAGATTGGTTCTTGCAGAACTTCTATGACAAGTTGGCACACAGTCAAAGAATGTTCTTCTCGCACTATATGTTGAACCGTTGGTTCTCTTCGCGCATTCCTGTGGTCGGTGGATTGATTTCCATCGGAACAGCGGTGGGTGTCAGTTTGTCAGCTTACTTCGGCATTATGACGGCGGGAACAGCGGGCTTGGTGACAATGTATTCATTGTCTTTCTGGGCTTACCTCAATTGGGGTGTGCGTATTTTCGCCGACATTGAATCACGCATGACTTCGATTGAGCGCTTGAAATACTTTGCGAATTTATCTGCGGAAAAAGACACTCTTACCACTTTATCAGACCCTTTGCGACCAACATGTCCAGCGTT
>CAZPYX010000154.1:0-10298 GCA_964590635.1 uncultured Bdellovibrio sp.
CGAATGTGTAGGATTTTAGGCTGTGAAATTTGCAGCCTTAGAGTTAAAGCTCCGTCCTTCTACTTAGCTGCGTTTTCTTCGCGCAACTTCCTATCACCAATTGCTTTAAAGTGAAATGATACAAAAAATACTGCTATAATTAATCCAAGGTATAGTGGCCCCCAAGGAGTTGCATCACTTTTTGGCTGAGCGTGAATGTTTCCGCCAGAATCAAGTACGTACAAGATATGCACTGCTTGTCCGACCTTTGCATCTTTCACACAACCAAGATCCAAAATAATGCCTGTTCTATTAATCTCGATAAAATATTTAGCCCTACATTCGCCCTTGCTAATAACAGGGTGAGGGACTTCAGTGATACGGCCTGCTGTTTCTTGGTCCCTTTTTAGGAAATCAATCTTATCAAGACTCATTCTAAGACCCATTAAAATTGCCAACATCGCGAAGAAAAAGCGGTAATATTTTAGCACAGCCTTTACAGTTTCCATGCGCCTACGACTGTTTCTTTACTAAAACAATAAATTGAAAAATTATCGCAACGATTGCACAAGTGAGACTCAAGTAAAATACATCCCAAGGGTTTGCGTCTTGCTTGATCTGATAGTCTTTCATCTCACCGCTCCTAGTGAGGCGGTAAAGCACCTCGACTGTGCCACCGACTTCTGCAAAGGCACCGCACTTACTGGTGCCTGCATACTTTTTGTCACCATATGCGAACTCGTAGACTTGATAGCAACTACGGCCTGGATGATTCACTTCCACAATCAATCCAGTCGTTCTATTTGCAGTTTCTAAATAGTGCTTTTGAAATACGCTATAAGTAAATCCTACTCCAAGAACAATCACTGCCAAGATTAGGTAAAGATATCGAATCACAAATTCTTTAATTTTACTCATAGGTCACTGTCCAATCAGGTTGATCAAAAAGGTTCAGATGCAAGGCAGAGAGGTTCATTGGCAGTGAGGCCTACTGGTCAGTAGGTCGCAACGAAGAATGGTCTAGCCAACGAAGCAAATGAGTCTTTATCATCCCTTCCTCTAGGCGGCTTTTAAGTTGAACTCAATTTGATCATATTCAACAATCGGTGTTTTAATCGATCTGCCAGACACCGTTGAGGTTTTGATTTTAATGACACCTACGTCTTCAAAAAACAAAATTATTTTATTCAGATTTGAAATATCCATTTCGACTAGCTTTGCCAACTCATAAACCGATTTCGGCTTTTGATTTAAAATCACAGCCAGAATCCCCATGTTTTTTACGAATCTATCGAATCCCTTTTTATCCTCAAAGGACACTTCGTAATGCTCGCCCTTAAGCTTGCCTTTTCTTGCACTCTTTAGAGCCTTCTTAAAATCCGAAAGCGCTTCTGAAGATGATTTTACGGATATAATTAATTTCTTCATAGCTGAACTCCTAACTCTTTTAACACAAGTTCTTTAAAATCTTCAATAAGCTGGTCGTCATTCAAATAGCGATACTTAAACTCTGCTTCATTGATATGTATATGCGGACCCTTCGGATGATGGTTATCCATCAAAACATACTCGCCTGACTCTATATTCCTACAGATAAGGCCGTACTTAATTCCATCTGGATACTTGGTGCTTACTTCCAATTCGTGGATCAAAAGTTCAACCAAATATCGGTCGCGTACAATTTGTTTAATATGATATCTGACTACTGCCTTCACTTCTTTTTACCACCTATAATGGTATTTATCAACCAATACTGGTCATTAAATACCTATAATGAATAAATCACATCCTCAAAAACAATATTTTGCCCCCGACCGAGGACGCTCCGAGCTTGCTCGGCGGGGGTAAAATAGAGCACTTTTGGCATTGCTTGCGCTATTTACCGACGAGGCAAAGCCGATCAAGAGGCATGACAGGCCTGCAAGGACTGGCGGGACTCTGTGAAAGGTAAATAGCATCTGCAAGCTGTGCCAAGAGTGGTCCGATAAGCAGATCAAGCTTGCGAAGCAAGCTTGTCCGAATCGCGTAATCGCGGCAGCAGCCGAGGAGAACTGCAGTTGAACCACCTACTAATACAAAGGGTTGTTGGCGATGGGCCATAGCCAAAAGCGACGGTCCATGTAGGTCGGGTTGTCTTAAGTTCCTACTTAAGCCCCTTCGGGTTACACTTCAGAATAGCGTCCTACTATTCTGATCGCGCACCAGGCTTTGCCGCACACTCAGACCCTTTCGGATTGTCTACGATGATAGGATTTTTCAGGGAATTCATTTTCTTCGGATTGATCAAAAGGCGTCAGATGCAAGGCGAAGAGGTTCTTACGGCCAAAATAGTAGGATGCTATTTTGGCGTGCCAATCCGAAGGATGAGGGACAGGAGTCCATCACAACCGAGGCATAGTTACCGCTATGTCGCAGCGAAGAAAGGTTCTCGCCAACGCAGTCACCGGCATAGCAGGATGCTATCCCCGGCGCGTAGCCCGAAGGGATGAAGGCAGGAGCCTGAATCAGATGGTGCCTTTTTCATCAATCCCCCATCTGCACGTCGACGACGTGGGATCTCGCTGTCGGATACTTCTTCACCACCACACACCTCCCCACCGGTAGACTCTTAATAACGTTGGGATGGATGTTAAATTCCTCCGTCTCACGAAGACTTTTCTCTCCTGTCGGCATATCCCAGAATAGCATTCTGGTTGTTCTTTCGGTCTCTTTCATAACCGTCCTTGTTCCTGCCCTAGCAGCGATGTTGTCAGCACTTTCTGGATTTGATTGCAAAAACGCATATAGCGTTTGCATATTGGCAGTGAGCCTTTTTGCAAAATGCTCGTCTACTTGGTTAAGATCGGCAATCTCTTGGTGTGACAATACCAAACACATTTTTGAACTTCTTGCCCTGTCCGGAAAGGCTACGAAGTCCACCTGAGCTAGATCGGCGAATTCGTCGATCATGATTGTGAAAAGCTTTCTTTGTGTTTTTGGAATTTCAGCATCTATCCTTGCTGAAGTTGCAATGACATCTTGAACTATGAGTCTACCTATCGCTTTTGCGGAAGCCTTATACCGTCTCGAATCCAAAAAGATAAATATGATTTCTTGATTGTTTACAGCCTCGAACAGATTTACGCCATTTCTATCGTCTTTTAGGAACTTTCCAAAATTAGACAGGACAAGTCCCTCCAGATGCCCTCTTAACCCTGCGAGATTGTCGAAAGATGACTTGCTATTAAGATAGCTATAACAATCCTCCATGCGTCTTTTAATGACCTCCCCCTCAGGAATCTTAAGGCATAAGCCTTCAAGAAATTCGACATTAGAAGTGGCCTCTAAGACCACTTCCAAATCGAAACTCAAATGTTGATGGTCTCTCAAATACACGAGACCCATCATCAGCTTTAAAAGGTAACTTGCTGCCTGCACCTTATAAAACTCATTATCCCACTCAAAGCTCCCCATGATCTTATCCCTAAGCTCCGTCGCATCCCCATTTTGGAGCAAGTTATAAGAGTGAGATATCTTCGGATGAGAGATCGAAAAGACTTTTAGATCCTTTTCACGGTTACAACTCTTCACCGCATCAATCATTGAGTTAATGGTGTCGATGTCACCTTTCAAATCTATCCACAGTAGACCCTGACCTTTTTGCAGTCTGCTTTTCATGATCTTAGTCAGTAATACCGTTTTACCAAAACCGCTGGCCCCCACGATATGAACGTGATGGTTTAGCTCTTTTTCTGATAACTTTTCTTTTTTAAAGAAAGAGCCCACTACTGCACCAATTTCAATAGTGGGCTCCAAGGAAGAACTTCTTAAGAGGGATTTAAGAAGTTCCTTTGTGTTTTTTAGTTTTAACATTTTAATGGACGACTTTTTCGGTCGTCTTTTCTTTGGGCTTTTCAAAGTACTTATAATAAGGCATCACGGAAATCCCTTTAGTGTCCTTTGGGATTTGCTTTTTAATTACCTCCATCACCTTCTCATCTGTACAAAAGAAGATGACTCCAGTAATTCCTGAATCCTTAAAATCTTGAATCTGTAAAACCTTAAGATAAGTCTCAATGCGGTCGCGGTATGCTTTTGCATTTTTCATCGCTACTTCCAGCTCCAAAAAATACCCCTTATCGTCCTTTTTCTTACATACCGCATCCGGAAGGTCTGTAAAGGTTCTTAAAAATAAAGGCACTTCCTTTAACGACTGCTCAGATCCCCATTGCTTTAAGAAATTTAAACTCTCAAAACGAATGCGAAGCTCATTTAGAAGTAAATCATGGTTAAGTCTTCCTGGCATAACTGACTTCGTAATCTGCGGAATGCGCTTATCGCTCCATTCCTTCTGAACATGCTCCCAACCTTTCTGAGTCACCATAAAGATTGAGTCAGCCGTATACTTTTGATCCTTACACTTTAATAGCTCCAGATTCATAAGCTTCGTAATACTTGGCTCAACTCTTCCCTCATCATAGAATCGCCTAATCATCTGATCGAGGTTCAAATATCTCATCTCCAAAATGAACTTAAGCATTTCCAATTCGTTCATCGTTAGAATTGCCTCTACTTTTTCTTTCGGTTCTTTCTTTGGAAAAGCATAGTTTAATGTCATCAATAATTCCTTTCGTTGCCCTCTAATGAGTGCGTTTTAAAGTTTTCGTTGAACTACTGATGCTGCAAAGCTTGTTCATTCTTAAAACTTCAAAAATTGGAATTAAGAGATTCGGCCAGAGCCGAATGAGACGGACTACGGAAGCTGTTTTTTGAAGAAATCATTAAAATGATTTACTTCAAAAAGGCTTCCATAGATTTTTGTTTCACTTTTTAATATTTCGAAGACTTTGTCTTTTGCGCAGACGAAAAGCACTCGATCAAAAGTCTTATGTTTCACATCCGCTGCTCGCATATGTTGCACATACTTTTTGATCTTATCCTGATATCGCACTTTCGATTTCACAGAGATCTCAATCTCAATTGCAGTTTTGATATTGTCTTCGGTATAAATACCATCAGGGATATACTTCTTCGAAAGCCCTCCCGCTAACTCGGTACTGCTTCGAAGCTTCCTATCAGAGATCCAGCAAGTTGCTGCCCTCTGATTCTCCAAGATGATTCTTGATTCCAAAACCATCTTGTCGTGAAGGAAAGTCTTTAAATCAATTGTCTGTAATGGTTTCGAAACGAAATCTATTGGCTTTCGGTCTGAAACAGCCCGGTAGGCTTTTACTGTCGCTATATAATAGCGTCTTCTCTCTGAGAATGAATGAGCTGACTTCACGAATTTAGCTTTTTCCAACTGCTGAAGTCTTCTTATCGCCCACTCATTACTTCGCGCGGGCTCCCCCGTTAAAGTAAAAGCAAAAAATCGCTCAAAGATATCTTTGAGCGATGCAAACTTCATATCCAATAGAAATTCTAAAATTGTTAAATCTCGGTCTGATAAAATAACTGACCGAGATTTAGTTGTTTTTGGATTTACCGAAAGTAAATCATTTAACTCTAATTGCATCCCCACCCAACCCTCCCCAGGTACAAACCTGAAAATTGAAAAAATAAATCCTGACCCACTCCCAAGTTTATCCTCTCCCCCGACTGCGATACCGGCTGACCCACTGGCTGCTGAAAACTTCCCGATCTCGTAGAGAGTGGGAAGTTTTCAGCAGCCAGTGGGTCGGACGGGAGCCAGGCAGGCAGACTCACTTGGGAAAATTGGGAGTGGGTCCGATTTGGGGAACCTACAAAATGGGTGCGCGGTTGGATGTTCAAAATAATGAACTCGAGACGTGCTGATCCGGAAAGCCGGATGTCATCACATTCAAAATTGAGCTTGGGGAAGATACTTGCGAAGAACTGAAACTCTTCGCATCGATAGACTGTGAGTGATTATATTGAAGATGAGAGCGCGAACATTACAAATTTTCGTGTCAGTCCGGAAAAGACCCTCTGAAAAACATGTCATCAAGGTGTAATCATCTGTCATCAAGTCGTGAAATATTGGGAAATTTCGCGACATTTCTGTGACTTGAAAATACTCTCGTTATTGTGTTTTCAACTACTTAGAACGTTTGTTGTTTTTTATTTTTGCGACTGAAATGAAGAAGAAAATTGGGGTGACTGACGGGGCTTGAACCCGCGACACTCGGAATCACAATCCGATGCTCTACCAACTGAGCTACAGCCACCACAAAGGAGTGACTGTTATAGGGTGTCCTCAGAAAAAGTGCAAGATCAAAAAAATAGCAAACTGGCGATTTTTTAAAGAAATTTAGTAATCACAAGGGGCTACAACGGGTTGTACTTTACAGGAGATGCTGCTTTTTTGCGCATCAACGGCACTTTCCTCGGCCCATTGACCATTGGCGTTACAGCGTCGACGGACGCAGGACACTCCCTCCTGGGCCACCAGGCAGTCCTTCTTTTCTTTTTTTGGATTGTTCAAACAAACCCAAACGCATTGATTGAACTTCGCGGATGGTGCCGAACAAATAGCTCCCGACTTAAGAGTCTTCTCGTGAGCTCTCTTTTCCTGAGCCTTACGGGCAGCGGCAGCTCGCTGATTCTTTTGAGTCACACTCGAAAATGCCAACAATTCCTTTTTATCAATGGCCGTTACTGGAGTCAGATGCCCACGGGGAATCTTTTTTCCTTTTAACAAGACATCATAAGCGATGTCCTTTCCTTCAAGTATTCCTTGAAAGCCCACTTCCTGCCCCTCTTTAACAGGCGCAACTTCTTCGCCATTCAAGGCCGAAAACTCAATGTAACCCTTTAAGCCTTTAACTCCGGCAAAGGCCTTTTCAGGATTCATAGTAAATACAAAATCCCCTTTAGGAGCCAAAAACTCATAAAGGTCTGATCTTAAAGCAACATTGTAAGCGGGCCTCTCATTAGAGAGCTGCTGCCAACGCAAACTTCCACTCGAAAGAATAATAACTGGAGCTTCCCCACCCTCCCAACTAATGGTCGGCAAAAGAACTTCAGAACCACCCAAAATAGTAAAACTGCGATGGGCATCAAGATTTACTTTAACTATCCCTGAGTCTGAAGTTTCAATCAAAGCCCGCTCAATCATTGAAGACTTAGATGTCAGAGTTTGCTTCTTATTATCCTTACCACTGATCCAAGCTTGGCCACGCACTTCTTGAATTGATGGATACTTGAGCGCCGCCAAAGAGTGAGCCCCGCTCAGAATTAGCGCTGCAAAAACAACCGACTTTAAAATGCTAGGAAGACTTTTTACGAACACGTTGCAGCTCCCAGAGTTTGGCAAAACGTAAGAAAATAGAGTAGGCGGCTCCCACCGAAATAATGAATCCCGGCATCCCGTCCAAAAAACCTTTCTTAAAAAAATAGGTCTCAATGAACTTCGAAATGGGTTTGGTGACCAACTTAAAATAAGAGAATTTCTTCCCCATCTCATGGAGCTGCTGGGCTCCTAGAGTCGAATAACGATCGTTAGTAATAACTTGATCACTTAAATTATCGAACACCCAATGCAGCAAAGGAGCCTTCATCGCAAGGCGTGCCTTTACTTCTACTTTTTCATGCAAGGCTGCGGAATTCCACTGGGATTTTTCTTTATTAAACAATCTCAGTTGATAGTCAGGATACCAGCCACCATGGCCAATCCAACGCCCCAAGTGAAACGACTTGCGAGGAAACAGGTAGCCCGCTTCAGGATCCAGGGTCGCAAATTCCTCGGCAATCTCAGCCGCCAACTCGGGACTTAATGCCTCGTCCGCATCCAAAGAGATCACCCAAGGATTTTTAGCCTGACTGGTTGCGAAAGCCTTTTGTGGACCGAATCCTTTCCACTTTTCCTGGAAAACCCGGGCTCCACATTGTTTAGAGATTTCGACAGTGCGATCCGTCGAAAAGCTATCGACCACCACGACATCGTCGGCGAAGGGGGCGGAACGAATGCAGCGCTCAATGTGAGCCTCTTCATTCAGGGCAATGATCACGAGGGAGATGGGAAGTTTCGTCACTCTTTTAGGGTCTCTTTGGATCAAGGTCTTGTCAAATGATTCGCGAATCGCTAACATTTTTGAAGTGTGAAAGGTTTTACTCCATGAATTTTGCCAAGATCGTTACCAGCTCCTTCGTTTTAGGTCTTTTTTTAAGCTCCACGGCCCATGCTTATTTGAGCATCGCGGAATCAGGAGAAGTACTTCCTCAAGGTAAATATCAAGTGGGTATCGAGCCCCAACTTCTTACAAGCAAAAACAGCGGTGGGAATTTTGATTTGTTCTTTGATACAAATGTCAATGAGTCCACAAGTGCGCGCGTTCTTTTGGGCGGTGGCTCCGTCGACTTCAATGCCTTCGCCAGTGTAAAATGGGTTCCTTTTCCAGATGTCGACAAACAACCCGCAATGGGTCTTCGCTTCGGCGCTGGTATTGCTCGCGATGAAGATGAAAACATCATCCAATTGCAAGTTGCTCCCCTTGTAAGCAAAAAATATGACACAGACTATGGCTTGGCAGTTCCTTATTTCGCAGTGCCATTTACATTTCTTAACACAAAAGACGAAAATTTTGTGGCAACAAACCTGGCTGTGGGTTCAGAATTTCACTATCACGAATGGAACAATATGACTTTGGGTGGAGAGATCGGATTGGATCTTAACAAATCTTGGTCTTACATTTCCATCTTCGCCACTTTCCCTTTCGAGAGCAGCAAAGGATTCGGTAAATAATATGTTTTCTTGGTTTTTTCGAGACGAGGCTGGAACAGCCGCCGACCTTTACGTTGACTTGGGCACTGCGAACACACTGATCGCAGCGCGCGGCAAAGGCATTATTTTAAATGAGCCTTCTTTGATCGCTTACCAACAAACAAGCCCGGGAAAAAAACGCGTTATCGCTGTTGGTACGGATGCAAAAGAAAAGCTCGCCAACAATCCCGGAAATATTTTTGCACAAAAACCTATTCGTGACGGTGTCATCGCTGACTTCGAAACAACAGAAGTGATGTTAAAACATTTCTTGAGTCAGCCTGGTGTTAAATCAGCTTTCTCGCGTCCTCGCGTGGTTGTATCTTTGCCCTATGGTGTAACTGAAGTTGAGAAAAAAGCAGTTATTGAGTCTTGTAAAACTGCTGGTGCAAAAGAAGTTTTCTTGATCGATGAGCCGATGGCTGCTGCGATTGGCTCTGGCTTGAATGTCAAAGCTGCTGAAGGCTGCATGATCATCGATATGGGTGGTGGTACAACGGAAGTTGCAGTAATCGCTTTGGCCGACATCGTTTATTGCCAAGCAGCCCGCGTGGGTGGCCACAGACTTGATGATGCCATCATTGAATACTTCAAACGCTACAAGAAGTTTATCATCAACGAAACCACAGCAGAATATCTTAAAGTGACCATCGGCACAGCCGTTCCTAAAAAAGATATTCGTGTGGCAACAATCACAGGCCGCGATGCCGACACGGGAATGAATAAATCCCTTGAAGTCAGCTCTGAGGATGTGGGCCTTGCGATGAATAGCTGCTTACAAGAAGTTATCAACGCAGTCCACAGAGCCTTAGAACACACTCCTCCAGAACTGGTGTCAGACATCATCGAAACGGGAGTTGTTTTAGCTGGAGGCGGAGCTTTGATTCGTGATTTCGATCTTCGCATTCAAAATGAAGTTCGTCTTCCTGTGCGTGTGGCCGAGAATCCACTGATTGCCATCGCCAAAGGTGGCGAAGCAGTTTTGAGTGATCCAGATCTTCTGGATAAAATTCAGCTCGAAGTTTAAAAAACAATTAAGAGCCAGCCCGATTAAGCTGGCGCATAAACTGATGAAACTGGGGTCGCTTTCGGCCCCTTTTTTATATCTTCTCTTAAGAGCATCAAAAGTTTTTTAGCGACAGGGCCTTGATGCCCATCAGCAATTTTCGCACCTTCAAAACTTGATACCGGCAACACATCAAGTGTTGTTCCGATCATCATCACTTCTTTGGCAGAGCGAACATCTTGCTCAGTCAAATCTCGCTCTTGAATCGAAGCGATTGTTTTGTCGGCCAACAACTGCTGAGCAAGATCAAACGTTCGCATCATCGTCGTGCCTTTTAGAATTTGCGCAAGCTTTGGTCGAACCAAGTTGTTGTCCTTATCAAGGATGACTATGTTTTCAGTGCTGGATTCCGTCAGAATTCCTGCTGAATCAAAACCCACCGTGAAATCCAACTTACGATCGACGCTTTCTTTTTTCATCAAAACATTTTGCAAATAGTTGCAGCTTTTAATTCGTGCAAGCCAAGGATCCTTCGGCGGAATCGCACTTCGCCCCACACCCACCCCACTTGCGTATTTTTCATCGGGGATGGGCTTTAGTGGGGTCTATCCC
>CAZPYX010000155.1:0-10261 GCA_964590635.1 uncultured Bdellovibrio sp.
TTTGTTGGGCGCAGTTCGAAGAGCAATGCGATAGAAGCGTCATCTTGCCGCTTCCGAAGAGGCAAGATGCCTCTTCTACTAACGATCACTTAACACATTCGAATCGCCAAACCGGCACATGCGGCGGCAGATTGCTCTGCTGATAATCATCGTTGCCCAAAATATCGCGCAGCTTCTTGAGTGCCTGGCGGCGAATGTGCACATAGTAGTATTCGCAGCGGGCATCGCGCACCGCATCCCAAATTTGATAGAGCTGCTCCACTTCCTCGCGCGCCGCTTTCAAACCGGCGCAACCGGGATAGAGCGGCAGGCAAGCATCCAAATGCTGGCGATAGGCACGATTGAATATCAACAATTCATTGACCGTGCTGCGATCGGGCAAACGCTGGGCATCGCGGATTGGCGGCGCATCATAAAGATCGCGCTGCCGACGTTGCAACATGCGCAGATCGACCAGGAACTCATCCTGCCGAACCAGCACATAGCGCAACTCACGCTGGTCAAGGATTTCCCAATTGAGCGCAACTTGCTGCAACGCTTTGTTCATCAGGGGAAACCACTTGGCCGTGGCATCCTGATCGGAGTAGGTAGACAGATCGGGACCTTGCAACAGAAATGCTGCCAAGAGCCATTCGAAGCCAAACATTGCTTCCTCCCTGCGCAGGCGTGTGCGTAGGCACTTTTATCCTTGAGGCTGGCAGGAGGAGGTGTACCGGGGTGAGATCGACAGGCAGGACAGTATTCGTGGCACGCCCACGCTTTCGTGGATATGTCACAGTCAGTCGTTCGACTGGCCTACCCGGGAGGTCAAAGTCGGCACAGATCGACTATTCGCCAGCCTCGTTACGGCTGATCGATTGCGTCCATCCGTTCTCGTTCGTGCGGGTTCGAGACGAAAACTCACTAGGGTCGGGGAAGGTTGTTCCTTCCCATTCCTCACCCATCGGCTATAATTGCTGGTATTCTTGAATCAATTTCTCGCCTGCCCCGGCTTTGCTTAGCTTCAAGAACTCGCGCCTACTCAAAACAAGCAAAGTCGTGTCACAGGAGTACGTCATGGCGGCTCAGCCCAAGCGATTATTAGAAGTGCAAGTCATCGATAATGTGGCTGTGGTCAACTTCGTAGCGAGTCGCATTCTCGACGATCAGATCATCGAGCAGGTCGGCGACCAGCTTAACAGTTTGGTGGAAAAGGATGGCCACCAGCGGATTCTGCTCAATTTCAACAAGGTCGAGTATCTTTCGAGCGCTGCTCTGGGCAAGCTGGTGAATCTGCGTAAAAAAGTAGAGACGGCGAAGGGCAAATTAGCCCTTTCCAATATTGATGAGTCCATTTTTGAAGCGTTCAAAATCACCGGTTTTGATCGGATTTTCAAAATCTTTTCTGATGAGCAAGAGGCTTTACAGTATTTACAGCAATGAGTTGCTCGGGTATGGTTTGCGGTTCGATATGCTCTGACTCTTGCCTCTCCGGAACGCCTTAGTATGTCAGCAGCGCTGGACGCCTTACAGAACGAAGAATTTCCCGAAAGTTTTGTCATCCCGAGCGAAGTGCGCGAAGCGTATCGCATTCGCGAACTGATCGCCAAACGACTGCGCGTCTTCGGCTACGCCTCCGACGAAATTCTCGACATTCAGCAAGCACTGGAAGAGGCGCTAGTCAATGCGATTAAGCATGGCAACCAAAGCGATTGCCGCAAGCGCTTGCGGATCGCCTTCTGCATCGGCAGCGACAGCTTTCAAGTCTGCATTGAAGACGAGGGCGAAGGTTTCGATCCCAAAGCCGTTCCCTCACCGCTGGCTCCGGAACGCTTGGAAATGCCCTGCGGCCGTGGCCTTTTAATGATGAAACATTTCATGTCCGAAGTCCGCCACTTGAATCAGGGTAGCGCTGTCCTCATGGTCAAACGGCGCTGTGGGTAAAGAACTGAAATACCTCAAAACTCTCATTTAGCCCCGGGCCAATGACCGGGGGCGGAACACGCTATCAACTCTGAGCCTAACGCCGTGCTTGGGCAAGGGTGGCGGAACAGCCGAAAATGAAAAAAAACAAATGTATTGGACGGATGAGCCAGTATTGAACACCGTTGGTGGTACGACCACAATAGCAGCTGAATGTGCGGCGAAAATGGGCGTTGGCATTCTAACTGGTGTATTTAGAATTAAGCCGAGCTTCATAGAGTTTGATTTGTTAAAGCCAGAAAATGCTAGTGTGGTTGTTCCACTTCGTAGAAAGAAAGGCTGTATTTGCAGCCACACAATAGATGGAGGGTGTGATCAAGTGGAGGGTTGGATTTAGTTCTACACGTTCGGGGTGTTTTTTTGATGCCAATAGTTCAGTGTCTATGCGATTACTGAACCGTTGGCAAAGGCCTAATTTGCGAATTCAGGCAACACCGCAGGCATCATCATATTTAACTTCTTATCGCGAATGATTTTAGGTGAACGGGAGTGGCTTGGAGGCGCCGGTTTAAAAAGGGACTTTTTTCGATGGAGTAAAGTGGGCACAGTAACTCCCGTTGCTTGGCAAATTTCTATTTTTCTATGAAATTTTTAGATAAACAAATGTATTTTAGTCTAGGGCTGGTCAGTATCTTGGGAGTTGGCCATATGTATATCTAAGTTGGAAACATTCTGGATGTATGGTTCGGAGCCACTGATTGCTCTTATTTGAGAATAGTAAATTTTGTCTTTGCAAATCTCATGAGTTCTAAGTTTTGAAGGCTGTTCAGAAGGGAGGGCAATGTGTGATTTTTTTAAGGTTGAAGTAGGGGCCCTATGTTTATTCGGTTATTCCTTGGTCTAAGCCAATGAGGAAAACTCGTTCGCGAGTGATCGATTTGCGAGAGCGGGGATAGGCTATACATTTCTTATTAAAAACCAAAATAATCTTTCATAAGGGGATATTTATGAAAATTAAGGCGTTTTTCTTTTTGAAAGTCTGATTCTACGATCGGCAAAATATTTTTGTGTTTTTTATTTAATCTAAAATATAAAGGTACTGTAGAAAAAAAATCTTTGGACATTTCGAGTGATGGAAATTTTTGTTGTTGATCGAATTTAAATATAATGTCGCTTACGATAGCACAGTCCGCTCTATTTTTTAAAACCATTTCTAAAGCTGCGTTTGATGTCTTTACGCCCGAAGTATTCAGTTTTTCTTCAGTGAGAAATCTCCCGATTCCCCGCATGTTTAATGGAGTGATTCCTCTGAGAGATGAGATATTTTTTTTCGTTATGGATTCCCCCTTTCGATAAATCAATGTATACCGAACAAACATTAGTGGAAATGAGGTCTGAATAAGGTTTGGATATTCGGTGAATTTTAAATTTCCTGGAGCGAACTCGGCGTCCAAGATTGGGAAAAAAATCGTTCAGGTTCTTTGAAGCCAAGAGTATTCATCATGGGATATCCCGGCACGGGGCAGGCCGGTGACTTTGAAGACTTGAATGCGGAGAGATCCTACAAAACAATGCAGGTACATATGAACACCGTGGCCGGTAATGAGATTCTTGTTCTCGATTTGGCAAAACGGTACCCAAGAATTAATTTTTACGGACTGAATCCGGGTTTTGTAAAAACAAATATTCGAAGCAATCTTTTAGGTGAAGGCAGCGTGAAATTCCGCCTGTTGGAATCAGTTGTAGGATTTTTCACGCCGACGCCGGAACAATTCGCCAAACGACTTACGCCATTGTTTGCGACGAAAGATATCGAAAACATTTCTGGGTCTATGTTCAATCGCAAAGGGCAAGGCATAATACCTTCAGATAGAATCACCCCAGATCATGCACGGAAATTCATTAAAGCTTCTGAGGAACTGATAGCGCGAAAAACAAACTTACAAATTTAGGTCACAAAAAAAAAGGGGAGGGCTGGCGCCCTCCTTAAGCTCACGCTTCGGCGGCGATCCAGAGAGGTTCAGTGTGAATTCGTATCCGATTGGCATCAACGAATAAGTCGAATCGGCTAAGACTGGGTTGTTTAGGTAGATTGTTTAATATGATCTACAAAGGCACGAAGCTTCGGCAACATCTGCGATTTTTTGGGATAGTAGATATAGAAACCCGTGCTGGTGGCCGCGAATTGACTAAGCACAACCTCTAATTTTCCTGACTTAATATGATCCGCGACTGAGTCTTCCAAAGTATAAACAAGTCCATTCCCTCGGATCGCTGCTTCAACGACGAAATTGGAATCGTTCATGATCATATTGCCTTTAACGTGAACCTGAAACTCTTTTCCTCGCTGCTCGAATTCCCAACGATCATACATACCAGACTTTCCGAAGCGAGGTCTTAGACAGTTGTGCTCATGCAACTCTTTGGGATGTTTAGGACGACCCATTTTTGATAAATATTTTGGTGAGCCGACAACAACATACCGCGTGGGCCCCAGCAATTTTACCGCGACCATGTCTTGGTCTAAAACTTCAGAACCCCGAATACCAGCATCAAATCCATTTTTTGCTAAATCGGCTAAAGCATCCTCAAAAAATAATTCGACAGACACTTCAGGATATTTCTTAATGAAGCTCTCCACTAAATCAGGAAAGTGAGTTCTGTAAACAGCGCGAGGCAAATTTATTCTAAGCAACCCAGAAGGTTTTTGCCCCAACGATCCTACACTTTGCATTGCTTGAAGAATCTGTTCGAGAGCAGGCCCAGCTTGAGACAGGAATTGTGCCCCTGCCTCAGTTAGACCCGTACTTCTTGTTGTGCGAGTTAACAGTGTTACACCAAGTCTAGATTCGAGTTGCTTGATGGCCTGACTAATCGCAGAGGGTGATATCCCCATCACCTTTGCCGCTTCTCGAAAATTACCCTTTTCCGCTATGTGTTTTAGCGCGATTAAACCACTCAAATTGTCATTTTGCATTGTTCAGTTTTCCTTCATTCCACATGCCGAATAGTGATGTTTATCTTAACACCACTATTCCGTATAGTTAAGTGGAAAGGCGGAAAAGCAAAATGAATAGAGACAACAAAGGACAGCCTGTCATGGCAACGATCGCGGTGTTTCTTGTAACGACAGTCCTAGCTACTGGCTGCGCTACAAGCCAAAAGACGGATGACTCAAACATCATCATTGATAAACAAGGCAGTTTCGCTGTCGGCGGAGCGGTGACTACTCAGCCGGGTAAATTCGATCCGATCAAGCAAGGCGCATTCAATCCAGTGGGTCCTGACTCTACCGGCCAAACTCGGCACGGAGATCACGCTTACGTTTTTTATCAAGTACCCGCGAAAGCAAAAAAACTTCCGTTAGTGTTCTGGCATGGCTATGGACAATCAGCAAAAACTTGGGAAACAACTCCCGATGGTCGGGAGGGCTTCCAAAACATCTTTTTGCGCCGACAGTTTCCAGTCTATCTCATTGATCAGCCAGGGCGTGGCAAAGCTGCGAAATCCACGCAACCGACTACTATTACTGCAGCAGCAGATGAGCAACTTTGGTTCGGAGTTTTTCGCTTAGGAGTATGGCCTAATTTTTATGACAACGTCTCGTTCTCACGCGATCCAGAGGCATTGAACCAGTTCTTCAGGCAAGCGGTTCCCGATACTGGTCCCGCCTTTCAAAATGATTTGTATGTAAATGCCGTATCAGCTCTTTTCGACAAAATCGGCGAAGGTATATTGGTGACTCACTCCGCAAGCGGCGGAATGGGATGGAAAACAGTGTTGAAGAATAAAAATATTCGCGCTGTAGTTTCATATGAACCCGGTGGCGACTTCGTTTTTCCTGAAGGGGAAAAAGTTGAACCAACAAAACTTGGTGCAAGAGTCATTACGCCAGCAGTTATTCCAAAATCTGAATTCATGAAGTTCACTAAAATTCCGATCGTGATCTTTTACGGGGATAACATTCCTGAGCAACCAAGCACAAACCCCGGCCAAGAGCAATGGAGAGCCTTTCTTTCTATCGCAAGAAAATGGGCCGCTATCGTCAATCGCCTTGGTGGCGATGTGCAAGTCGTGCACTTGCCGGAAATTGGTATCAAAGGAAATACACACTTTCCATTTTCGGATCTCAACAATCTCGAAGTGGCCGATCAACTTTCGAAATTCTTAAAAGATAAAAAATTAGACAATTAGGCGGTTACAAATGTTGCCAATAAAATCAATGTTCAAAGTGGCTTTTCTTATGAATCTAACAGTCGCCTCAGCGATGGCTCAAACTTCAGGAGGTAAAGACGTGAAACAGGTAAAAGCACCTCGTGCTTCGATTGAAAAAATGAAAGAACTGTCGCCCGAGTTTGCAAAACTTACGGATGAAGTTCTTTTCAACGATATTTGGAACCGACCGGGGCTTTCTGCTCGGGACAAGAGCTTAGTGACTATTTCAGTGCTTGCAGCTCTTGGTCGTTCGGATCAACTCGAATCTCATATCAAGTTGGGTATTGAAAATGGCCTCACAGGAAAAGAAATCCAATCTGCGATGACACATATAGCGTTCTATGCGGGGTGGCCAGCGGCCGTGGTCGGCTTACAACGCTTAAAAAACGTGAATGACCAGAAGGATAAAAAATGAAAAATACAGCAATACTAAAATTATTTCTAGCAACGATGACTGTAATTTCCGGAGGCAAAGTCATGGCAAACGATTACAAAAAAAATCCGTATACACTAACCTATGAAGGGGCGATCACAAAAAACGAACCTGGCAAGGTCAATATTCATCCGGTAACATATAAGCTTAATGGTATTGATATTTCCGCCAACGTTTATACTCCTGCAAACTACGACGAGAAAAAGAAATATCCCGCAATCGTTATCGCTCACCCAAATGGTGGAGTAAAAGAACAGACGGCGGGATTATACGCACAACGATTGGCCGAACAAGGTTATATCGCAATCTCTGCAGATGCCGCTTATCAGGGGGCAAGTGGTGGGACACCTCGCAGTGTTGATAAGCCACAAAATCGCATTGAAGATATTCACGGCATGGCTGACTTCATAACCCAATTTAAGGGCGTCGACAGTTCACGGTTAGGTCTATTTGGAATTTGTGGCGGCGGTGGATATTCATTAGCCGCAGCGAAGAGCGATAAACGTTTTAAGGTGGTTGCCACTTTAAGCATGTTCAATTCGGGTCGAGTCCGTCGCAATGGTTTCGCTGATTCTCAATTGAACACAATCCAGGAAAGATTGAAGCAGGCTTCTGAGGCTCGTGCACAAGAAGCTGCGGGTGGAAAAATTGAATATTCTGGTGCTGCAGATTTGAGCGACGAACAAATCTCAAAACTGCCATTCGAGATGTATCGCCAGGGATACATCTACTACTGGAGAACGAACGCTCATCCTGGCTCGACCTTCAAATATACGACTAGCAGCTTGCTTGATTTGATGAGATGGGATGCTACTGATCAAATTGAATTGATCGAGCAACCTCTTCTGATGATCGCAGGTAGTAAAGCCGACAGTCTTTACATGACTGAAGAAGCTTTCAAAAAAGCGACCGGCACAAAAGACAAAGAGCTCTATAAAATTGAAGGAGCAACTCACATCGAGACGTACTGGGTCTCTAAATACGTGGATGCGGCAATGGCAAAACTCACTCCTTTTTTTGCGAAAATGAAATAGAGGAAAATATTGTGAAGAAAAGAGAATTAGGAAAAAGTGGACTCATTGTTTCGGAGCTCGGCTTCGGTGCCATGGGAATGAGCCATGGCTTTGGACTTCCGAAAGATAAAAACGAAATGATTAAAGTTCTTCATGCCGCCGTCGAGCAAGGTGTCGCCTTCTTCGATACTGCTGAAGTTTACGGGCCTTTTATCAATGAAGAACTTCTCGGTGAGGGATTGGCTCCGTATAGAGACAAACTTGTTATTGCTACAAAGTTTGGCTTTAAGCATGGTGCTTGGTCAGAGACCGATAGCCGACCAGAGCAAATCAGAAAAGTAGCAGAAGACTCTCTGAAGCGTCTGAAAACGGATCGCATTGACTTATTTTACCAACACCGCGTTGATAAGGACGTACCTATTGAAGACGTCGCCGGCACGGTCAAAGATCTTATCAAAGAAGGAAAGGTCAAACACTTCGGTCTTTCTGAGGCAGGAGTAAACACAATCCGCCGCGCACACGCTGTGCAACCTGTCACAGCTCTTCAAAGTGAATATTCGCTTTGGTGGCGCGAACCGGAAGAACAGATTTTACCAGTTCTTGAAGAGCTTGGAATTGGTTTCGTTCCATTCAGCCCCCTTGGTAAAGGGTTTCTAACAGGCAAGATGAACGATAAAACTGAATTCGGCAAGTCAGATCTTAGAAGTGTTCTTCCCCGCTACTCTCCGGAAAACATGAAGGCGAACCAAGCGTTCGTCGACTTGCTCGCCGAAGTTGCAAAGGAAAAAAATGCGACAACAGCCCAAGTGGCTCTAGCATGGGTGCTCGCTCAAAAGTCTTGGATTGTACCGATTCCAGGCACGACTAATTTGCAACGTCTTTCCGAAAACTTGAAATCTGTGGATGTGACACTTACACCAAATGATCTCGACAAGATTAAGAAAGCAAGCCAAACACTTAAACTTCACGGAGAGAGATATCCTGAAGCTATGCAAAAGCGTATTGATCGCTAAGAACAAGAGGAAATATGGAAAAGCAAAGTTCAGATTTGAAATTAAATAACGACGTATACATGCCAACACTAGGACTTGGAGTATTTCAAAGTCCACCAAAAGAAACTCGTGAAGCAGTCTCTGCAGCCTTAAAGGCTGGCTACCGACTTATTGATACCGCAGCTTCATACATGAATGAAATGCAAGTCGGTCAAGGTATTAAAGATTCGGGTGTTAAACGATCAGATATTTTCATCGTAACAAAGCTTTGGATCAGCGATTATGGCACTGAAGAGGCCAAGACAGCTTTCGAAGCAAGTCTACGTCGTCTGGGCACTGACCATGTCGATCTTTACCTTATGCACCAGCCGATGCCGACCGAGTTCAACCGAACTATCGCGGCTTACAAAACGATGGAAACATTTTTAAAGGACAAACGTGCTCACGCCATTGGTGTCAGTAACTTTAGCCCTGAACATCTTAAAAATTTGATGTCTCAGACTTCTGTCATTCCAGCAGTAAATCAAGTTGAACTGCATCCGTTCTTTATTCAGAAAGAGCTGCGCGAAGTTCATCGCAAGCTTGGCATCGTGACGCAAAGCTGGTCACCAATCGGTGGCATTCAAGTTTATCGACCTAAAGATCCAAGTGCGGTTCTAAACCCGCTAAAGCATCCAACCGTTTTAGCGATTGCAGAAAAGTACAAGAAAACTCCGGCGCAAGTTGTTCTTCGTTGGCAGATCGATCATGGGAATTGTGCGATACCGAAATCTGTACATGCAGAGCGTATCAAAGAAAATTTTGGTGTCTTCGATTTCCAACTGACTGCCGATGAAGTTGCTCAAATTGATAAGCTAGATACGGGCGTTCGTGGCGGCCCAAATCCAGAAACGTTAGATACGAAAACATTCCCATTTAAAATCGATAACAGACCCGAAGCTGATTCAGCAGCACGCACCTACTAACGCGGAGGAGCTTATGTCTAAGCGCTTACTGTTTCTATCGGGTTTATTTTTCCAATTCTCGATTCATGCAGTTGCGAGCACGGCCAGTAGTGATGCCCAGAAGGCATCGCTAAAGGTCATCTCTGTGGGCGAGCAGTCTGCCGCGCAAGGCCCAAAAGAAAACTTCGTGGGGTCTGTGTCGGTGAAAATGCTTGTCGAAGGTGAATCTCCGTCGAACTTGACTTGTGGTTCTGTCGCGTTCTCGCCGGGGGCGCGTTCCAATTGGCATACTCATCCAAGGGGCCAACTTCTGATCGTTACTGACGGAGAAGGCCTCGTACAAGAATGGGGTAAGCCCGCCCGAAAAATTAAAAATGGTGACGTGATTTGGACGCCACCAAATGTAAAGCACTGGCATGGAGCCTCCCGGAAGATGGCGCTTACACACTCGGCTGTGACAGAGACACTTGATGGCAAAGCGGTGATTTGGATGGAGCGAGTAAGTGACGAAGATTACTCGAAGGCTTCGAAATGAAACTGATCGCATTGCAAATATTTGCGCTTTTGGCATTGAATGCACCGATTTTCGCGCAGGCAGAAGTCCCAGAAAAACAATCTGCTAGTTTAACAAACGTAGGACCTAAGGTGAAAGCGATGGAGAGAATATTTATCAACGCAAGCAAGAACCGAGATGGTGTGACGGCAGAAATTCCCGAATCAGCGAGTTGAAGACCATTAAATCCGCTGAGTTCTTTACTAGAG
>CAZPYX010000156.1:0-10230 GCA_964590635.1 uncultured Bdellovibrio sp.
AACGTGTTTTACTGAGGTTAAAGGCGGATTCGAAAAAAGAAAGATCACAATGGCTGTCGCCAGTATCATGGCCACGACTTCAAGAATTGAAAGAAGACTTTTGCGCATACATTGAGGCTACAAACTCAAAGTCATTTTCTCAATTGAAATTATTAAGTGGATAGATGGAAGGAGACACTTGAATAAAAACAACTCCTCTGCGTATGACATTCGCCTTAAGCCAAGTATCCGAAAAAACAACCCCAAATGCTCTTATGAGGTAAAGAACCAAACAAAATATTTTCAAACCGATACACATTCGATTTTGTTTGGCATAATTTTTAAGAAAACATAAACTTATCTATAAACACTCCGATATCTACTTTCAGATGAAGGAGCCCATTTATGGCAAGAGAGACCAAACAAGACAGAACCGTTCGCGCAATCCTAGATCAAACTACAGAGCATCTTCATGAGCTAAAAAATCTTGAAGCAACGCCATCCACAAAAGAGCTCGATGTCGAAAGATGGGCACAAAGCTTCCTGCGCAACTGTCTTGGTTACACCTCTTCCGCTGGCTACACGATCCGAGCCCAAGAAGCTAAAGGAAAAATGCGCCCCGACCTTGTGGTCATGCATGGTGATAAACCTATCTTCGTGGTTGAAGTAAAAAAGTTAGGCTTTGACCTTACTAAGTCTGATTTTAGATCAGGCAAAGTTCAACTAAGTGAATATCTAAACCTCATAGGCAACGTTCGTTGGGGAATGCTTACGAATGGTGTTGAGTGGAAACTTTTTGATTTCTCTCAACCACAGTATGGCGGTATCGAAATTTCAAACTTCGACCTTAAAGCCGAAAATGAAATCATCGATGTTTCTAAAAAAGCCGTTGAAGAACAATGCTATGAACTGATCGATCTTCATGAAGCTTCATTCACGGCAAAAGAATGGCCAGAGCTTTCCCGTGAAGCACAAGCATTCTCGCCAGAATCTTTGTCTAAGGCAATTCTATCTACCGACGTAGTTCGTTATATCGCTAAGTTCGTTAAGGGAGAGCATGAGTTCAAAGCGAATCATGAAATCCTTACTGACCGCCTTTATTGGCTGCTTGAGCAAGGGCTTAATGATGCGATCAGTGGATGGAATGAAGCCAAAGCCGCTGAAATTCAGAAGTATGTGAAGGCTCAGAAGAAGGCTTCGAGAAAAACTAAGAAATCAAAACGAACATCATCCTCTGAAGCAGATACTGCAATCACACCTTTAATTAACACAACTATGGAAAATACAACAGAAGGTCCATCTAAAGCTTCTTAATTCATCGGACGATTTTTACATGTAATTCTTACTGAGATTAAAGGCAACTCTGTCCTTCGATTGAAGGACTTTGATTTTCTCAATTTTGAAGAGTTTCGAATTCAACTCTCCACAGCCCCCAGAAACAGGAGCTCGAATGACAACAACACAAAGCCACACAAATGCAGTAATCACAGCGGTTATCGACTCCATTCAAGATCCATTTTTGTTTGAAAAACTAATACAACATCTTCTTTTTCTCTACAAAAATGCAGAATTTAATCCAGCAGGAGGACTTCATGATGGTGGCGCTGATGGAGTGTGGCAAGAAAAAGGAAGTCAGAAATATTGGCAAATATCTAAGCAAAAGACTTGGATGGATAAGATACAGAGTGAACTAACGGCATGTCCAAGCTGGGAAATTATAGAATCAGATACTTCGGCAAAGCCGAGCGTAGGTAGCGCAAATAAAAAAGCCCACTTATGCGGGCTTTTTTATTCATTCGGAATCAGGTCCATCACTCTTATGTAATCACTTTGGTTTCCAGAGATTGGATTTTAGTCTGGCTGTATGAATGGCAAAATGCACTTCCCTAAAGAGAATATATTAGACTCTTATATTCCGAGAATTCGTCCGATATGAAAATTGTGAAAATCAAAAATATGATCCCATTTTTTACAGGCATTAGTTTACTAATCGAATCATTGGTTTCATGCACCACACCCTCCTCCCATATCGACCGCTGCATAAATTCTGTGAATAGCTGTCAGGGTGTTTTTTTAAGTGACCAGCGTGATCTTGCTCCATCGGTTCGTGGCTTTCAAAAAGTAAAGGACATGGACGATTGGAAAAATAGCGTTGAACTTTGGAGTATCCCTGAAGGAGCGACAAAATCCATCTATCTGGGAAGGTTTGCGGTTGAGCCTGTTCGAGACCGCCGTGACACCATAGTGCCAGGAGAAGTTCAAATTGTTTACGTTGAGGTTGAATCCAAGTTTCGAGAACGAGGAGCGCAAGACGCTATGTTCACAATGTACTTATCAAAAAATCCAACGGTTAAAAAAATTTATTCCGGATTTTCTGAGACAAATGCAGAGGCATTTTAGATTGCTTTAAAGGAACGTTTAAAAGAACTGGATCCTTACTTTGATGGAAATATTGAAAGAAAATTAAAAAGCCTTCCTCATGACGAAGTAGAGGCTCATTTAAAATGGGCCTACGAAAAAACACCCGCTGCGAAAAGTCGCAAGAAGTTTAATTTTGAGCTGTGTAAGGGGCCGGGATCAATTGAAGTCGTAAATTATAGCTCCAGGAGCTTTGCTGTGTCGGTCATTACCTGTCGATAGATCTGATTCTGCTGCAGACTTTATCTGTTTATCCCACTCCTCTTTTGCCGAAAAATCTGCTGGGCCTTTTTTTGTATCTAAGCCATTAGAAAAATATAAGAATTTAGTGGATTTAGAAGAAAAAGGTAGCCAAGCTGCCCGTGGTTCGAACAGCTTGACATGTGGTAGCCAGACAGGAAGGTTGCCAGAACTCCGCCAACATCATGTAATTATTAAGATTTCAGAGTTACCAAAACAAGAGTTTTCTGAAAAATGTATGGAGTTATATAAAAAAGGCTCTCCGTAGCCGAAGTCGGCAAGCAACTCAATAAACCTAAAAGTACCGTTCGCGACATCTTAGCAAAAGCCGGAGTTAAACTCCGTCCGGTAAATCCCAACAGTAAACTTTTAGGTAAAATTCCATTGGGCAAAACTAATACTCCCATGCCATTCGGCTTCTGCTACTTTCAAGGACAAATAGTACCGAACCAACAAGAGTTCGCCACAATGATCCTAATTCACCGTCTATGGAAGTCAGGTGACACCGCCACTGTCATTGCCAGAAAACTCAATGACAAAAAAATTAAGCCTCGAAAGGCAAAGACTTGGAATCGCAATTCCATCAATAAGATCCTCGCACGCATCAGCGATGGAACTATAACCTTCAATAAAAATACTTACAGAATCAATCACAAGAAAGGATAAATATGCTTAACCCAACCAACCTGATAATTTGGTCCATTGGCATCATAACAACACTTGCGGGAATTTATTTCTCCGCGCAACACAAGACATGCCTGTGTTCGCAGATCCCTAGAACGGATATTTATAAATAATATTAATTTGATTATGCAGAATGAGAGGTGGAGGTTGCTCACATGCGTAGACAAAGCATGCTGCGGAATCGGTTAATTTATTTTAGAAATATTTTAAGTTTTTTATATTTTTTATTTTTGCAGAGCGCAATCGTGTGATTTTTTACAAAAAATTTTGGCTTCCGCCAAATAAACCTGAGGGCTACGGCCCGCGCTTCGCGGGGCCTGCGCTTTTCCTCAAGTTTATTTGTCTACAGCCCTTCAAGGGTAAAAGGTTAAAAGAGCCAAGGGCTACCGGCTAGTCCTCAGGAGGCGGAACCCAACAACGTAGTTACGATAACCCGCGTCGAGGCTGCCGCGAGCACCGGAACGCAAGTCCTGCGCATTGTCGTTCCAGCTACCGCCGCGAAGAACGCGGCCGGAGCCCGAAGAAGCACCTCTTGGATCTGTTTGACGAGAAGTCGAATACTTACCGTACCAATCCGAAGTCCATTGCCACACATTTCCGCTGGCATCATAAAGGCCCCAAGAATTTGCGCCCTTTGAACCTACAGCATGTGTTTGATCACCTGAGTTTCCATAAAACCAAGCATAGTCCCCAAGTCTATTTGGATCATTTCCAAACCAATACGCCGCCTGCGAACCCGCACGAGCGGAATATTCCCATTCAGCTTCTGTTGGCAAACGGTACAAATATGCTGCATCCGTTGAATTTAGCTTAGCAATAAATTCTTGAGCATCATTCCATGAGACTTGTTCAACCGGATTATTCGGACAAAGAGATGTTCCATTGATTTCAACATAGTCGCCTGGGCAATAATTTTTACTTTTGAAGGAGGACGGATTATAACCCATTGCTAAAAAATATTGAGCCTGGGTAACAACCGTAGACTGAATTTCAAAGTCGCGCGAGATCGTCACTTCATGAAGATCTTCATCGCTATATCTTCCACTTTCAGAAGATGGGCTTCCCATTTGGAATGATCCGGCCTTAACTTTCACAAAGTCCGCAGATAGACCAGGAGTCTTGATATAACTTCTTAAAATATTAAATTCAAAAGTATGTTTATCCTTTGAAAATACAAATTGCTGAAGTGTCGGCTGACCGATTACCTGATCAACAAGTCTATCTATCATTTTGTTGATTTCGGCGGCGCCCTTCATGCCTTGTAGCTTGTCTACTATCCCTGGCTCCGCATTTTCTTGACCGTATCTAGTTATAAAATCTTGCGCGCGCTTAATAGCTTTGTCCAACTCCACTGGATCAATGGGCGTTTGCTTTTTATAAACGTCAATTTTCGCCTTTATTGGCGCCGAATAGTCCGCAGGAATGCTAAGCGCCGCTTTAAGTCTGCGCTTAAATTCATTAACCGGAACCTGCACTAATCTAGTACCGGATTCTTTCTGACAGTCACTTCGTTGATTCAAGACGGTATTATCTTCACACTGCTTAATTACGATATTTTGACCTTGTTTATAAAACAAGATGACCTCACCATTTGGTCCGACAATTCCAGCATCAAGATCTCCAGCAAGTTTGCGTGTCGAAGGGCTTGGGGAATTTGACGTTTGCGCGCCTTCTGTCTCTGTCGGTTTCGGACTAACGTGAGTACAGCCAAGCCACCCTGTCACAACAGAGGCAACCAAAATAAACGATATGTATTTTGCTTTGCTCATGAATCTCTCTTTTTTGAATTTTTTGGTCTTTGCATTTTATCGGTTTGTCACAATTCAAAGTTTACTTTTATCCACCTTATTTTCAACCTAACCAAGGGCTAGTTTTTGAATATAAGTCATGTCTGTCTCCAAAACGCACCGGAGCGCTTCTGTTTTTTGTGTCATATTTAACCCTGCCCTCATAAAGAAGACTGCCTTTTTTGCCGAAATTATAAACAGATGAAATTGTCATTTCTGTTCTTGTTATTCATTTACTTTTTTGCGTGCCCAGCACAGGCTTCGCAATTCGCTCTGGTCATCGGCGGCGCTACAAAAAATATGGAATCCACTCAACAGGAGTTCGCACGCACCACTCTGGCTTCAGCCATTGGCTTAAATATGAAGGGCTATAACGTCACCACCTTGTTCGGCTCAGCCAAAAACAGTGAAGAACAACAAAAATATGCTGGTGATTATAAAAAATTTGAAACTGTTCCAGGTACCAAAGACAACGCCACCAATTCAGCAATAGACAAAGCCTTTGAAGATCTAATCGCCAAGGCTCATTCCGGCGACTCCGTCGAAATTCTTGTGGCTGCTCACGGTAACGACACTTGCGGCGAACTGGGTGGACTTATTAAGAACGATTTAAGCTCAGGATGCAAACACACTTTCACAGTTTTTGATAAGGACGGCTACGAAGCTCAGTATGCCAGCGACAAAATTCTTCAGTATGTAAAACGTCTTGAAGAAAAAGGTGCGCAAACGAATATTGTTTTTTCATCTTGCCACTCTGGCAGAGCCAAAGATGAATTCAAAAAATTAAACTTAAAAAATTCCTGCGCCTTCTTTCAAACTGCCGGCAATGAACTTGGTTACGGCTGTTTTGAAGATGATCCTGACTTTTCAAAGGACTTCACATCAAGCAGCGAATATTTTGCCTTGATGTACTATAAAGATGCATTACCCCAGTTGAAAAAAGACCCCTATTTTTCCAAAAGCAAATGTTTTCAAAAAACCACCCAATACTTTAAAAATCAAAAAATGGATCTGACAAGCATGTCCTCCACATTTTGGTCAGCAAGAAAATCAGATCAAACTTTTCAATCCCCGGCCTTAAGTTCGCTACTAAATTTCAACTATTTTTCGAAGGGCACTTTGCAACCGCAAATTAACAAGGCACAAGCTTTATCCTGCGAGCAACTTAAAATGGCCAACACCACTTTGACAAAACAACTGTTAAATCTTGGCGCACAAATTTCTGATGCCGTTACGAATTCCTACGATCAATCGTTAGTTGAATATAACCAGGCAGTTCTTGAACTGCAGTCATCCATTGAAAAACCGGAATCAGCGCTTCAAATTTCAAATAAACAAGCCAAGGTCGATGACTTGGCCGCAACCGTTGTACATCAAGAAAGAATTCTTATAGATCAACTCTTCAAACAAAACCAAAGCCCACCTAATGATCCCTGCGCAAGGCCTCTGAAATGAAAAGTCTATTTATTTTCCTGACAATCATTGCATCGCAAAGCGCTTTTGCCGAAGAAACTTTATTTCAAGGCAAACTTTTTAAACACAATGGCACATGGAATCTTTTTGTCGAGTCTGAAAATACATCCTTCAAAAAAGGTGTCTTGGAACTAATCAAAGTACCTAAAGCCTATCAGGAAACACTTATCGACAAGTCGTTCGTTGCAATTACAGGGCACATAGAAAAATGCGACTCTCGAACAAAGTGCCTGGCCGTAAAAACCATGACCCTGTCCACCTACGATCCGCTTAAAAAATGAAGAAATAAGCCGAGCTCGACCAAATATTCGAACAAAGCCTGCAATCCGCCGACCTGAGAAAACCTGAGAATTGAATTTACAGAGTTTTAGATTTAGCGGCCCAAATCGCTAAAGTCTTGAATTTTGGGCAAAAAAAAGCCGTCCGAAGACAGCTTTTATAAAATTGGTAGTGAGAGGCATTAACGCACCATCTACACAAATAAATTTCTTGCATGATTATAAATACTTAGAAATATCGCTATTTTAAACATGGTGTAGTCATCAAGAAGATCAGCGCAAGGAGTGGGTGCAGTCTTTAGTCACATCACAGTGAACTGCATAGTCTGTAAGCAAGTTCTGTTCAGAACTTGGAGAAGCGATATTTTGTTTTGGATTAACGATGCTCGGACATTTTTTCTGAGTGATCTCATTTTACCATAAGCGTCAAGGCGCCTGCATTGATGACTACACCACAATCACAGCCCTATATTTTAAAGATGGCAGTCGCTGACGAAAAACTCCAAAATATTATTCGAGTTCTGACAGAGGAATTCCACCCAAAAAGGATCTTACTTTTTGGGTCGCGAGCGCGTGGAGATAATCACACTGCCAGCGATTATGATTTGGTCTTAATCGGTGCTACTTCATCTCTTCCTAAAGTTGAAAGAATGCAGCGAGCTTCGGACCTTCTCTATCCAATCGGTGTTACTGCCGATGTCTTTTTTTACTCTGAAGAGGAGTTTAACGACTGGAAAGATGAGTTCAGCTCTATCCCTGAAATTGCCTCACGCGAAGGCCTGGAGTTAGATCTTGGCTAAGTCAAAGATGATAGATCTCTGGCTTAAAAAAGCAGGACGTGATTTACGCTTTTCTAAAGCGGCTCTCACCTTAGAGGAGCAGTTCTTCGATGAAATTGTTTTTCACTGCCAACAATCCGTAGAGAAATCCATCAAAGCCTTTCTTACTTTCCACAAAGAGCCCTTTGGCAAAACTCATGATATTGGCGAGCTCTTATTGCTAGTCGCAAAGATTGATGCCGGACTCGCGCAACTTTTGGACGCCTCAAAAATCCTCTCTAAATACGCCGTAGCAATTCGATACCCTGATGCTCAAGGCTTGGATGTCGTGATCGACAAAGAAACTGTAACTCGAAGTCTCGCTCTGGCTGACGCGGTTTATGTGGAATTAAGCGGAAGAATCGCCTGACGATTATTGAAATTTAAAAGCCCATCCATTTCTGAACAGGCTTTGTATCGAAAACTAGTGTTATTGACTAATACCAATATTAGTACCGCAAGTTCTTAGATATGTAGTGTCATTTAAGCAGAGAGTTGAATTTATTTTTCACTTCATCGTGCAATGGAAATGCTAATTGTGTCGCTGGCTCGATTAATAAAACCTCTTGGGTCTCTTCACTTTTAAAACTGAAATCGACATTATTGATTTCCTTGCATATTCCAAAAATCAAAATTCGATTTGATTGTAATGAGTCGCCGATATGGAAAACCTCCCATGAGTCTTCAGAAACTTTAACACCAGTCTCCTCAAAAAGTTCCCGGGTGAGAGCCTGCTGAAAGGTTCCCCTGAATTAATGTAACCACCCGGAAATGCAATTTGACCTTTTCTAGGCTCGATTCCTCGACGAATTCCTATCAGTTTATTTTTATAAGGCACAACGGCTACAGCAACAGGCACCGGATTTGAGAAAGACATTCTGACACCTCTTTCGCAATTATTTAGTTGCCGTACAACTGAGGACATTGATGATCTTGAATCTCTTCTACATGGCCTTTATCCATTTTAGCAGCATCGGCACGATCCGCTAGCATCACAAAATCAACTTCGCCGATGACATTTTTTACTGCAACAACAGCCAAGCCATATTCTTGCATATTTAATTTTGCATCAGTTAAGTCATTTGCTAATAGCTGAAATACATTCTGTTCCTTCAGCTGTTGGAAAGTAATACGACGGGAAAAATAATTATGACCAAGAATTCCACCAGGAAACTCAGACCAGATATTTCCAATTTTATCTAAATTTTGCTGGATAAGATTTTTTACATCTAAGCGAGTACAAGAAATATGAATGTGCAGTTGGTTTTGACTACGCCCCAGCTGGGAATTCACGGTTAACGATATTTCTTCGGGTGCGATAGCGGATCCGTAAAGCTTCTCCATGTGCGATCGCGCTTCCCATGCTTGATAAAAATAATTCGGACTCTCTGCAGTTAGAACCTCGGCGCTCTCAATTCCTGTCACTTTTATTGTGGGTAATAAAAGATACTGAAGAGGTCCATTGTAATCTTTAAATACGGCGTATCCACGATCGCCGTCTTTTTCTAGATTAACCTCAACGCACGGATCTGGGTTTTTATTATCTTTTTGATTGGGGACGCAATCCATACTTACGACCTCCCAAAGAAAGTCAGGATTTCCTGCATGCGCTGACGTATAGAAAATTGTTAAAACTAGAAATCCAAAAATTGCCAGGATTGCCTTGTTATTCAATGAGGTATTAGCCATGAATCGCTCCTCCCACCGTGAGGGTGAATATTCTTGAGAGATCTCACTATTGAAATTTCCAAGCTTCAATCTAAACTTACTGTGCACGTGGTCATCAAGGGAATGTTAGTAGGCCACTTCGTGTATAATAATGCACAGACTTAGTGTTCCCCTCTTAACCAACCTCCCTCCCCCTCTTACATGGCCCGTAGGGACATCGGGGTTCCCTTTTTCCTGAACTGAAATATTTGAATAGTCCCTTTATTAATCATCAATCCAAATCTTCCATTCACATAAATGTCGTTTTCACCTGCCTGGTGGCAGGCTGTAGTGGAGAGCACAGTTGACTACCTCCTCTCGTAGGGAGGGGGTAGTCAACTGTGCTCGGAACGGAGGCCTGCCGCCAGGCAGGTGAAATCAGGAGGCTTTTTTAAGAACGTACCTTCCCCTATCCCCCCTTGACCAGGGTGCCTTCCGGGGTGCCGACAGAGAAATACAAAATGGTTGGCGATATGGGCTGCGCCCATATGTAGAGCGGGCCGCAGGTGGTCGCAGCGCACCTGCTACAAGGGGATTTGACGATAGAGGCCTGAATGAAATTAAGCTTGTCTTGCCTCAACAGTAGATGTTGTCTGAACGAAATTTACGATCTCTTTATTTTTATAATGTGCCCAGGTTGTATCCAAAGATGTATGCCCCAACCACTGCGAGATGTCTTCGATCTTCTGACCTTTATCAAGCATCATGTCCACAAAAGCCTTACGGCCACCATAAAGAGTAATTCCTTTACCGCAATGTTTGCGAACTGTTTTATGCAAAGGTCGTCTAAACCCGAATCAGCGAGTTGAAGACCATTAAATCCGCTGAGTTCTTTACTAGAGCTGG
>CAZPYX010000157.1:0-10181 GCA_964590635.1 uncultured Bdellovibrio sp.
ACAAAGGACTTCGGTTGAACCACTAGGACAGTGATTTCGCGTCCCTTATCACTCAAGTTAACCTTGCCATTTCCATTCTTTGGCAGTCCGCGTCCCCAAGGGGTGTCAGTGACCAAGATTCCCTTTGGAGAGACATCAGTAATCACGCGGAGATCCACGATGTTGTCATTCAGAGTGGATAGTGGCGTGAATTTCTGGACAATATACATATCAGGATTGTCACGAATTGCACGCATCAGATCTGGGATGTCAGAGGATTTAACCTTTGGACCCACCCACACGCTGTCGCCACCGCGACCGTCTACTTTTTTGATAACATAGTCGTTGAGGTTATCAAAGATAGACTTCAACAGAGCTTCGTTGGCTTTATTTGTCGACCCTTCATTGAATTTCTTTGTCTCAATGTTCTTGATGATCGGCTCTTCATGTAGATAGAGGCGCACAAGTTCTTCGATGTAAACATAGAACTCCTTGTCGCCGATGAAGTCCACACCTGGGGAATAGTTAACGCCCACTTTATTTTTAATCATAGCATCTAGCAGACCCGCATTCTTTTGCGCGATGCTACTGTCATCAAAAACTCCAGCTTTGCCTAAAAGTCTTTTTAGCTTGCCTAAATCCGGAAGGTGAGTAGCCGGATCCAAATTATTAAGTATCTGAGCGACCTCGGCTTTGATTTTACTTGCCACCTTTTTGTCTTTTAATAGGGCAGAAGATTCTTCTATAATATTTCTTTGCATAGCAGAGGGATGACTTGGGTCTACCCAGCCATGCTCACCATTCATAAAGATATAGCCGACTTTTTCACTTTGGCCTTTGCCGCGATCATCTTTCATTTCAAGATAGACGCCATCAGCTTTGACTTTAAGTTGTTTGATGGTGTCAGGGGTGACAGTCTCAATCCCAAGTTCTGAAAAGATTTGCGAGATTCTTTTTTCTTCATTATCAGACGCATAGGTCGGGATCATGTAAAGGATCGCCTTACCACCGTATTCTTTTGCACGGGCCTTGTAAGAGTCCGCTAACTTCACATAGAAATCATTGGCAGGACGAGCCGTGAAATGATCTTGAATTTCGGGATAGCTTTTCAGTGTAAGGTCTTGGGCCAGTTTAAGGTCACCAATGCCTCCGATAAAGCCCATGTTGTCTTCAATCACACGCCATTTACCTTGGGCGTCTTTGATAATATCCGGGCCATAGAAGAAGGATAGTGTCGCTGGGTTGACTTGTCCTTTATAGCCAGCCTCGCCACTGCGAGCGATGATGCGATCAACGACCTCAGCCGGAATCACTCCAGATTGAGCGTAATATTTTTTTCCAGAATAGTGGTCCTTAAGGAAAGCTCGAATCGCTTTAGCCCGTTGTTCAACACCGCGTTTGAGTTTGTCATAGTCAGAAGATAGTAAAAGACGTGGCATGGAATCCAAGGCGTTATCACCATTGAAAGCTTTGCGGCTTTGAATCAGGTAAGAATCCTGGCTCTTCGCATGTCGTTCCTGCCAAGCCTGGTATATGGCCTGATACTCAGGTCTTACGTTTCCAGCTGAATCGAAGATCTCGTTAAAACCTTCTGTTGCAAAAGCATTAGAAAGTAGAATGAAGAAGGTTAAAAACGCCTTTAAAATCAAACTTTTCATACACACCTCACTGAACAGAAGAGCAAGGTTGGGGCCGAAGCCATGTTGGCTTGTAGTTCAAACCAGCTATAAAACTTGTGTACAAATCGAGCGAGTGGATTGCAATTTATGGCATGTAATGGGGGTGTAATCCATCTTTTGCTTCATGCTGAGACAGCCTGAGATTCGAATGAGATGATCCCTGTGAATTAGCAATGACCCCGGATCATATCAGTTGTAGGGGATTTTGAACCTGAATATACTTCGATTTATGAAACTCTGCATTTGTGTGCTTCTGACGCTGTCATTTTTGATTGTCCCTGGAGAAAGTTGGGCCGTCTGCACTCGCATTTACGAAGTTGGAAATGGTCTTGACGCCGTTACCAAAAGAAGTGCAGGCGTCAATGAGATCGCGTCGGCGCTTTTTCATGAAGTTACAAAACGAGTGGGTTGTATTTATAACGAACGAACCATGTCCTTTAGAAAAGGTATTGAGGAGATGCAAAGTAATCGTCTCGATATTTTCACCTTCGCATTTAATACTCCAGATTGGGAGGCTGTAGCGAGGCCCGAGCCTCTCTATGAGTTTAAAAGGATTTTGTTGGTTCAAAAAAAAGTATATAAAAAGAATGGAACCATCCAAGATTACTTAAATGACCCGAAGATAAAAGTGGCTGTGACTTCCGGGGGCATTTTTATGAAAGATGATGAGCTCAAGAAATTAGAGATGGTCAGACGAGTAGTTTACGATCCTTATCGAGATGGCACAATGGAGATGGTTATTGCAGGAAAGGCACAAGCCACTTTTACCTCGCCAGCATTTTATCGAAGATATTTGAAGCGGTATAAGCTCGCAGAGTTGACCGAGGCAGTTACCAGCACAGGTGATGTCTTGAATTTGAATCTTTATTTCTCCAAAAAGCGAGTTTCGTTGGACGAGCAAAGACTGTTCGCAAAGGCGATTAAATCCATGCATGAAGACGGTGCAATCAAAAAAATTCTTCTTCAGTATATTCTCGAGGAAGATCTGCGACGATTTTATCCCGAATTTAAATAGGAACAGTTTTGAGGGACGCTAAGGATATGGTGTCACTTTGGCTAAATTTGTCTCGGTATGGTTTCTGCTTTGTAGGTTGGTGCAGAACGTAAATAACCACACGGGGGCTAAAATGACTCTAAAATCAAAGATCTTCTTAATGTTATCTGTTTTCGGTCTTTTCGCAAATTCGGCGAGCGCTTATATTACACCAGGCGGTCCTCGCCCGGCACCTTATGATCCTCGTCCAGCTCCCTATCCAGGAGGCCCTGTTCGTCCAGAGCCAGCTCCTTATCCGCAGCCTCCGTATCCTCAACCTCCTTATGAAGATAGTGGTATCTCTGTTTCTTTGAATGTTTACACATCTTTGTCTTCCAGTGATCGTTTGGATTTAACTCAATATATCGATATGTATCGCTATGAGGGATATCGCATTGATCGCATTGATATCGACGCCCAAGCCATGTATCAAACGGCCTTCATTAACGTAATCATCAACGGATTTAATGCCGGTAACAACTTGCAGGTGGATGATTATAACCGCACCGTTTCTGCTTACCCGAACGACATGGTGATTGGACAAGGAGCAACTAGTATCGTCCTATATACTCAAGGCAATATGACAATCACAGGTGTTACACTTCAATTGTCACGCTACTAGAACAATAAGGGCCAGACCGTGACGACTTCTCGTTGACAGCTTCTTGGGCGATTGAAAAGCTTAAGACTGTCAATGAGGGAACTCCATGAACACAGTTAAAATTACTGCTAAGATTCTTGCATCTGTTTTTCTGGCAACTTTAATCTTTAGCTCGCTGGGATGGGCTGACCAAGGTTCGGCCATTGATCCCAGTCAGCTTTGTGAGGGGAACCCCTGCTCACAGCCGATGATTAACATTTCTCAACAATACAAAGAGGGCTTCGCTGATTTCGCGGGCCAAGATCTTTCTGCTTATAGCGGAAAGTGTTTTCATATGAATTCAATGTATGATCCTAATTATGCCCACTATGGAGCCTTCGTTTTTGCGAAAAGTTCGCAACGAATGATGATCAGCGGTTTATTTGGATTTTTCTATGATGAAGATCCATATTCTGGAATGAATGCAGAGGAAATGAAGTCAGCCTTTGAAAAAAGCGGATCTAATGGCGCGCCGGGGATTGTGCGACCTGATCATATTGAGCTGGCCTATATTTATCCAGTAGCAGAGCTTCGCTATTGGTTCCGTAGCGATAAAAGTAAGAAGACTCTTTTTATGATTGGCAGACAAGCTGACAATGCCAATGGAATTTCTTCGTTGGTCTTCTGTAAGATGCTTCGTCATTAATTTTGAGAGCCAGGGCTTGAACGTTTCAAGCCCTTCATGTCACAGCGCTGCGATATTTAAACGAAGCTTGACCCGAGGCAATTAAAGTTCCATTTTCTGTTCGGACTTCCGCTTCAGAAAAAAATATTTTTCTTCCGCCACCAATTTTTCGAGCTTTGGCAATCAAAGTTCCACTGTTTGCACTTGCGACGAAATTTACATTTAAAGTGATTGTGACTCCGTGAACTTCCGGCGCGCCTGGCACAGAATAAAGACCGGCGTAGCCACAGGCCGCATCGATCAAGGTTGAAACAACTCCGCCCTGTAAGGCGCCTTGTCGATTCATATGCCAAGGCTGAATTGGCATTTCGAATTCGGCAACACCGTCAGCCCAGTTAAGAAGTTTGATGCCCATTTTTTCTAGAAAGGGATTGGTTGGTTGAACGTCCACGGACATAGGAATCTCCTTATTAACTTGTTGCAAATCTAAAGAGCTTTCGATTGCACCCATTTGTGAAAGCTGCCGTTAAGATCCTTAATATTGCAGTAGGTATCCAAATAACTTTCCATTTTTTGACCGACGCTCAGGCGCAACAGATTTTTAAGATCACATTTAGCCGCAATCATTTCCGCAAGGGCCTGGGAGGCCTCGTAGTGATAGCGAAGAGTGTCAGCATCGCCACGGAAAGGATGGGTGAGTTCTCGCACATCTTTAGGGAAAGGCTTGCTGTTGATCCACTTGTAGTTCACGGCGCCGTTTTTGGCGATATAGTTTGCCAGGCCTTCTTCAAGCCATTTGGGAATAGCGTCCTTATACTTTTGATATGAAATGACATGGACAAGTTCGTGACCAAAAATACGATCAAAATTATCCGCATTCACTTTGGGGCCGATCAGAATGGAATTTTCATTTTTACGAGACACCGCCATGACGGCAGGCCCCAGGCCATGGGCCTTTTCAAAAGAGGCTTGATCTTTATACCAAATGACAGTGACACGGTGGATATCCCATTCTAGAAACATTTGAATGCGTTCGGTGGTTTTGTCGATGCGCCCTTTGGTGACCCATTTCGGAGAATCCGCTGAATAGGTAGAATTGGTTTGCAGTTCTGCTGGGAAGGCAAAGGGGTTTGAGAGAAGCAAAAGCAGGAAACTCTTTAGCATCGGTGACTCCAGGGAAGATTAAGACTTCACTAAAAGCCTACCACCAAGTAAAAATCTAACAACAGATAGTTTTGAAAACACAAAGCCTTGGGTTTGAGCCAAGGCTTTGTGTGAGTTGTCTATATAGCAACGGAAAACTATTTAGAAGTACAGAACATACGAAGGTACGTGGCTCCACCTTGGCTCACGGCCCCTGATGGATCAAGGATCATCACTGCATTGGAGCGTTCACTTGCCATGCGAATGCGGAAGTTCTTAAATGAATCGCTGGAAAGATCTTGAGGAAGAACCAATCTTGCTCCAACGGATCCATTTCTTTTGTATCCAGTAGAGTCGTAATTGTAGTTACCAATTTCAAGGCTGTATTCATTGTTGCCTTTGTAAGGGCTTCTTGCGGAATCATTTAATGTTGGTGTTACAACTCCAGTTGGTTGTGTGATGTCACCTGTTTTATGACCTTGATAGACAGGAAGGTCGTAGATATACGAAGCAAAGAATTCGTCTTGAGCATTCAAGACAACTTTCAAAGCATTGCCTTCAGAGATTTGTGCCTTCAAAATGGGTTGGCTGCCTTTTTTTGCGAAGATATTCCAGCAGCTAAGTTCAGTTTCAGCGTGGGCTGATGCGGATCCGATTAAAATCAATGCGACTAATACATTTTTCATGAATAGCTCCCTAAGTGTTTTAATGAGTTCGGGAGTGTTGATAACACAAAATAAAATTCTCAAGTGTTAGGATCGATTCAGCGTGAAACTTTTCTAGCAAGAAGAGTTCTTGGGAACAGATGGGGAGGGAGCCCATGGGGTTTGTATATAGAAAAGACTCATTTTCAGAGTCATTTCTATAGTGAAATTATGAATGGTAGCAAAGGATTGAATTTGAAAACTCATGATTTTCCTTCGAGCTTAGTTAAACTGGCTGCGCACCAGCCTTGTTCTGCGGAGGTGAGCTTGGTGAATTGCTCTTTTGCCGATTGAACGGCTTTATTAAAACCGGATTCATTTTGATGGGCCTTTTCAGCTAATGCTAAAGCTTCGAAGGCAAAGAAATGTTCTAAAGCCGGAGCCTGGTGGTGTTCACAGATCTCGAAGCATTTTTGAGCATGTTTAAGCGCATGATGAAGTTGCCCCGCCTGGAGGTATGCCTGCGATAAGCGATATTCAGCTCTTTCTACTTCAAGCCAAGTCCCTGCAATTTCCCAGTATTTTCTTCCCGTCTGAGCGGCCAGAACCATAAGTTCCGTTCCTGCTTTGGAGCGATTTGGATTTTCCTCCAAGGAGCAGGCCAGATTGTTGCCCGCAATGGCTAAAGCACGATTAGCGGGGTCCGTGGGACCGATATGGATTTGTGCGAGGTCTAAAGATTTTTGAAAGAATTTTTGTGCACGTTCAGGCTGCTTTTGTCCGGAAAGAGCGGAGGCTGACGTTGCAAAAATACGAATTTGATCCGAGGCCGACATCAGGTTCGCGGCACTTTCGTTGCCACCACATACTTCAAGGATTGCGATGAAGCGGTTGAGTGAATTTTCAATTTCGCCCGACGAAGAATAGAAGGCCGAAGCTTTTAGACTCTGTAAAAAAATAATGCCATCACTCCATTTCCCCAGATGTTCGCCGAAAATATGGGTCGCTAGATTCCCCAGTGCTATGAGTTGTTCGCTCTTTTCTATCAATGCCGAGCCTTCATTAAGACGATTCGCCACGGCTTGAGCAGATTGAGCATGATCGGTCCAGGCTTGATTGAGGAAAGCATCAAAATTCATGGTGAAGTCCTTTGATGTCTTAAGATTAATTCGAAGTCTTTTTGTGAGGCAAGTAAGATCAACCACAGCCTATGTTATTCGACGAGTTGGTCATTCATCCAGAATGGCCCCATCTTGACAAAGAGAATAGAAAGCCGGAAAAGCAGAGTATGAAACAAAACAAATACGACGACTCTCAGTTTTTTAACAAGTACGATGAAACACCTGGTCCGTTGTAAATTGGAGACATTCGTGAAATTCAATAAAGCTTATTTGCCTGGTTCGATTATTTTAGTTATTGCTTTGGTGGCAGGAGTTAAGCAGATACGCTCACAAACCGATGCAGTTATTTCGTCGGCGCAAATTGTTGCGATCAATGAAAAGCACGACGCTGTTGGTTTTAAATTTAGTCTGGAGGGGGTGTCTTACTTTATTAAAGAACCCTATGATTCTAAAAAGAGTGACTATCAGGTCGGCCAGCCAGTTAAGATCATTTATCCAGCAACCAACCCCAAGCATGCAGAAATTTATACGGAAAGATTTCCGTATATCTTCCCCTTGGCCATGTTAGTTCTGGCATTCGCAAGCTTTGGTCTGGGATATTATATTAGTAGTAATAAGCTTTCAAAACAGACAAAGAAGAAATAAAGAAAAGAAGGCTGCGAGGCCTCCTTTTTATTTTGCTGAGATGTTGCAAGTCTTCAACGGAAGTTGGGTTTTCCATTTTTGAATGATGTTAGCATTTTCTGTGATGGCGAAAAATTCGGTTTCAGAGCAGAGTGCATCATCGCAGAAGGCTATGCGAAGTCTTTCCGAGAATCCACAAAAGACATAAGTGTTTTTAGAGCCAATAAATTCTTTCGTTTTAAACAAAGGTAAAATTGTGGAAAGCTCTTTTGCTGAAGGACCCTTGCTTTTTTTGAGTTGGGCTTGATAGGTCGTTTCTGTGAAGGAAGTAAAGGTTCCTTTATTTTTCTTGTCCTTATTATTCTTAACAGTATCTTTTAATATTTTAGTGTTCACATCAGAGATCATCGTCTTGATCCTAAGATCTTCCGTTGAAAGCGGTGTAGGTCCCTTTGGTTTGCTGGCACAACCGAAGGCTAAACTGATAATGAGGATTGAAAATAGCTTTTTCAAATGAACTCCCGGCTGGAAGATTAAAATCAGCCGGATACTAGCGTGGTCCCTTGGGAACTCAAAGAAAATGAAGTTTAGCCATTGTTTTTGCCTAAGTGGGGTGCCAGGAGTGGATAATAAATATCTGCCCTGGGCTCAATTCTGACATCGGCTTCCTTTTCTATTAGTTCTTTTTTTGAAGTAGAGGACTTCGCGGCGATTCTGTTTTCAGCCAAGGAAATGATCTTTGACGTGATGGCGAGAACTTTTCCCTCAAGCGAATAGCCAGTCAGATGTTTTTCAAGAAATGTTAAAAGCTCATCTTGACGATGAAACACATCGGTCTTTACGGTTTCAACACTAAGATTCATTCTGATTTCCCGTCGTCACCCCAAGACCATTTTGGTTTCTCGCCCTTCTTGAAGCATACCCAAAAAAAGACAATGGTTAGAATGGCCAGGGCAAGGAAAAATGCGGGCATCGAATGATATGAAATCAAAGTGGAAGCTGTGGCAAGGATCATATAAACCGCCACAACAAGCCAGCCTTTGTAGTTTGCCGGAGTCCAACCCCAACCAAATCTTTTTCTTTTAAACCAAAGTTCTTGTTTCATTTATTAGAACCACCTGCAGAAGGCTATGTCTGACGGAATTGTCACAAAATAAATGTCCATGGGGCAATTGAAGGCGCAGGCCAGCATAGCAGGCCTGCAAAATAAACGTTATTGGCCATATTGTTCGCCAAAGTCTTCACATTGAAGAGTGGCTTTGATCGGCGTTTTATTTGAAACATCCAGGGTGCCATTTAAAGTGAGGGTGCTGTTTTGATAGTCCACTTCGACAAGGCCTGAATAATTGTCTTCACCTTGTTTTAATTTGACAGTGGCGCTGTCGCTTTCCGTATTATCGAAACTTCCCTGAAGAATATAGCTTCCGTAAATGAAAGTCAGTTTTGTTTCTCGTTTGTCGGGACCATTTCTGTGTTCATAAAGGTTGACGGCAATTTTGGTGGGAGCTTCAAAAACGTCAGTGACTCCGGTGCAAAGCCTCCAAGTACTATCCCTCGCAAAGGCAGGGCTTACAGATCCAGCTACTAAAAGAAAACAGATCAACTTTTTCATTGAATGCTCCAGTCATTGTTATTGTTAAATAGGCGTGATTGGCGTTGCGGGATGTGTGCCAGGGGAGCTAAGAGTTGGTTCGACCTTAGGGATCTAACGACGTCTATATTTTTGACGATCCTGAAATTTTGGCCCTCAGAGCGACGCCTGAGGGCCCAGAAATTATAGACCACCACTGAAGCTGTCGAATTCGCAAGTGAATCCGCAGCGAGTCCAACCTGAGCCACCCCAGCAATATTTCGGAGCAGGTTTGTAAGAGATGGGGCAACGTGGTTCACTGTTGCCATCACTATTCGTTGGATTGCAATATCTCAAGGGCTCTGCATCTTTTGGCTGTGGAGTGCAGCTATGGTGCAAAGTTTGAATGACAACACCTTGGGAAAGATCTTGCGCGGTAAGAGCTTCTTCGGCAAGGGCCATTGATCCCAACATACTCAGCGAGACAATAATTACTGAAATCAGTTTTTTCATAAAATTCCTCCGTGTGATTTTGTTTTTAAATTTCCTTGAGACGGAGGTTAGACCTGTCGTTTTCAGAACACTATCTTGAAGAAACGTCTCTGTAAGAAAACAGAAAAGTCATGGATTCTCGTGGGCCATAAAGATACTGCTTAGAAGCAGGCTTTCAGAAAAACTGAAAATTGCATTCGAAGGTTTGAAGTTGGAATTGAGCGTTGGCGGCCTTCTTGCATTTTAATATCTTGTAGGGAGAGTGTATGAAATTGAGACAGATCGGTATCCTCATTTTATCAGTCTTGATGTTGCAATCAGCGCAAGCTTCTGACAGAGATCAGGATCTTCATTGGTTCAAATATGTTCTTCAGTTCTCTCAGATGTCTCAAAAAGATCTGCGACAATATCTCAATCCGTTGGTGGGAGAGACTCAGTTCCGTTTGGATAAGGATCACGCTCCTTGGGCGGGAAATTACTTTCCCATGCAAGATGGCGGCATAGCCAATCGTTGGCGCAGTAAAGAGTATCCTAAACAGGTTCTTGATAGAAACTCGATTAACGAAATGACACCCAACGTATTGAATCACAGTAAAAAGACACTTTGAGAGGAATCACTAGGAAGCCACTT
>CAZPYX010000158.1:0-10116 GCA_964590635.1 uncultured Bdellovibrio sp.
CCAACCAAGCATGCACCCATTCCCAATAAGCCAAATCAACGATTTGCTTCTGCTGTGGAAAACGCTGACGAAGAAAGCCCACAAAGTAGCGCCAGTGATCTTGCAACAACCAACTACTCCACTCCATCTCTTGCAAATAATTATCGCGAACCTTCGTCGCCGAAAATCCCAGAGCTTTTTCAGTTAGAGGAAATACTTTGGAAAAAATTTTTTGCTGTTCTAAGTGAAGATTCAGATCTTCAACAACTTGGGTTTTAACGGGACGCAACCATTGAAGGGTGCGCAAAAGTTCTTCGTCGTAAATAGCCCGCACGCCGTCAGGGATCTGTGTTTCATGGGTTTGCAAAATAATATTCTTTGCTTTTTGCAAAGTCTCAATTTGCTGCCTGCGTTTGCCACCCACACCAACCACCTCAATATCACGAAGAAGGACCGTTTCTGCCCCAGGCAAAACTCCATTCCACGGAAAAGCAATCTGGTTGATTTCGTTGTTCTCTGACATTTGTTTTATTTTAAGTCCGCTCTAAAGATCGGCGCAAGACAATTAGACCAACCTGCAATCTGAGGTACTACTCCAGTTGGGTGAGCCCCGACGCATATAAGTTGTCCACAGGCTCGGTTTCTGAGAACTCTCGAATCCCCCAAAAATGTCCGATAACAACAAAAAGGTCGCCGCCAACCCGCCACCTCATCCATGGGCCTCAAATCTCAATCTTCCTCTGAAAAATAGCGAAAAATGCTGCTTATTCTAGCAGTTGACTCACTTTGTCAAAAGTTAGAGTAGCTTTACTATTGACCGGGTTTCGGAGCCATGAAACAAGGTGAGCCATGCGAGTATTATTTTTCGTCCTCACCCTTGTTTCATCAGCAATGGCCGTTGCAGCGCAACCGGTTTCTGGCATTATCATCAGAAAAGGCCAAGACATTCTTTTACAGTCTAACGACTCTTGCTCCTACTATCGCATTGAAACAAAAAATCCTGATGCTCAAGCGTCTCTCGACAAGCTTTCTCCTGGTGATTCACTAACCGCTTCGGGCCTTTTTGATAAAACTGCCTGCATCGCTGTTGTGGATAGCGTCGACTATGTCGGCTTAAAAAGATTGCTAGGCCTTTGGATCAGCAAAGAAGGCTTGATCTCTGTTCACGACTTCAACACTTTGAGCTTCTACCCAGAATCAAAAACAGATTTGAAACGCGTTTTTGAAAAACCTGATGACTTCAGCGTTGGAAAATCTGTTCAGTACAAATACAGTGTGACACCATCTGACGGAAAAGAATGGGTTGTCTTCCTTTCTGATGATGAAAGTACAACTTTTGCGACCATTCAATTTAGCAAAGACTTGGCGATCATGAAGCTTTATGATTCTGATAACGGCAACGTCACTAAGACACTAATTCTCTCACGCAGAGGCAATCTGAAGTAATGAGCTGGCTACATCCCATCGACAAGCATCTTCTTTTCACCAAAAACGACAAAGAAGATCCTCGCCTTGGGGAATGCGTACAGGCCCTTCCTAAAGGTGACCTGCAAGATCTTCATATCAACAATGATTTCGACTTCGCGATCCTGGGTTACCCGGACGATGAAGGCATTTCATTAAACGGCGGCCGTGTCGGTGCGCAAACTGCTCCAAAAGAAATTCGCACTTTCCTTTACAGAATGACTCCTCATCTTGAAAGCTCACGTCTTCCGAAAATTTTAGATTACGGTGATCTTGATAAAGAACATCCCCTAGCAGAACGCCATGAAAAAGGACGGCAGATCATCGGTTCCATCGCCAAGATGGGCAAGCACTGGATCTCCTTTGGTGGTGGCCACGATTATGGCTACTGCGACAGCACGGCTTTCTTAGACACCTATCAGGATAATGCCGTAGTCATTAACTTTGATGCCCACATGGATGTCCGTCCCACTGACAAGGGCTTCAACTCTGGCACTCCCTTCCATCGTCTTCTGACAGAGTTCTCTGACAAAGTCGACTTCGCTGAAGTTGGAATTCAAAATCAGTGCAACAGCCGCTTTCACATTGATTGGGCAAAAAAACATCGCGCCTCGGTTTTCACTCTAGACCAAGTCAATCAACAGGGACTTTTGCCCTTGGTGCAAAACTATCTTAAGGGAAAAGAGAAAAAGAAAATATTCTTAAGCGTCGACATCGATGCCTTCACATCCAATGAAGCTCCGGGCTGCAGCCAGTCTTGGACCACGGGTCTTCTCACCAAAGACTTCCTTCAAACTCTGCATTGGATGATTCAAAACTTTGATGTGCGAGGCATGGGTATTTACGAAGTGTCTCCACCGTTAGATCAAGACAAACGCACCAGCAAGCTTGCAGCCCTTCTTACACATAATTTTATATTCGCCACTCTTAACAAGGTCTAACTATGAAACGCGGTTTCGGTAGCGACAATCATTCTGGAGTTCACCCTCAGATTCTTCAATCTATCGCGCAGGCCAATGTTGAGCATGCCCCTTCCTATGGAACCGATGATTGGACAGAAGCCGCTTGCGATGAGTTTCGCAAACACTTCGGCTCTGAAGCCCAGGTCTTTTTCGTTTTCAACGGAACGGCCGCTAACGTCACAGCCCTGCGTGCTTTAACTCGTCCCTATCAATCAGTGCTTTGCTCTGACGTGGCCCATATCAATGTCGATGAGTGTGGGGCTCCGGAACAAATGGCAGGTTGCAAGCTGATTCCCATTCCATCCATAAATGGAAAGCTTACTGTCGCGGAACTGGAAAAAGCCTTCATTCGCAGAGGCGATCAACACTACTCACAGGCCCAAGTCCTTAGCGTGACCCAACCCACAGAATTTGGAACCATCTATTCTATGGAGGAGCTCAAAGAGCTTGTCACCTGGGCCAAAAGTAAAAAACTTTATGTGCATATTGACGGGTCCCGCATAGCCAATGCGGCTCTTTACCTGAACAAAGGCTTCAAAGAATTCACGACAGACATTGGTGTGGATGTGGTTTCATTCGGCGGAACTAAAAATGGCTTACTCATGGGCGAAGCCGTGATCTTTTTAAACAAAGCCTTGGCCCACGATTTTAAATACATCCGTAAACAAAGCTCGCAGTTGCCTTCCAAGTCACGCTTCATCGCTTGTCAGTTTTCAACTTACTTCCAAGATGATCTTTGGAAAAAAATTGCTGGAAACTCTTTGGATCGCGCCCAGGAATTGTTTGAAGCCGTTCGTTCTATTCCTCAAGTAACTGTTCGCGAGAAGCCACAAAGTAATGCAGTCTTTGCGACCATTCCAGCCTCTTGGGTGAAAGTTCTTCGCGAAAAATATTTCTTTTACGTCTGGGATGAGAACACTTTTGAATGCCGCTGGATGACTTCTTGGGACACCAAGAGCGAAGACATCCAAGGTTTTGCGCAAAGTCTTAAAGAACTTGCACACAGCCCAACACCGTCGAAATAGGAGCCTCCAATGAAATACCCTCCGGTTCACTATCATAATTATTTAGATATCGATAAGTTGCTCAATGCCCAGCACCCAAAAAGTGTTGAGTATAAAAAGCCAGCCCACGATGAGTTGCTCTTCATCATCGTTCATCAAACCTATGAGCTTTGGTTTAAACAAATTCTTTTTGAACTCGACTCTGTGCTTGGAACTTTTCAACAACCACAAATCGAAGAAGAGCAAATGGGCCGCGCTAGCGCTCGCCTTGAGCGCATCGTCAGCATCTTAAAGCTGATTATCGGCCAGGTTGATGTTCTTGAAACCATGACGCCTTTAGATTTCTTGGATTTCCGAGACATGTTGTACCCAGCTTCAGGATTCCAAAGTTTCCAATGGCGCCTCATAGAAACAAAATTGGGATTGCGAGTGGAAGATCGCTTGGCCTACAACCAATCTCCGTTCTACAAATCACTCACAGAAGAACAGCAAGTTGAAATGACTGGCGTATTGAATCAACCCTCTTTGTTTGATGCCGTTGAAAAGTGGTTGGAACGCACACCATTCTTACAAGGTGAAAACTTCAACTTCTGGGACACTTACAAGCAAGCTGTGAACCAAATGTTCCAGGACGACATCAATACTGTGAATGCCAACACTCGTCTCAATGACGAAGATAAGGCTAAAAACGTCAAGGGACTTCAGGATTCCTTAAAAACCTTTGACGCTCTTTTTGATGAAAAAGCTTTCAACGAATTGCGCACGCAGGGTCATTTCCGCTTAAGCTATAAAGGCCTTCACGCGGCTCTCTTAATTCAGCTTTACCGCGACCAACCGATTCTTCAAACTCCCTTCAGAATCATTCGCGCGTTGTTAGACATCGACGAAACCATGACAACGTGGCGCTATCGCCATGCCTTGATGGCCTACCGAATGTTGGGACAAAAAATCGGAACTGGCGGATCCAGTGGACATAAATACCTAGCTGATGCCACTTCCAAGCATAAGATCTTTACTGATTTCTTTAATCTCACAACATTCTTTATTCCGCGCTCAAAGGTTCCAGTCCTTCCGAAATCTATTTCGGACCGCATGAGCTTTCACTACTAAGACGAAGCCTGGGTCCGGTTACAAACCGGGCCCAGTTCGAAATCCTTAGAATTTTTCGCCCATCTGGCTTGCCAAAGTCCCATTTATGTTCATATTGGATGAGTATAAATCAGGAGACTATATGGCCAAGCAGACCCAAAGCTTTAATGCAGAAATTAAACAACTTCTAGACATCGTGATTCACTCTTTGTACTCACACAAAGAAATCTTCCTTCGAGAACTTATCTCCAACGGATCTGACGCGATTGATAAACTTAAATTCCAATCCCTCACACATCCGTCTCTTTTGCCTGAAAACTGGCAAGCGACACTTCGCCTTGAATCCAACAAAGAGACTCGCACGCTGAAAATCATCGACAATGGTATCGGGATGACTCAAGAAGAGGTCACTCAGTTTATCGGAACCATTGCTCGCTCTGGAGCAAAAGCCTTCGCGCAGATGAATCAAGAAATGAAAGACAAACCTGAATTGATCGGTCAATTCGGCGTGGGTTTTTATTCCGCATTTATGGTGGCGGACAAAGTCACTTTGCATACACAAAAAGCGGGCACGAATGACGGAACTGTTTGGGAATCCAATGGCGATGGCACTTACTCCATCGACAGCGTTCCCCGCCCCGATGGAACCGGAACCACAATCACTTTGCATTTGAAAGAATTCAAAAGCGAAGACGAAGTTCAAGATTTCACAGATGCTTGGGTTCTAAAATCTTTGGTTAAAAAATATTCTGATTTCATCGCTCACCCGATCAAAATGAAGGGCGAAAACGACGATGAAGTATTGAACTCACAAAAAGCAATCTGGCTGAAATCTCCTTCAGAAATCAGCAAGGAAGAATACAAAGAATTCTATCAGCATTTATCCCATGATTGGAATGAGCCACTAAAAACGGTTCACTACAAAGCTGAAGGCACCATGGAGTTCAATGCTTTGATGTACATTCCTGCAAAGAAGCCTTTTAACTTCAACACGCAGGATGCAGCCTTCGGCCTGAGCCTTTACATTAAACGCGTTTTCATCATGGCGGACTGCAAAGAGCTAATCCCTGCATACTTGCGCTTCATTAAGGGCTTGGTCGACAGCAATGACCTCTCTTTGAATGTTTCCCGAGAGATTTTACAACAAGATCGCCAAGTCACACAAATTCGCAAAAACGTGACTAACAAAATCCTGGGTAGCTTGAAGGAACTTTTAACGAAGGAACGCACATCTTACGAAAACTTCTGGAATGAATTTGGAGCGACTTTAAAGGAAGGCATCCCTAGTGATGCTTCCAACAAAGAAAAGCTTCAAGATCTGACTCTTTTCCATTCAACGTCTTCAGATAAGATGACGACTTTGGAAGAGTACGTGGGCCGCATGAAAGAAGGTCAAAAGGATATCTATTACATCACCGGCGACAGCTTGACTCAAGTCAGTCACAGCCCTTATCTCGAAAAACTTAAAGAGAAAGGCTATGAAGTCCTTCTTCTTGTCGATACTGTCGATGAGTGGGTTGTGGAAGCGGTAAAAGAATACAAAGACAAGAAACTTCAATCTATCATGAGAGAAGGCTTGGATATCGACACCGAAGCCGAGAAAAAACAAAAAGAAGAAGAGCTTAAACAAGCAGAAACTATTCTTCGCCCGGTCATGGACACTATGAAAAAGACTTTGGAAAACGAAGTAAAAGATGTCGTTTTATCAGAGCGCCTGACCAATACGCCAGTATGCCTGGTTTCTGCAACCCAGGATCCTTCCGCACACATGCAAAAGCTTCTGTCGCAAATGGGACGTGAATACAATACTCCTGTAAAGCGCATTATGGAGATCAACCCGAAGCATCCGCTCTTTGAGAAAATGCTGAAGGCAACTCCGGAACAGCAAACAAAATGGGCTGAGATTTTATTTGCACAAGCTCTGCTCAATGAAGGCAGTAACATTCCAGATCCTGTGAAGTTCTCTCAGCAGATTGCAGAACTCATGGTTCAAGCAGCTGATTCAACGAAACACTAGGAACTGCCGAATCGAATTTACAAATAAAAAAACGGAGTCCCGAAAGGCACTCCGTTTTTTTGAAAATCATGAATTAACTAGCTCTATAGTTCTTTGATTTGATCCAAAATAAACTGCGCGTGGCCTTGGGCTTTAATCTTGCGAAACTCTCCGACAAGTTTTCCCTCTTCATCAATAATGAATGTACTACGCTCAATTCCCATAACCATTTTTCCGTACATGTTTTTCTCTTTGATAACATCAAAGAGCTGACAAACAGCTTCGTCTTCGTCAGATAAGAGCTCAAACTTAAAGTCATACTTGCAGATGAATTTATCATGGGACTTCAGGCTATCTCTTGAGATTCCAAAAACTTCTGCATTGAGTTTTTTAAACTTCGGCAACAGATCATTGAACTCTATGCCTTCCGTTGTACAACCTGGAGTGCTGTCTTTAGGATAAAAATAAAGAACAACTTTCTTCCCTTTTTTATCGGCAAGGTTAAAGGTTTCTCCATTTGAAGAGGCAGTTTTAAAGGCAGGAACTTTTTTACCTAATGAGACTTTAGCGGCCACGGGGGACTCCTTCCGCTGGTGCTTGCGGCATCGGTTGAGTTGGTGCTTGTTGCTGTTGCTGCGGCTCTTGTATTTGAGGAGTCAGCGACTCCTGTCCTTGAGGAGCCTGAGGAACCTGAGGCAACGGCTGTGGATCTGTACTAAAATTCATTTGCTGTTGTTGCTCCGGTGACAACATATCTGGAGTCACAGCTTGGCCATTTTCATCCACGGGCCACCCTTGCTCTGCAGGATTCACGGACTCCGGCTGATGCTGACTATGGGGTGACACAGGAACCTCCGCAGTCCCTGGAGCTTGTTGCCCAGGATTTGCCGGAGCAGCTTGCATACGTCCCTTGAATAAATCTGGATCAACAAACGGAGTATCCGGCGCACCGGGCGGAAGAGGAGGCAAAGCCTGTGGCTGCTGAGGATTTGCCGCAGGAACACCGCTTTCCGCAGAGCCCGGAGCAGCCTTCCCTGCATTTTTTCCTCGTGTCGGTGTTGGCGTGGGAGTTTCCACTGGAGCGTAAAGTTCGGTTTCTGTGACTTCAATTTTTCCCTCTAAGGGAACATCCGCTTCAATCTTGCGAATATCGGTCAGGTTCTCATAAACCTTCCCGCGCAATTTAATCAGATTTTTTCCTTCTTTTTGATAATCGTAGGTATCAAGACGAATCATCTGTTCTTTGCTACGATCTTCACTCCAGTTTTTACATTTCAAAGAATTCAAGGCGCCACTGTCGCTGGCCACCAGCGTACATTCGACATGTTTATTTAAAATAGTGGGACCTAGACCTAGAATTTCTTCGAGGTTCTCAGGATAAAAAACAACCTGGACCTCGCCCTCTTTCGCAGAGCTTAGGTCCGCAATCTTTTTCCCAGCCATTTTCTCACTGCACTTCTCGAAAACTTCCGCTTTCTGTGGATAACCTTTGGCAGACAAAACTTCTCGCTTCACCACATAGCGATCGCAGCGAAAAATAGATTTGTTCGTCAGCTTGATATTTTCTGAGGACAGCAAAGCCCGTTCAATCTTACCGAAGGGCGTTTTCCCTGCGGGCTTCTTCTCAGAAGTTAAGACCCACCAGGCCTCACGATGAATACCGTCGGCTTGGGCGAAATATCTTGTCCAATTCGCTATTGTCTTATCCTTGGTGACTGCGTCCTCTTTCTTCTTTTTAGGTGCCGTTGCCTCGCGCTCTGATGCTATAGGTGCCACAGCAGTTGGCGCCTTCTCTTCTTTTGAGAAACAGGCTCCCAGAAATATTGCCACCAATAGAATAAAAGCACTGCGCATCACTGTCATACCTAGAGTCTTACAAAGACCTGGATTTAACTCAAGAATTTCCTTTACCATCCTCGAATAGTTACTCTAAAATTTAGATGGCTTTATATCAGCACCTCGGAGGACATCATGGAAAAAATTTGGCTTAACCACTATCCAAAAGGCATCGGCCCTGAAATTGATCTGAGCCAATTTAATTCACTCATGGACATCTATGATAGCGCCATCAAAAAATTCGCAGATAAAAAAGCCTTCACCAATATGAATGTCAGCCTCACTTTCACTCAGCTTGACGAGAAAGTGAATCAATTCGCATCATTCCTACAAAACGAGTTGAAACTAAAAAAAGGCGATCGCATTGCGATTCAGATGCCGAACCTTTTGCAATTCCCAGTTGTGGCCTTCGCCGCCCTACGCAGCGGCTTGGTGATTGTGAATACCAATCCACTTTACACTGGCACAGAGATGCGCCATCAATTCAAAGACTCGGGTGCTAAAGCCGTTGTGATCATGGCCAACTTCGCCCACCATCTTGAAGAGATCATCAAAGATACAAACATTGAAAGTGTTGTCGTCACTGAACTTGCTGATCTGTTCCCGACGCCAAAAAGAATCCTAGTAAATTCCGTTGTGAAGTACATCAAGAAGATGGTTCCTGCTTACAACCTTCCCCACGCCTACACTTTCAGACAAGCCCTGGAATTGGGTGCCATGCGCCCTTGTCAAAATGTCGCTTCGACCCAGGAAGACATCGCGTTCTTACAATACACTGGAGGCACAACAGGCGTGGCTAAGGGAGCCATGCTCACTCATCGCAATGTGCTTGCGAACATGATGCAAATTCGCGCCTGGATGTCTCCAAAACTAATTGAAGGACAAGAAGTCGCAATCGCAGCCCTTCCACTTTATCATATTTTCGCTCTGACTTTGAACTGTCTGGCTTTCCTTAAAATGGGTGCTGAAAACGTTCTCATCACAAACCCAAAAGACATTCCAGGATTCATTAAGGATCTTAAGAAAATTCCATTCACAGCCATGGCGGGCGTTAATACCTTGTTCAATGCTTTGATGAACAATCCTGAATTTGTGACCATTGACTTCAAAAGAGTCAAAGTCAGCGTTTCTGGCGCCATGACATTACAAAAGCCTGTGGCAGAAAAATGGATGGAGCTAACGAAGTCTGTGATTGTTGAAGGTTATGGTCTTACCGAGGCGTCACCGGTCGTTTGTTGCAATCCTATTGATGGCACTGACAAAGTGGGCACTATTGGTCTACCAGTCCCAAGCACCAACGTAAAGCTTCTCGACGACAACGATCAAGAAGCGAAAGCTGGCGAAGCCGGAGAGCTTTGCTGCAAAGGCCCTCAAGTTATGAAGGGCTATTGGAATCGTGATGATGAAACGGCAAAAGTCATGACAGCGGATGGATGGTTGCGCACGGGCGACATCGCCACTGTAGACGGAGATGGCTTCTTTAAAATTGTAGATCGTAAAAAAGATCTCATTATCGTTTCAGGATTCAATGTTTATCCAAATGAAATCGAAGAGGTCGTGGCTTCTCATCCGGGAGTTTTAGAAGTAGCTGCCATTGGAGTTCCCGACACACATTCCGGCGAAATTGTGAAAGTTGTCATCGTAAAGCGCGATCCAAACCTCACTGCCGAGGACGTGATTGCGCACGCAAGAAAAAGTCTGACAAACTATAAAATTCCAAAACTTGTGGAATTCAAAACAAATTTTGCAAAAGCCAAATTCCACAAAGTTTTATCACAAACTTTTT
>CAZPYX010000159.1:0-10088 GCA_964590635.1 uncultured Bdellovibrio sp.
AGGCTGTGACTTGTGCCATAAATCAAATCTTAAGCTTCGATGCCTCTGGAAATTATGGCTGTTATGCTGCGGCTTCTATTTTCTCTGGCTTTCTTAATGGCGGCAATACATTCGGAGCAACTTCAAATCTCGGCAACAATGATAATTTTGATTTGAATATTAAAACCAACAATCTGACTCGCATAACTGTTCAGGCTGGAGGCAACGTTGGTATCGGCACCCCTTCTCCGGGAGGAGCACTTGATATCGTTGATGGCCAAGGCAGAATCGTGACCGGCAATGTGACTGTGGGTGCAGGCCCCACTCTCGCAACAGCTCCAACACTCACCTTTTCCAGCACCAACAATACTGCGGGACCAACCTCTTGGAACGGCAATACTCGCTTCACTTACGATAATAATGGATTCGTGATTTCACACAATGGCTCCTCTGGGGCACAATCTGCCCCTCCTGGTTTTGGACTTGGAACTGGCGGAAGAAACGCGGATATATTCATAGATGGCACGGCCAATGTCGGCATTGGCACGACCTCTCCGGGTGCAAAATTAGAAATCGATGGTTCGTCTGGAAGCACTCTGAAAATAGTTGACGGTAATCAGGCTTTAAATAAAGTTCTGACTTCAGATGCAAACGGAGTCGCTTCGTGGGCATCACTGCCTGCAGGAAATGCAGGGACTGTAACAAGTGTTGCAACCGGCACAGGACTATCAGGTGGAACAATTACGTCGAGTGGAACGATTTCACTGGCAAATACCGCAGTGACAGCCGCGGCTTATGGATCGACGACTCAGGTACCAACGTTTACAGTGGATGCTCAAGGACGATTGACCGCAGCCGCGAACGTGACCATTTCAGGTGTTGCACCCGGTGGTGCCGCGGGTGGAGACTTAACAGGAACTTATCCAAATCCAACTCTTAATACTGTGACTGTTGCTAAAGGTGGTACTGGATTAACTTCGGGAACCAGTGGTGGTATTCCTTACTTTGCATCAAGCTCAACAATGGCTTCTTCAGCAGCACTCACCGCGAATGGAGTCCTGCTTGGTGGTGGAGCCGGCGCTTCACCAACTGCAACTTCTGCTGGTGCTGCTTATCAACCTCTTCGAGTTCCTGCGGGTGGTGGAGCTCCTGCATTTGGTGCTATCGATATTAGTCAGGCAGCGGCAGTGACTGGAGTTTTACCAATCACAAATGGTGGTACTGGCGCATCTTCGCTGGCGGCAAATCGTTTAGTCGGAACTAATGGCTCTGGAACAGTACAACAGGCTGTGACTTGTGCCATAAATCAAATCTTAAGCTTCGATGCTTCTGGCAACTATGGCTGTTATGCTATCGGCTCTATCTACTCTGGCTTCATTAACGGTGGAAATACATTCGGAGCCACTTCAAATCTCGGCAACAATGATAATTTTGATTTGAATATCAAAACCAATAATTTGACTCGCATGACTGTTCAGGCGGGTGGCAATGTTGGTGTGGGTACGTCCTCACCTTCCGACCTGCTCACCGTTTCTCAAGCAGATGGTTCTGCAGGCGTGACTGTTCTAAATACCTCCTCCACAAGTTCACGCACTCCAGGATTTACAGTTAAAAACTATTCCGGATCCGCGTCGGGCAATCCAACGCTGCTTCTGCAAAGTGCCCGTGGCACAAGTGCAGCAGCCACAGCGATTTCAAGCGGAGATAATTTAGGACAGATCTTATTCCAAGGTCTTTATAATGGATCAAGCTACACAGCTGGCGCACAGATTTACGCACAAGCTTCAGAAAACTGGACAAGCAGCACCGCTGGCACAAATGTAATTTTCAATACTGTAAAGACGGGTTCCACGTCAAACTCAGAGACCATGCGCATTGATGCCAATGGACGACTCGGCATCGGAGCCAGCTCCATCAACAACCTTTTGCAAGTGGGCCCCAACGGTTCACAAACAAATAAGTACGGTGTTTATGTCGGTTCTTATTTGAGCTCTGCAGGTCAAGCTCAGTATGTCGGTAACTGGACGGGTTCTGGCTACTGGGGTATTGGACCAGCAACGAACGCATCGGATAATACGATTCGCATTGGAAACACCAGCGATCAACTGGGTACATGGTCCGGAACTCAAAATGTGAATCTTGTTATTGGCGGCGCTCTGGGTGTGGGAACCACAACGCTTGCTGGTCAACTTGCCAATACAAGCACAAATACTGGAGACAGCGGCACTTACGCTGCGCCTTCAGGTTTTGGAGTAACGGCAAATTCAATCAACTGGTTAGGCAACGGAGTCGGATACGTTGGACAATTTGTAAACGCGGGATCGGCTGCTGGTTCTGACGGCATCAATATTTATACTGTGGCAAGTGATAGCGGATCTTATGTTCTAAATGCGCGTTCTAATGGGACCAGCCGTTTTGTTGTCAGAGCGGATGGCTATGTCGGCGTAGGGACCGCGAGTCCTACCTATAATTTGCATGTTTCCGCAAATTCAGCAGCTTATGTTGGCATTACGAATGAGAATACCGCGGCTGGTGGCATGAGATGGAACTGGTTATCTTCTTCAACTGCAGCATCGCTTGGAGCAAATGCAATGTGCTTTGAAGCAGGTGGCGTCTGTAGAATGTCACTCAACTCGAGTGGGAATATGAACATTGGTGGAACACTCACACAAAACTCGGATAGACGACTTAAGAAAAATATTAAAGTGATTCCAGATGCGCTGAAATCTCTCTCGCAATTAAATGGAGTTACCTACAATTGGATTAATCCAGAACGTGGCACTGATCTACAAATCGGTTTGATCGCACAGGATGTAGAAAAGGTTTATCCGCAGGCTGTGAAGACAGATAAACAAGGTTTAAAATCAGTCGCCTATCAAAACCTAGTCGGTCCAATCATCAGTGCAATAAACGAAATTCGCACTTGGTTACAGAGAATTGACACCAAAATTCATAGTCTTGAGGCCAGCCATGAGTCCCGTTTAAATGCCCTAGAAACGCAAATGGGAGCGTTAAAACAACAAAACGAGCTTTTGAGACAGCAAAACGAGCAACTGATTAAAGCGCTCAATTCTCAAAATGAGAAAGCTCAAAGAATTCCAGCATCTGCCGATAAGTAAACTATCTGTACGTTTATATGAGGAATCTTGGAGGGTTTCGGTATGAAGAAGTTAGCACTATTGGGATTAATGATTCTTGCAACAGCTGGCTGTTCAATGGATGCCTCCCTCATGGATATCGCTAAGAGTGTTCCCACAGTAAAATTTCAAGATCCTGCAAAGACAACGGGATTGGTTTCTGGTTCTACACAAACAGGTACAGCCTCAGGTGGTGGCGGCGCAACTTATCATGTACAAAGCACTGTGGGTTCTTATATGTCTGGTATCGAACAAACGACATCGGATGGAAGCTACAAAGTTTATAGCTCTGTTCAAGGTGCGATCGTTTCAAACTAATTTTGTTCTATAAATCTTAAAATAAAAAAGAAGACCCTCGGTCTCCTTTTTTATTTCCACCATTTGAAAGACCTACTTATAAATCGGTATTTTCAAACTTTTAATCAAATCCCAATATTCTTTCGAAGAATCTGTAAAAGCCTTCTCTGAAAAAAAGTAGGCATTCAAGATACGCGCTTTCGACGAATCCTCCTCCTCAAGCTTGAAGAAGTGCTCATAGATAATCTCATGAAGAACCAAGCTGGCCTTACTGCATTCGTTCAAGTTCTTCCAAAGATCTTGGAAACACTGTTATTTAACTGCAGAGATAATGCACATCGCCGATTCACCCCCAGCAAGGTCCTCGTATCCTCTCGGAACGAAAGCCAGACCTTCATCCTAAGAGCTAAAGTTTCAAAAAGAGACAACCGATAGAGCTTATGACAAACCACGGAAGGGTTTTTATGATATTCATCTTTCTATTTATCTTAGGCTTTTTTCAGGATGCAAAAGCTGCCGATATTTCTGTCATTGATGTTCGCAGAAACATCACGCTGTCAGAAGACGATGCTGTCTATAAAGATTTTTATATCAGCGCTTCTCCAGGTTCGGGATTGAAAAGAAACTTGGTTGTGACTGCGGTTCGCAAAATCAATATTCGCGACGCCAGTGGCGCCAACTCTTTCGGAGAAATTCTTATTCCCGTGGGTCAGCTTAAAATCATCGCGATCTTTGATAAAGTTGCCGTCGCTCGCGAGTTCACACTTCTTTCCCGCGATGAACTGCCAATGCTTGAACAAACTGGAATTATGACTGGCGATCGTATTGATCTACAAGGCTCCTTCATCGACAACTCAAAACCAAAAAAACGCAAAGTCGCTGGCGAGGACGTCAAACCTCTGAACACGACAACAGTTGTGACGACTCTCACAACTTCGACAACAACAACTACTACGACTCCCACAACAGCGCCCCTCCCTAATATTGCAGCTGTTGCGGGGGTACAAACTCCTCTAACTCCCCCTAGCGCCGCCGCCAATGTGGTACAGCCCCATGCCTTGCCGTCCACAGAGAAGCTTTTACAAGGTGCCACTGAGTTTAAGCCAGCCTTAGCGAAGGCTGAAGCAGCCCAGGAACCAGTCGCCGTAAAAGCGACCTCTGAAGCTGATAAGATAATGGGCAAGCCAGCAGAAACACTTGAAAAAGTGGCCGATTCTGATAACAACTCGGGGCATGAGTGACAATTCTTATTTCCGCGTTCGCCTAAGCCAGGTCCCAGCTGACCTTGAAGACATCATCACAACACATTGCTTTAGCAGTGGAGCCTCTGGAGTGACAGAGGCTTTGGTGTTTACACAGCCCGATCTTACCTATGATCCTCGTATCACCAACGTAGCAACCCACGACATGGATGTATTCTTCCCAGAAAATCCTGAAAAGAGTTTCTTCGAAGGCCTTCAAGAATACAGCGCCACAATCCGTTGGAACATCTTCGAAGAAGAAAACAAAGACTGGCTTGCAGAGTGGAAAAAAGGCTTCAAACCTTTCAAACTTGTTGGCGACTTCTGGGTTATTCCGTCTTGGTTACAACCACCTCCTGAATGCAAACATGCCATCTATATTGACCCAGGCATGGCCTTCGGAACAGGCACCCACGCAACCACTCAGATGATGGCGTTCTTCATCAACAAACTTGCAGAGAAAAACAAAGCAACCATTGGCAAATGGTCGATGCTTGATGTGGGCACCGGAACAGCGATCTTGGCAATGCTTGCGAAAATGGATGGCTTCGGCACTGTTACTGGTATTGAGATCGATCCCGAAGCTCGTCGTGTTGCTCGCGAAAACGTAAAGATCAATAAGCTTGAAACCATCGACATCCCTGAATCCCTTCTTGAAGATGTGCGCGGACCTTATGATGTCGTTGTTGCGAACATCATCGACGGCGTTCTGATCAATATCAAAAAAGATTTAATGCGCGTTTTGAAACCCGGCGGTCATATGCTTCTAACCGGCATTCTTGAGGAACGAGACAATTTGTTCTTTGAAAAATTCCTTGAAGGCTCTGGCTTGAGTGTTGTTCGTCGTCTTGAAAAAGATGAATGGGTTGGCTACTGGGTTCAATCTTCCGGAGTTTAGAAATGCGCCGTTATTGGATTGAAAAAAAAGATCTGTTCGCAGATCAAGTGAACTTCACTGGTGACGTTTTCCATCATATTTTCGATGTGTGTCGCCAAGATGTGGGTTCTAAATTCGAAGTCCTGACAGAAGACAGCAAAGCTTACTTCGTTGAAGTCACTCAAGTGACCAAGAAGAATGCCACTGCTCGTGTTCTTGAAGAGCGCACTATCCCCGCCTTGAAAACTCCGCATATCCATCTCGCTTTGTCTGTTTCCCGTTTCCCCGTGATGGACGCCGTGATGGAAAAGGCAGTCGAGTTGGGAGTAACCAGCATTCAACCGTTCTTTTCTGAATTCAGCTTCGTCCGCAAGGGTGACAAAATCTCAGAAAATAAGGTTGATCGCTGGGATAAGATCGTAAAATCCGCAACCCAACAAAGTGGCCGTGGCGATCTGATGAAAGTCCTTCCCGTCATATCTATCGAGAAACTTTCGGTTTTCACTAACCGAAACGACTCTCAAGCGGGTCTTTTTGCTTATGAGGGGTCTTCAACACTAAGCATCAAAGAATACTGCAACAAGGTGAAATCTGATCATCCTCAAGGCATTAAAGACATTTGGATTATTGTCGGCAGCGAGGGCGGTTTTTCCCATAACGAGGTAAAAACCTTCACGGACCTAGGCCTTCATCCAGTGACTTTAGGCCAGCAGGTTTTGCGAGTTGAAACGGCTTGCATGGCTCTGGTATCAGTCCTAAAGTATGACTTTGATTTGATGTGTTGAAGTGCTCTGATAGGATCGATGTCAGAGTGCAGATCCCTACTTCGACGAAGTCGAAGTGTAGACAGGAGAAGGAATGGATCCTTTTGAAGAATTTGAGTTTAAACCACTCACGGATGGTCTAGGTTTCCACAAGAAGAAAGCGGCAGCGGCTAAGGCTGACGCACAAGTGGACACATTCACTTCCCAAAAATTCATCAAAGATCAAGGCTTGGAATTGATCGAAGAATCTTCTGTAGATCCTCTTCGTCCACCACTTCCACGCAAAAAAGCCAATGTTCCAGCGGCAACTCCGGGAACTTTAACTGAAGTGGGCGGCGATGGTTCTTCTTCAGCAGCTGTTGATGAGATTCTTAAAACTCTTCAAAAAAGCCGTCGTTTCGATTTCGACGAAAAGAAAACTAAGAACAAAATTACTTCAACAACTAAAGAAGAGTTCAAAGCCACTACTTGGAGCTTCTCTTCAGCGTTGCTTGATTCAATGCTTGTCATCGCAGCTAGCTTGCTTTGCATGATCATTCTTTTGGTAATCACAAAAGTAGATTTGATCGGCAACCTCACTCATCCAGATGAAGCGGGTATGATCTATATCGCAACGGCAGCGATGTTTGCGACCGTGGCTTTCATCTATTTGACTGTGAATCGCATCTTCATGGGTTGCACTCCTGGCGAGTGGGCTTTTGATCAACGCATTGGCAAACCAGAGGAAATGAATTCTGCGTTATACGGCGTGAAAGTCGCTGCACGCAGTGCTCTTGTGATCTTGACTGGTTTTATTATTTTCCCGATCGCATCTGCTATCACAGGTATTGATTTCGCGGGCTCCATCACTGGAGCAAAACTTCTTAAGAAGGTATAGTCAGCATGGGCCAAGTCCGTACGTTTGATAATATCGAAGCGGCTTTGGCTCCACTTCGTTCCCAAGGTAAAAAAATCGTTTTCACAAATGGCGTCTTCGATCTACTTCACGTAGGTCACGTTCGCTATTTGCAGGAAGCACGCTCTTTAGGTGATGCTTTGGTTATCGGTGTGAACGCAGATGCCAGCGTAAAGCGCCTTAAAGGTCCTACCCGTCCCATTCAAAATGAAAATGATCGCGCAGAGATCTTGGCGGCCTTAGGTTGCGTGGATTTCACAGCCATCTTCACTGAAGACACTCCAGAGAATTTAATCCACAAAGTAAAACCTGATGTTCTTGTAAAAGGCGGCGACTGGAAGATTGATTCCATCGTAGGTGCGCCGTTTGTGATGTCTTATGGTGGAAAAGTGATGTCGCTACAATTCGTAGATGGCAGATCAACAACCAAAATCATCGAAAAATCTCAAAAAGATTAAAATCTAAATCCAAGTTTGCCGCTGTAAACTGAATCGACATAGCGATCAATTTCAAGAGCTACGAAAAACTTGGATATATTCACATTGATGCCCGCCAAAACATGATTCTCATCGCTGGATTGCTTTTCAGTGTTCTGACTTTGCGTGATTCCATCAGCCCCGCCGATGAAAGTACCTTGAGCACTAATACGCCCCTCGCCGAAATACAAGGCAACATTATCAATGGCTACTGTTGCAAGAAGATCTATTCCAACCGTTGTGACATTAATCAAATTAGAAAAGTTCGCTCCGCCGGCATAGGCTCTGACTGAAAACGAGATTGGGAAAAAGCTCGCTTCATAAAAACCCCAACGAACCTGTCCACCAAAGCTTTGCACTTTTTGAGTCTGAATTGCTGGTGTGAAGTACAATAACGTATCGACGTTGTAGTAAAGACCTTTACCCAAAGTCAAAGTGTAGTAATTGAATTCTCCGCTATCATTGGTCTTACTTCCAAGATTTGAAAGATCCTCCATCGGAATGAATTCAGAAGTCAAACCGACCTCGAAGCCTGTGTAGCCTCCAAGAGGATAAGGATTATCTAAAACTTTAGAGGCTGTACCTAATCCAAGAATTTCAAGGGCACGTCTTTGATCCGCACTATTTAAATTGCGCGGCAGATCCGACGCTGCCTTAGCTAAGACAGCAGAGAAACACAGACCTACAAAAAGCAAAAGACGACAAAGCTTCATCCGGCCATTGTCGTCGAAATATTGGGTCGGTGTCCAGTTGAAAGGAACCTTTAACAAAGAGCTTCTTAAAGAGAAGCCACAGTCTGCATTTGGCTCAATGCTGAATTTGCAAGTCCTGCGATTGAGGCATCAGAACTTTGTGCAAGTTGTTGAAACACTGGTACAAACTTAGAGTAATCTGAAACCACATTCGAAGCTGTGTTCACGTCACCGCGAGAGTTACGTGGGTTTGATACTACCGTACCTGATTTTGCAGTTTTATAACCTTCAATAATTACCTGAGCAGCAAACTCAACAACATCTGCTTTCGTGCTCTTCAAGGATGTCAAAAGAATGCCTGAACGACCTGAGTTCGCATAACCCATCAGGTATGATTGAGCGCTGGTTTTATTCTCTGTCGTCAACTGATCAAAGTTAGAGGCTACAGTCGCGAAGCTTTGCGAGCTATATACTGAACTGACGGCATAAAGGCCTACAGCTTGAGTTTCCGCTTTATTATTGCGAAGCAAATCATTCACGATCGTATAGAAAGTAGCATCATCAACGTCTTTAGAAAAGTACGCGTTGATCAACTTAGATACATTTTCTTTTGTAGGCTGACCCGAAATCATTGCACGCCATTGGTCGCCGCTCATGCCAGTTTTATCATCTTTAGTTTTATCAGTCGCTGTGTTGTTTGCATTTCCAGTTTCGTAGTTAGAACTAACGCCGCCACCACCACCGTTATTGCCGTTACCGCCATTAGCGATGTCTCCCGCAGAAAGGCCCGGATTTACACCGTTACCTACAACATTCACATCAACGCTTGGCTTTTTCGCAGCATCAGCGGCCTTTTTAGCATCTGTTTTCTTTTGAGCCACTGCTTTAGGAGCCGAAGGAGCCGCTGCTTTCGCGTCGGCTGCCTTTTTAGCATCTGCTTTTTTCTTATCGAATGGATTTACGTATTTACGATTGATCTCGCGATCTTCAAGTCCCAAACCAAACAATGCCGCCAAGAAAGATTTTGGACGAGGCATTTCGTAGCTTACATCAGCATTTGCAAGAACCGCTTGAACTGGAGACTTGAAGATATATCCAAGTCCGCCAACCATAACTGCCACGAGGGCTAAGCTTGCGATTTCTAGTTTTTTATCTGTGAAGCTCATTGGGGCCTCCCTGTTCTTATTCCTATGTAAGAGCAGTGCCCGTGCCATTTCTTCTAGAATTTACGCGTATTTAAGCATTTCAAAGCGAGACTATGCCAAGACAGTGACACTTTGAGGTCACTGCCTGTCTAAGGAGCTAACAATTATCACAATGAGACAGCCCTATTTGCGAGGAGCCCCAGGACAATATCCTGGCTTAGGGCCAATAGAGGGAAACTGACGGCAGGTATCAGGACGCTTTTCATAAACGGTGCACAGGCGCGTAATTGAATCCAAGTAACGACAGTCGCGATTCGCCTTTTGAGACAGCATGAAGAACTCGGTGCCCGCTCTGTAGGATTCGATGATGCCTTCTTTTTTAAGGCGTTTCGCGAGCTTCTTCACCGAGCCCGCGACTTCATCTTCCGTGGCAACTCCAAGACGAACTAAGTCCGATGATTTGATTTCCACTGGCATTGTGCAACAGCCGCCCCAGCAGCCATTGCACATATCCGAACGATAAGCTTTCCAAGTCGAAGGACGATCTACATCAGGTCTATTCATTCATAGCAAAGCAATTAAGGA